>NZ_JARXYP010000001.1:719718-1079578 GCF_029893805.1 Streptomyces sp. SAI-135
GGAGGGTGTGTGTTCGATGATCGAGCGACCTGAGAACCTGACCGATCTCGTTTTCGCCGCGATTCGCAAGCGAATGATCGATGCGAGCCTGCCGCCGGGCAGCTCGGTCAGTGAGGCGATGCTTTCCAAGGACCTGAAAGTCAGCAAGACCCCGGTCCGCGAAGCGCTGCTGCAGATGCGCCAGATCGGCCTGGTGGCACCGTCGGGTCGTGGTCTGCGCGTCGTGGTGCCGACCGCTCGCATCATCCGCGACGCCTTCGAGATGCGTGCGGGCCTTGAGGCGGCGGCCGCACGCTACGCCGCGGACCGCGCCACCCGGGAGCAGAAGAACGAGCTGGTGGAGCTCGCGCAGGCCTCCGCCGGGGTGGCCGATGATTTCGAAGCATTCCGTGATGCGGACACCGCTTTTCACCAGGCCGTCGCTGCGGCCGCGGACAACGCGATGCTGCACAAAGCGGTGGAGGACGCCGTGGTGCTCACGCAGGTTCTGCGCCAGCGGGACGTGCACGTCGAGCGGGATTTCGCTCCGGACAGCAGGGAGCACATCAGAATCGCGCAGGCCATCAAGTCCGGTGACAGTGCGGCTGCTGCTGACCGCCTCTCCGAGCACATTCTGCGGATCATGGAGCAACTGCTCGAAGCCTTCGGAGGGAAGGCGACCAGTGCGCGTGGGCTTCGCCCCGCTGGGCTGCGCTCGCCCGCCTGAGTGCTGCTCAGAGGAACCCTTCGCCACGCGCCGGACCGTCACGCCACTCGAGAGCGGCTTTGAGGCCGCCCTCTCGAAGCCGTTGCGAGAAGTCCCGGGCACCGGGCCTCAGCGCTCCGCTGAGCGAGTGCATGGCCCACGCCTGATGGAAGTGGGTTCGCATGCCCATGATCTCGTAGGCCTGGTTGAGGGACTCCTTGTTGGCGGCGAGCAGTGACGGCGCGATGTGGCTCATCGCGCGCAGCTCACGCATCGTCTGCTCCTCAAGCTCCTCGGGAGGAAACGACTTGGCGACCCATCCCATGGCTGCCGCTTCGGCGCCCGTCACGCTGTTCCCGGTGAGCTGCAGGTACTTCGCCTGGGCCATGGTCATCTTCCACGGGAAGTACGGGATGTCGGGCGAGGTCATTCCGCGCACCGGCGGATAGCCGATCTGGGCGTCATCGGCGACGAAGGCGATGTCGCACAGGGACATCAGCTCGGTCCCTCCGGCAAGGCAATGGCCGTGCACCATGGCGACCACCGGTTTCAGTAGCTCCCAGACGTTCATCCAGTCGCGCAGGCAGCTGCGCGCCCACTGGTCGGTCCAGCCGTCGAACTCCTCGGCGTCGATCCACCGTTCGGGTCGGGTTCCGTCGTCCCAGTAGGCCTTGCCCTCTGCCTCTCCGTTCTCCGGATCGGGTCGTCGTCCGGTCGACAGGGCATAACCACCGGAGAATGATGGTCCGTTGGCTCGTATCAGGACAACGGTGACGTCATCGTCGCTCTCGGCTCTCCTGAGCGCGTCAATGAGTTCACGGCGCAGCCGGAACGTGAGCGCGTTGCGCCGTGCAGGCTGGTTCAAGGTCACGGTGGCGATCCGGTCCGCGACGGAGTAGAGGATCTCCTGATACTCGGCCGCGGCTTCGCCGGCCTTGGAGGGTGTAGTCATGGCTGCTCCTCGCGTGCTGCATGCGCTTCGAGCCTGGCCCGGAGCTCGGACTTGAGTACCTTCCCCGCCGCGTTGCGCGGCAAGGGGCTGGTCAGGACGACCACCACGGCGGGGACCTTGTAGGCAGCGGCTCGCCGGGCGACATGGCGCTGGAGTTCTGCCGGCACGATCGCCGACCCGGCTCGCACCTGCACCGCCGCCGCCACCTCTTCGCCGAGGATGTCGTGCGGGATACCGAAGACCCCGGCGTCGACCACGTCCGGGTGGGTGGCGAGCAGCCCCTCCACCTCGGCGCAGTAGACGTTCTCACCACCGCGCAGGACCACGTCCTTGATCCGGTCGACAATCCTCAGGAACCCCTCGCCGTCCACGGACACCAGGTCTCCGGTGGCGAACCAGCCCTCGGCGTCGCAGAAGGATTCGTCCGGCTGGTTCCAGTAGCCCCTTGCCAGAGTGGCCCCCCGCATCCAGGCCTGGCCGACCTCGCCCGGGCCGGTGTCGGACCCGTCGGCGGCCACCACCCGGATCTGGCTGACCGGAAACGGCCGCCCGACCGCGTCCGGCCGGTCGAAGAAGTCGGCTGAGGCGATGCCCACCATGGGACCCGTTGTTTCGGTGAGGCCGTAGCCGGTGCTGGCCAGGACCTCCCGCCGGAACTGGCGCCCGATCCGTTGGATCTGGTTGCCGGGCGTGGGTGCACCACCGGTTCCGATCTGGCGAAGACTCGGCAGCGTCGTACCCCTCGCCTCAGCCTCGTCGAGCAACTGCCGCACCATCGTGGGGACACCCGCGAAACCATCGAGGCCAAGACTGTCTATGAGGGCTACGGCCGTTGCGGCGTTCCATCGGCGCATGAACACCAGGTGATGCCCGCGCCAGGCGGCGACGTAGAGCTTGGGAAGGTTGGAGATGTGAAACAGCGGGCCCCCGACGAGGGCCTGCGCGGGGGTGCGCACGGGCCGGACCGGTTCCGACCGGGCGCGGTTCGTCGCTGCGTGAAGGGCCCCCTGGTAGAGGATGTTCATGAGTGCGGTGGTGTGGGCACGATGTGTCGCGACCACGCCCTTGGGCTGTCCGGTCGTGCCGGAGGTGTACATGATGGTGGCATCGTCGTCGGGCGAGATCGCGGCAGCGAAGGCGCCGAGGTCGGCGACGGGACCCGCCACGATGTCGTGCCAGGCCAGATCTCCCGAGTGCGCCTTCGGTTCCGCTTCGACCACGGCGCGGAGCGCCGGCAGACCAGAGCGCTGCTCGCCGACGAGCTGAGCGCGCTCACCGTCGGCGAACAGCAGGCAGGCTCCGCAGTCGGCCAGCGAGCGGGCCAGCTCTTCCCCGTTCCACCAGGAATTGAGCGGCACGGCTACAGCGCCGAGACTGGTCACGGCCGCGAACGACAGTGCCCATTCGGGGTAGTTGCGCATGGCGATGGCAACGCGGTCGCCCGGACGGACTCCGTGATCGACGACCAGGCTTCCCGCGATGCGACTCACCGTGTCGGAGTAGTGCGACCACGTCACCGTGCGGTCCTCGTAGGAGAGGGCCGCGGTGTCGCCCCACGACGCGGCTCGTCCGAATACCTCGGCCAGCGTCGGGGGCGCGTTCCGGTAGACCGTTGTCGGGACGCCGCGCACCGGCACTGTCGAGGTCTCGAAGTCAGCACCGGGTGCCACCAACGCGGCCTCGATCGCAGCGCGTGTCCCCACGGTTTCGGTGCGGGCGCCAGTCACGGGCCGACCATGGTCACGGCGACAATGCCACCTGCAAGGCGGCCACCGGACTTCTCGACGACCGACAGCGGTTCGGCGACCGGGTCCAGCGCATCCGGCGCCAAGGATGCTGGCGGTGCGATCGGCTCCCTGCGGGTGGCGATGCTCTCGGAAATGAGCGTGCTCCTCACTCTCGGGTCGAGTGGCAACCAGATTTCCCCGGATCTGCCGATCGGGCCAGTGTTCGGTTCCGTCGGACTGAACGTCCGCATGTTCAGGTGATGTCGGCCTCGCCGAGCGGGCTCAGAGTGGCGAAGGCGCTCTCGTGAAAGACGAGCGGTGAGACGTCGTAGGAGAGGCTGAGTGCCCGGATCCGGAGCAGCACCATGGTGTGGTCTCCAGCCGGTGTCTCACTTTCGAGTACGCAGTCGAAGCGCGATACCGAGTTGGCCAGGAACACCGCGCCGCCTTCTGTGACGTTGCCGAGATCGATGTTCGTGAAGCGGTCCCCCTCGCGCGCCGCCAGCTGGCGGGCCTCGAGCTGCTGGTCGGAGGCGAGCACGCTGACACCGAGTGAGGGAAGTTCACGGAGCACCGCCCAGGTCCGCGAGCTGTTCTGAACCGCCACACCGATCAGCGGCGGGTCGAGCGAGACCGGGATGAAGGCGCTGATGGCCATCCCGACCGTCTCCCCCTCGGGTGTCGTGCCGCACAGCGCCACGACACCACTCGGAAAGGTGCCGAACGTACGACGCAGTACCTCGGGGGTCGGATGCGTGTCGTTGATGTAGGGCGTGTCCCGGGTCATCTCCGAGCTCCTCATACCAGTCCCTCGGCAATCGCCGCGTCGATGCTTGGCTTCTCACCCAAGTAACTCGCCTCCAACAGCTCCGCGTCCCGCCGGAGCTCGGAGGCTGTGCCTTCCGCGACCACCGAACCGTGAGCCATCACGTATCCGCGGTCGGCGACCGTCAGCGCGGCGAGGATGTGCTGCTCGACCAGGAGCACACCCATCCCCCGATCGTCGGCGATGCTCCTGACGATCGGGAGCAGTCGCTCGACGATGATCGGGGCGAGCCCCAGGCTCATCTCGTCGAGAAGGATCACCTGCGGGTCGGCGACCAGGGCGCCTGCGAGAGCCAGCATCTGCTGTTCACCGCCGGACAGCAGTCCGGCGCGCCTGCCCATCAAGCCGGCGAGCACGGGGAAGTGACCGAGAACGTCATCGATGGAGACGCCTGAGCGGCGGTGTCGCCGGAGGCGGAGATTCTCCGCGACGGTCAACCGGTAGAACAATCCGCGCCCTTCGGGCACGAGAGCGAGTCCGCGGCGTGCCACGACGTGGGCGGCCGCGGGGGCCGGTTTGCTACCGACGTGCACGGCACCGCCCAGTTTCGGCAGGGCACCGGCGATGGTCAGCAGGCTGGTCGTCTTGCCGGCTCCGTTGGCTCCCAGGAGACACACGACCTCTCCCGCCGCGACGGTCAGGTTGAGGTCGCGGACGACGGGCAGCTTCCCGTAGCCACAGGTGAGATCTTGGGTTTCGATGAGTGCAGTCATGATCCCACCTCTTCCTTTCCGACGGGGGCGTCGTCTGCCTCTTCTGTCGTCTCGAATGACTGGTTGCCCAGGTAGGACTTGAGGACGAGTGGATCGGTGCGCACCGCTTCAGGGGTGCCGGTAGCGATCTGCTTGCCGAATTCGATGACGTAGACGCGGTCGCAGACGCTCATCACCAAGTGCATGTCGTGGTCGATGAGCAGGCAGCCGACACCGGTGGCCGCGATCCGCCGCAACTGGTCGCCGAAGGCGAGGCTCTCGGTACTGTCCAAGCCGGCGGCCGGCTCGTCCAGCAGCAGCACCTGCGGTTCCATGGCCAGTGCCCGCGCCATGCCCACCGCCTTCTGCCTGCCGAGCGGCAATTCGGAAGGTTTGCGATCTGCGACGTCGGTCAGCGACATGAGGGCCAGAGCCCGCTCGACCGGAGCAGACGCCGGGGTGGTGGGCCGCACGCTGTCGCGGAGCATGCCCAGGGCTTCGTTGCCCGTCTCATTGGCGACGCGCACGTTGTCGCCGACTGTGAGGTCCTCGAAGAGTTCACTGGCCTGCCATGTCCTGACCAGGCCACGTCGCGCGCGTTCGTGCGCCGGCTGCTGGTCGAGGCGGTCCCCTGCCAGGTCCACCTCTCCAGAGCTGCGGGTGAATCCCGTCAGGGCGTCGACGAAGCTCGTCTTGCCGGCGCCGTTGGGACCGATGAGACCGACGATCTCACCGGCACGCACCTCGATGTGCACGTCGGACACTGCTTCGACACCGCCGTACCTGACCGTGACACCCCGAGCGGAGAGCGATACGTCTCCGATCTGCCGGGGGGTCTCCGCCATGGCCGGGCTGCTGTCGGACTCGACGGACTGTGCCATGGGCTTCGCCGGGGACTTGTGAGGCGCCAGACGGGCCCGTGCCTTCTCGTAGTCCGACCGGGTCTTGCCCGCGATGCCGATCGGGTTGAACAGGACCGTGAGGATGAGCGAAATGCCCGTGATCAGCATGTAGTAGCTGCCCAGGTGGAGATTGCGGTCCATGAACACATAGACGATGCCGAGGCTCGCCGACACCCCGGCGAGGGCGGCGCCACTGACGCTGGTGATACCCGACAGGTACGCCACTGCGAGAAACGAAAGACCGATGAACACCCCGAAGGAATCCGCCGACAGCTGACCACGGCTGTAGCCGATGAGGCCGCCGCCCAGGCCCGCCAAGAAAGAGGAGGCCGCGAACGCTGCGAGCTTGACTCTCGGAACATTGATGCCGATGGCTGCGGCGGCTCGCTCGTTCGACCGGATCGCCAGCATTGTCCTGCCGGTGCCTGCCCGCATGAGATTACCGACGCAGATGGACGCCACCACCACGATGACGAGGACCATGACACCGAAGGGCAGCCGCGCGATGTCCTGGCCACCGCGCACCGAGAGGTTCCACCCGAAGAGAACCGGGTCGGGAATGAGGTTCGCCGTCGCCGAGACGATCTTCGGGTTGGCCAGCACGAAGTCCTGGAGCGTGAGCGCGGCCGCCAGCGTCACCACGGCAAGTTGGGCACCGCGGATGCGCAGCGCCGGGATGCCGACGAAGACTCCCGCGACGGCCGCGAGAGCCGCCGCGATGAACAGCGACAAGGGGAACGGCACCGAGTCACCGAGCTTGGACAGGACGATGCCGGCGACTCCTGCGAATGCCGCCTGTGCGAGAGAGATCTGACCGAGCAGTCCGGTCAGCAGCACCAGGGAGAGTGCTATCAGTGACACGGCCAGGCTGGTGATGACACCGAAACGGTAGGTACCGGACGTCAGGGCGAGGGCGGCAAGTCCGACGGCCGACCACACCGCCACCATATGAGGACGGTTGCGTGGGACCAGCACGGCCGGAAGCGAGGACCTGACGTCGTCTCCACGGGTGGGAATCGCGCGGCCCAGCACGAAGAGGGCTACCACGATCACCAGGAAGGGCACCACGTTGGTGAGCCCCTGCTTGGCCCACTCCGGCCACCAGTCCTTGGTCTGGCTGAGGTACTGGAGAATGGACTGGACCACACCGAGCGTCAAGGCTCCGACGAGGCCGACCGTGAGCGAGCTCAACCGGGCGACGAGCGCACCTGCCAGCGCAGGGACCACCAGCAGCGGCATGGTCGAGGGGGAAAGGGTTCCCGTGGCGGGTCCGGCCAGCACCAGGATCAGGGCGGTGAACATGGAGGAGACCGTCCAGGTGACCAGACCGGTGACCGTGGGCGACAGCCTGGCGAACCCGGCCGCCCGCTCGTTCTCCGCGGAGGCCTGGATGGCCAGACCCATCCGGGACTTGCGGAACCAGAGGGCCAGCCCGACCGACAGCGCCACGGCGATGCCGACGAGCCAGAGCCGGTCCTTGGCGACGTTGACGCCGGCCATTTCCACTGCGCCCTGTGGGAGGGTTACCGATCGCAGCAGCGGAACCGTCCCGTACTTGAGCCCTACGACGGCCTGCAGTGTGAGCAGGATCCCGACGGCGGCGACCACCTTCGCCAGGGGAGGTGCTTTGCGCAGCGGCCTGGAGACCGCCAACTCGGTCAAGGCACCCAGGAGTCCGGCAACCGCCACCGCGATCGCGACGGCCAGCCAGGTGGGCGTATCCCCGACGTCGAACGAAGGAAGCCATGGCACCGGCAGTGTCAGTCTTCCTTGCTGCAGCTCCTCGTAGACGTACATGGGTACCGCGGCCATCGCCGCGGCCGCGAAGTTGATCATGCCTGTGCCCTGGTACGTCAGAACGACCCCGAGCGTCAGAGCGGCATACACCGCTCCGACACCCAGGCCGAGCACGAGGAAGAGGAGGATTTCGCTCACTGTGTGGCTCTCGCCTTCTCGCTCGAAGGACCTGTCCCGTTACGGCAGGACCGCGGACATGTCGACAGGCTGGTCAGGCAGCGGCTCCAGCACGCGGTCCTTGCCCGGGGTGGCGTAGACGTTCCCGAAGCCGCAGGCGGTCGTGCCGGGCCATGTCGCCGCGGAGCAGTCCCATCCGTTGAGGCGGAAGGGTTCCCGTTCGCCCTTCCACGTCCTCAGCCCGCTGTGAACGGCCTGGGCCGTCAGCGGGCTGGTCTTGGCACCGACGTCGCGAAGCAGCTGACCGGCCATGAGCGCGGTGTAGAAGCCGGTCTGGCGCTGGGTCACGCTGCCCTTCTTCGGCAAATTCGAGGTGTACGCCTCGAAGATGTCGAGGTCCTTCTTCACCTTGGCCGGAGGGTCGGCGAATTCGGGAAGGTAGTACGGGGCACTGAACAGGACCTTCTGGAGTACGCCCGGGTCGAGCTGCGGGATGATCTCCGTGTTCGCCCCGGCGGTGATGTAGCCGCTGAAGCCCGCCGACCGGAACGCGGGCACGGCGGCCAGGCCTTCGGCGGCGACATAGGTGCTGATCGCATCCGGTCCCCAGGCGAGGACCGTCGCCGACTGAACCGTCCAGTCGGACTGGGCCGGAACGTAGAACACCTTCGTCGTGAGCTTCAGCTTGGTCGCAGCAGGCTCGATGACCGAGCGGTAGGTGTCGTGACTCGCCGGGTTGTCCACCAGGACGACGGCGACTTTCGAGGCGCCGAGCCTTTGCAGCTGGACGAGGTTGGCCGCGTAGCCCTCCTGAGCCGACCCCTGCATGAAGTAGGCGTCACCAACGGCTGAGTTCATGCCCGGGGTCAGGGGGAAGTTGCCCAGTTCCGCAACGCCGGCGGACTTCAACACGGGAATCATGGCGTCGGCGCCGAAATCGGCGCCCTGCACTGCCAGCACGGCCTTCTGCTCGACGAACTGGTTGGCGCAGTTCACCGACGCCTCGGGCGTGCCGTCGGTCTTGCAGTTGATTGTCTTGAGCGGATGGCCGTCGATGCCACCCAGTTGCTCGTTGATGTACTTCACGCCGGCCTCGAAGCCGAGACGTACATCGGCGAGCGAGATGGCACCGCCCTCGAGATTGTGAAAGCCGATCGTGACCGGGGTCTTCGATTTGTCCGCGGCCTTGCCGCCTGTCAATGCCGCCTTCTGGGACGCCGAAGCGGATGAATCCGACTCACTGCCGGAGTCACTGCTTCCACAGGCGGTACTCACAGCGAGCAGGGCGGCGAGAACGAATCCCCCCGCGAGCTTGGATGTTCTCACTGTGTCACCTCTCGGTTGCGCAGGCGGTCCCGCCACCTGCTCCAGCTGCGGGTGCGATTGACATCACCCGCCGGGTGGAGCGGCACGATACATGAGATATCGTACGTCGCAATAGAGTCGAGCGGAGGATTCATGAAGACGCTTCGTGTAGCTCGTGATGGCCGGGGCTGCCCCCGGATCGAGTCCCTGTCCCTGCCGTTCGTCACTCCAGGTCCCACCGCTACCGACGCTGACCGTGAACTGGCTTCTGGACCCGGCAGCATGTCCGCTGTGCGGCAGGTGCGCTCAGCGGCAGTTCCTCCGGGGCCGCTCGAGACGGTCAGCGGCGACAGCGCGCGCCGGCTGTTCTTGGTGGTCTCAGGAACCCTCCAAGTGATCGTCCCCGACATGCGGGCCAGACTTGGCGCCGGTGACGTGCTGTTCCTTGATGTCCCCGGTCCGCTCGAAGCACCTGTGCACATCCGGGCGGCGTCCCGCTGTTCCTACCTTGAGGTCGAGGTCGAACCGGCCTGGCTGCCCGTCGGCACCGTGCCGCCGTCCCTCGACGAAGGCCGCCGGACGGCATATGGGTCGCCCCGCCTGCTTCGCCTGTTCTCCGACGGCGAGGTCGCGCACCTGTCGCCCTTCGACGACCTCTTCTCGGCTCCGGCCGAGAAGACGCAGCAGGTCAACGCGCTGAGCTTCGTGTGCCTGTCACCGTCCATGAGCTCCGACTGGCACACCGAGCCGGGAACGAGTCTGCTCGTCGTGCTCGCCGGCGGGTTCGAGGTCGAGGTCGGCGGAAACGGCGGCCGGCGGACCCTCAGGGCGGGCGACGTCTGCCTCGTCGAGGACTTCGAGGGGCAAGGGCACAAGAGCTCGTCGGACGGCGAGACGCGTTTCGCGGTCCTGGCTCTCCCCGAAGGCCACCTCTGGAGGCGCGACAACCGAGCCGAGGAGGCAACGGCATGACCGATCGGATCGATCTCTTCGAGGCCCTGGAGAGCTGCCGTTCGATCCGGCGGCTGCGTCCCGATCCGCTCCCCGACGAGCTCCTGGAGAAGCTGGTCCACTACGCGACCCGCGCTCCGAGCGCGGGCAACAGCCAGCTCTGGAAATTCCTGGTGGTCACGGCACCGCAGGACCGCCGCTGGTTCCGGGACATGCTCGTCGAGGCTGTCGGCCACCGGTTCCCCGAACCGGCGCCCGCCGACACTTCAGCAGCCGCCAGAGGGCAGCGCCGGTACCGGCAGTTCATCTTCGACTTCGATCAGATCCCGGTCCTTGTCCTGCCTCTCATCGAGAACGCGTTTCCCAACCGGGACAACCCCGATGTCCGCTTCGCGTGGTCGTCGATCTACGCCGCGACGCAGAACCTGCTCCTCGCGGCCCGCGGTCTCGGGATCGGGGCGGCGATGACCACGAATCACCTGGAGAACGAACCTGCCGTCCGCGAACGCTTCGCCATCCCGGCCACGTTCCACATCGGCGCCACCATCCCCCTCGGTTACCCCGTCGGCCGCTACGGCCCGGTGACCCGTAAGCCGGTCATCCCCACCATGTACCGTGGACGTTTCGGTGCGCCTTGGACCACGGGACCGACGGATGCCTCTCAGAACGAGCCCACCTGAGTGAGATACCGTATCTGATATAGACATCCATGGATGCGGACCATAGGGTTCGCATCCATGGAACTGGTGAGGGAACCCCGACTTCGCGAGATCATCGAACAGATCACGCCCCTTCTGGCCGACAGCCAGGCTCCCGCCGTAAGGCAGCCCCCGGCCGACCCTGTCGCACGAGACGCGTGGTTCACCGAGGTCACGCAGGAGCGTGCGAAGCAGCAGGCCCAGATGAGCGGAGGCGGCAGGTCGCTGCCGACCATCGAGGGTGTCGAGGTGAGCGAGATCCGCATCCCCGTCACCGGGGGATGCGGATGGTCCGGCTGCCCCGAATGCACGGCCGGTTCGATCAACGCGATCGTCTACCGGCCCGCCGAAGTGGCCACGGCGCCCGCCTACCTGCACTTCCACGGCGGAGGCTTCTGGATCGGCGGCGGACTCGACGTTCTGCGTGCCAGCGCCACGGTGCACGGCGCGCGCGCCCGTGAACTCGGCGTCGTCGTCATCGACGTCGACTACCGGATGGCACCGGAGCACAAGTTTCCGATCCCTGTCGAAGACTGCTACACAGCACTGACCTGGGTCGCGTCCCATGCCGACCAGCTCGGTGTCGATCCGGTCAGACTCGCGGTGGGCGGTGGCAGCGCAGGCGGCAACCTGACCGCCGCGGTGGCGCTGATGAGCCGTGACCGAGGAGGGCCGGCCCTCTCCGCGCAGGTGCTCAACATCCCGGTCACCGACAGCAGCTGCAACACCGCCTCGATGCACCTCTTCGCCGAGGGATACGTCATGACCCGCCAGAACGCCCTGGAAATGTGGGACATGTACCTGGCCTCACCGGCCGACGCGCATCATCCCTACGCCTCCCCCATGCACGCGCCCAGCCTCCGCGGCCTGCCCCCCACTCTCGTCGTTCTCGGCGATTACGACATCCTGCGCGACGAAGGCAGCGCGTACGCCCGGCGTCTTGTCGACGACGGAGTCACCGTGACGATGCGGCGCCTTCCTCAGACCCACGGTGCCGGGCTGCCCGAGAACGGTCCCGAGACCGAGCGACTGATCAACGAACTCCTCCGCGCGAACCTGCTGAAGAACTAGGTGTGCTGTTCGGGCACGTTGGTGACAGCACGCGGATCCAGCCCGGGCTGATGCCCGGCCCGTCATCGGACGACGGTTCGAGGACGTGTGCGCATGGGCAGTGCACGGTGCTTCAGTGTGAGACTCAGAGCGGGGCGCCTCTCAATACCTGGCGCGTGTTCCAGCTGCCAGCGGGCAGTGATGCTGGCGAGGGCGAGAGTGGCTTCTGCCATCGCAAAGGTGTCGCCGGGGCATTTCCGTGCGCCGGATGCGAACGGGATCATGGCGTGACGGTGCGGCTGAGGGCGCTGAGGGTCCCACCGGTCAGGGTCGAAGTCTTCGGGAGCGTTGTGGAGATCGTGCCGGTGGTGAACGAGATAGGGGCTGTACGCCACGTTGGTTCCAGCCGGGAGGAAGTGCCCGCCCAGATGAGTGTCAGCGGTGACCGTGCGGGTGAAGAACCAAGCCGGTGGACGCAGCCGTAGCGTTTCGGTGATCACACGGTTGGTGAACTCCAGGTGGTGCAGGTCGGCATAAGTGGCGGCGGCACCGTTCAGCACGGTGTCGACCTCGGCGTGCAACTGCCGTTCCACCTGGGGATGCTGGGCCAGGAAGTCCAGCGACCATGCCAGGGCGGATGCGGTGTTCTCGATGCCCGCCAGCAGGATCGCCACGATCGTGTCGATGATTTCCGCATCTGTCATACCCCGCCCATCGGTCTCCACGTCGTGGGCCGCAAGCAGCGCTGAGACCAGGTCTTCATGGTCGGTACCGTCGACTCGGCGCTGGGCGATGATCTGGCCGCAGACCTCGTGGAGATGGTTGCGGGCGCGCGTGTAGGCGCGGTTGCTCGGAAGGGGCAGCCGGTCCAGTGGCGGTACCAGGAACATCCGCCGGTAGAAGCCCGCGAGAAGGGTCATGCTGGCGTCCAGGAGCTTGTCGAGCTCGCCCTGCGACAGTGCGCCGGAGAACAGGGTGGCGATCGCGATCTTGGAAGTGATCGCCATCATCTCGGCCGGAACGTCCAGAACCTGTCCGGATCGCCAGGAAGAGGCTGTCTCGTCGATACAGGCGGTCATGGTCTCGGCGTAACCCGGAAGCCGGGAAGGATGAAACGAGGGTTGCACGAGCCGTCGCAGCCGCCGGTGTTCATCGTGATGGCTGGTACCGATGCCGTTGCCGCTCACTTCCCGTGCCCGGTCGTAGATCGGGCCGCCCTTGTCGAAGGTGCGGTCATCGAGCAAAACCTGATGGGTCAGGCCCGGATCACACAGCACCACCATGGAAAAGGGACCTACACGGATTTTGACCATGTCTCCGTAGGCGGGCAGGGAGTCCAGGAACGCCGTCGGGTTCCGCAGCAGCGGCAGCAGGTGACCGACCAGGGGCAGGGCCTGCGGCGCAGCGGGAATCGAAGACAACTTCTTCATGATCGCTCCAGATGTGTGGCGTGGGGAGGGTCCAGAACCTGCGTACGTGTCAGTCCCTGGCCTGCACGACCATGGGGAGGCGATTGGGTCGCAGCACTGCGGCGGGGACTTCTCTCACTTTGTTGCGGGTGGCGGGGACGAGTCGCCAGCGGGCGGCGATGGTGGCGATGCCTATCGCCAGTTGGGTGAGGGCGAAGTGGTCGCCTGGGCATTTCCGGGGGCCGGCGCTGAAGGGCTGGAATGAGTCACGCCGGGGCGGCGTGATCCACCGGTCCGGGTCGAAGCGCAAGGGATCGGGGTACAGATCAGGGTCGCGGTGCATGGTGGTCGCGCTGAACAAGATCTCTGCTCCCGCGGGCAGGTGCATGTCGCCGAGTGTCACGGGAGTGATCGTGCGGCGCATCTGGATCCAGGAGACGGAGTGGAGGCGGAGTGTTTCCTGGATGAGTCGCTGGGTGTACTGCAGCCGGGGAAGGTCGTCGAAGGTGACGGGGCGTCCGTCGAGGACGGTGTCGAGCTCGTGGTGCAGGCGCGCCTCGACGGCAGGGTTGCGGCCGAGTTCGTACAGGAGCCAGGCGAGGGTGTAGGCGGTGCTGTCCGCGCCGGCGACCAACATGGTGACGACCTCGTCGTGGAGTTGCTGGCGGCTCAGTGGTTGGCCGGTCTCTTCATCGCGCGCCGCGAGGAGGAGGGTGAGCAGGTCGTCCGGTTCCTCGGTGGCCCGGAGGCGCACGTCGAGGATCGAGTCGACGATGGCCTTGAGCCGCTTGCGTGCTGCCTCGAAATTGCGGGTGCCGGGGAGAGGCAGTCGTTCGACGGCGTTCGGCGTCATGGTGCGCACGATGATCTGTGTGAGGAAGACGCCCACGCAGTGGTCGATCTCGGCGATGGTGCCGCTGTCGATGCCGGTGCCGAACAGGGTCCGGACGGTGGTTCCCACGCTCATGATGTGCATGGCCCGGTCGACGGCGATGCGCTGTCCCGGCTGCCAGGAGGCGATGACCGCTTCCGCCTGTTCCCGCATGGCTTCGCTGTAGCCGCGCAGGCGAGGGCGGTGGAAGGCGGGAAGGATCAGGCGACGCTGCCGGTGGTGGAGCGCGCCTTCCGAGGTGGCGAGGCCATCGCCGACGACAGGCCGTGTCTTGTCGTACATGCGGCCCTTGGTGAAGGAGTCCGCATCGGTGACGAGGACGCGGTGCAGCAGCTGCGGTGAGTTGACGACGTAGATCGGCAGCTTTCCTACATGCAGGGCGACGATGTCGCCCTGGCCGCGCAGCCCCTGAAGCACGTTCAGCGGTCCGCGGACGAATTGCAGGGCGTGTCCGACCAGTGGGAGGCGCCCCCGCGCCGACGGAGGAAGATGGGGGACGGTGGTCGTGGTCATCGGGTGTTCTCCTTTTTACGGAGTCCGGAATGAGCAGCGAGGTCGGCTGCTCCGCTCGGAGCGCCACTGAGCGGACAGTCAGGCCGCGAAACCGGACCGCATGGAGGTTGGGTGAGCTGAATGACGTTGGCGGCAGTACCGCGTCACAAGATGCCGGTGACCGGCCTGGACACGGTTACGGTCCATGGGCACCAAGGCGGGACGTCGGGCGGATGGACCGCCACGTCAAATGGCCCTCGCGTCAGGCGCCTTGGAAGTCGCCCTGTAGCGCGCGGACGAGTCGTACCAGTCATACAGACCTGACAAGTAGCTTTCGGCGCCCTGGACCCAGACCTTCATCTGCGCGAGATCAGTTGGCGACAGGCCGATGTTCGCGGCAAGTTGCGGCAACTTGGTCTTCACCGCGTGGTTGAAATACACGACTCGGTCCACGATGAGACGAGTAGTGATCTTGTGCGCCGTAGCGAGGTCGTCACCCGTGAGGTCCCGCAGGACCAGCATGAGGTTGTTGACCTCACCTTCATCGTTGATCTCCATGTCGTAGGAGACGGCCTCGTTTCCCAGCGCCATGACATCGATGAAGGCTTCCAGGAGCGAGTCGACCACCTCCGTGTCCCGAAGGCGTGCAGGAATCTCAGCCCCTGTGGACATCGCGGCGAAGCATGCCCCCGTGCCGCCTGCGAATGTCTGGCGCCGGAGCTTGATGAAATGGATCAGGTCGGGCACCCGGTCGTCGCAGATGTTTTCCAGCTCGAGCGCGGCTCCGATGATGAAATCGTGGATTGCTCGCGTGAATTCCCGCCGCCAATACGAGGACCGACCTGCCGCGAGGCGGGGCCACAGGTCAGCAAGCCCGCGCTCCACCGCGTCGCGCGGTGTGGGTACGGATGTTCCGGGGTCCGTATCGATGAAATCACACAGTCTGCGCGCGTATTCCCATCCGCCTTGCCTGTCGCGCACTTGCTTGTAGGCCAAGGTGAAGTAGTCGTCGTACGCAAAGATCCAGACCAGCGCCTGGTTGATGAGGAGCAGATCGGCCGGCCCCGCGTCCGGAGCGATCTTGGCGGCGAGTTCGGGTACTGCGATCCGTTGGAACCGTTCCGGCTTCCAGATTCCTCCGGGCATCGGGCGATCCGTCATCAGCATCCCCATGGCGCGTGCCCATTTCTCGGACTCCGCGTACGAGTCGTCCAGGTGCGGGTTTACCCGCACCTGGTAGGGCAGGGCCACGCCGGTCGTGTTGATGGCGGTTTCTTTCTCAGTGAGTCCATGCATGGGAACCTCCTGCGAATTGATGGGGGGTTGAGTCGTAAGGGAAGAGAGTTCGCTGCCGTTTTCGCCTGATGGCGCAGTGACGGGACGGATGACATGCGGGATCACGCCGGGACGGCCGGCCCTTACTGCGGACATCCTGAAACTTCGGCGGCCAGGGTCGCGCGATCACTCTCGCCGTCCCGTACTTCATGGCGAAGCGAGTCGGTACACCGAACTGAACCCAGCCGGTCCGTGCGGATGGTCTTGATCACGCCACCGGCGACGACGCTTGAGCACGTCTGGAGAGATGGGCCCGTCTGTGTCATCCGGTACGGAGTTCTATGCCCGGGATAAAGGCAGGCGGGAGTTGTCCGCGGGGAAGCGGCCCAGGGCCTTGACATCGTTGTCCGGGGCGGCCATCTGAATGATCGCTGCGCCACCCAAGGGCTGACCGACAGATGCCGCGGAACCATCGATGGCGAGCAGGCGGGGGGCGATGTCACTGGTGACTCTACGCCCGTGCATCGTGATGGTCATGTGCCATCGCCGCGGCTGGACCGGCGCTCACGCCAGGCAGCGCACAGGCGGCCGACGCGACGCGGGATACGTGTACTCACGAGACACTCCCTAGAGAGAACGTTCAGTCTCGAACCTAAAGCCGCGCCTGCAGCCTGTCAAGACCGAACGTTCTATCTCACTCTCTGGGCGGCATCAGCACAGAGGTTTTCCGGGCCAAGGTCATCCTCCGCCTCCCGAGGAGGCATGATGACCTCGAGAGCATGGTCCCCCGGCGTCGGCAGTGCATGTACGAGGCCCCTCACTGACCGACATGAACGTCGGCCAACTCCCTGCCCCGGAAGGGGCCGTGGAGGCGTCCGCGGTGTACCACGGCACCTGAACGCACAAAAAGGTCAACTACCGGCCGGCTTGGGACCGTACCGGGAAGCTGGCGGGCTTCACCCAGAACGTCAAGAAGAGACTTCGTGCTGCCCAACGGCGTCAAGGGGTGCCATCAGGCGGTCCATCCGCGCCCCCGGCAGCGAAGGCGATGGGACGTGGGAGAGGACACCGGCCCGGGGTGACCCGCGTCGACAACGCCGTCACGACCCATGTGCCGCTGTTCTCCGACGGCGGTGGCAACGTGGGCTCCTCCGACTACGCCAAGGCAAAGAGCTCGCTCCACGCCGACGGCAAGAAGATCTTCGCCGGGAACGACCAGCTGAGAGGTGACTCGTACACGGTCCCCGCGGGCAGGCGCTACTACAAGCTCGCCGTCGACATCTCCCCAGTCTCGGCCCACCCCCCCCGTCAGCACGCGCGTGACCGCCGTCTGGACGTTCGCCTCGGCGCAGTCTCCGGGGGTGATACCCCCAAGCGGCCCGGTGACGGTCGTCCGCTTCACACCCACCCTGCCGACGGGCAGCACGGCCAAGGTCGGCACCACACTCACCGTGCCCTTCAGCCTCCAGGGCGCGGCGCCCAAGGCCGACTCGCTGCGCAAGCTGGCCTTCGCCGTCTCCTATGACAACGGCAGGACGTGGCACCGGACCACCGCGGTGCAGGGCAAGCAGCAGCTCAAGCTGCGCAGCCCTGCGACACCGAGCCCGGTGTCACTCCGCGCCACCCTCACCGACGCCAAGGCCAACACACTGACCCAGACCATCCACTCCGCCTACCGACCACCAAGTAGAGGCAGACATCCTGCGACGGGGACCCGCGCAGGTGAGGCGATGCGTTTGCCTCATGCCGGGTCCCCATGCCTCGCTCGCCCCGTCGATCGTCTGATCGGCGGGGCGAAGTCGCTCGTACAGCGTGCTGGGACTCGGACACCGCCCCTCTGCGGCGATCACCCCCACACGCACCTACTCGTCAGAGAGAGGACCCCCCGTCGGTGCCGATGACCTCACCGACGATGGCGCTCGCCGCGTCCGAGGCGAGGAACGCGACCACGTTGGCCGTCTCCTCATGGAGGAGATAGCGGCCCAGCTGGTTGCGGAGCAGGGAGTAGAACCACATGTCGTTGAACGCCGGGATCTTCTCCTTCGTGCGCACCATCGACGCCGGGTTCACCCCCGCCACGCGGATGCCGTGGTGGATGACCTCGGCCGCGAGAAACTTGGTGAACGAGGCGAGCCAGCTCTTGCCCGTGCCGTAGAGCAGGTTCTTCGGGGCACTCGGCATGTTCGCGGAGGCGCTGCCGATATTGATGATGTGGCCGCGACCTTGCGGAATCATGTAGTCGAGCACAGCCCTGCTCGCGTACATCGGTCCGGCCATCGTGCCCCGGATGGACCGGTCGAGATCCTGTCGCGTGGCCGTGCTGAAGTCCACCACGGCGACGTCGACTGCGCTGTTGACCAGGATGTCGATCCCGCCCAGCAGCTCATGGCATTCCGCCATCCACCGCTGGACGTCATCCCAGTCCGTCGCGTCGCCGTGGACGCCGAAAGCCCGGGTCCCCCACTTCTCGGCCACCCGCGAAGCCACGCCGTGCGGGTCCGGACCGGAGTACTGCGGCATGCTTCCGGTCGCATCCGTGGTCTCGACCTTGATGTCGACCAGAGCGACGTCAGCACCGAGGCCGGCGAACCGATTGGCGCAGGCCTGCCCGAGCCCCGCGCCACCACCGCCGGTGATGACCACCCTCCGGCCACGCAGGTCGAGCAGGTCCGTCAGGCGCTTCTCGATCGAGTCGAACGGCATCCGCTGCTCGTCCCACAGGACGTCGAGACTGTCACCCGCCTCGACAGCGCGGGAGTAGAGCGTCCTGAAGTAGTCGCTTCCCATGTTCTCGCCCTCTCTGCGGTATCGGGCTACAGGCCCAGACGGGTCGGCTCTTCACCGTTGTTGAAGGCCACATGGCTGGCGCCGTCGGCCGCGCCGCGCATCTCGTCCGCGAGGGGTGCCTCCAGCTCGTGCAACCGCGGGAGCACCTCTTGAGCGAAGAGCCGCATGGATCGCTCGGCCTGCTCGGCCGGCATGGCCCCGAACCGCACGTTGAGGACAAACTCTTCCGCGCTGGTCTTGCGCTGGATCTCCTTGAGCTTCTCGAAGACCTGGTCCGGGGTGCCCCATGCCTGCGGACGCGCGCTCTTCTCCGCCAAGGTCTCCTGGTCGGTGATCGCGTTGCTGAGCTTGGCGTACTGCTCGTACCCCTTGGTATTGCGGAATCGCTCGGGGTCGTCGAACTGGTAGTGGCGCCTGCTGCTCTCACCCGCTTCGAGGGAGTGGACCTTCATGGCCTGCCAGGCCTCCTCCTCCGTCTCGGCGCAGGTCATCCGCACCACGACGGTGGGCTGAGTCGGCGTGAGTCCGTTGCCCGCCCGGATACTGTTGAACGCCGCTACGTCCGACGCGTAGTCGTCCCAGCTCTTCTGGTTCGTCATCAGCATGCCCAGTCCGGCGTTGGCGGCGATGGGGAGCGTCTCCGGACTCGTCCACGCGATCCTCATACGGTCCATGAGCCGCTGCGGGTTGCGGTAGGAAGGACGGATCGTGGTCTCAGGGATGCTGAAGTGCTCGCCCTCGTGCGAGAACCACTCCTGTGACATCGCCTTGCGGAGGATCTCCAGGGTCTCGTTGAACCGGCTGCGTGCCTCGGCCATGGGCACACGGAACGCGTCGAACTCCCGAACCGCCGCGCCCCGCCCCATGCCCAGGGTGAGCTGACGACCCTGCAGCAGGTTGTCCAGCGCGCTGATCTGGTCTGCGACGACGATCGGGTCGTACCAGGGCAGCACGACGATCATCGTGCCGAAGTCGATGTTGCTGGTCCGGCCGGCCATGAACGTCAGGTGCTGCAGCGCCCCACCGGTCATGACGTACGGCGTGAAGTGGTGGTCGATCGCCCAGTACGAGTCGAAGCCCAGCGGCTCGACGAGCTCGGCCAGCGCGATCTCCTCGTCGTAGATCTGCTGGTCGGTCACCTTCGGCGGGCCGGGCGCCTTGGCCAGGAAACGGTCCCAGTCGAGGTAGTTCTGAAAGTTGAAGTGGACTCCGACCTTCATGGTCTCTCCTCCAGCATCGTCTAGGCCCCCGTGCCACGAGTTGTGAGCCCGGCGGACGCTCGGCGCCTTGAGTCAAACAGCAGCCCGGTCGCGGCTCCATGACTTCGTTCCGGCTCGCAGAACCTGTCGTAACCCGGCGATCGGTGTTCTGTTCTGCGGTACATGACCCTGGTCCGCACCTGCATGCACGACCGAGACTCGTCCAGCAGGTGCGAGCGCATCGCGCCCATCTCCTGCACTCATCACGAAGGGCAGATGCTCCAAGATGAAGATCGGCGCTCAGCTCGCTGTCACGACCCATACGATCGACGCCGTCACCCTGGCACAGGAGCTGGAAGCCCGGGGATTCGAGTCGTACTGGGCCCCCGAACACACCGTGGTACCCAAACACCCGGGCATCGCCTTCCCGATGACCGGAGGCGAGATCCCTGATGTCTACCACCAGATGGCCGACCCGTTCGTCGTGTTGAGCATGATGGCCGCCGTCACCAGCAGGCTCCGGGTTGCCACCGGAGTCTGCCTGGTGCCAGAGCATCCGCCGCTCACACTCGCGAAGGCTGTCTCGACCCTGGATGCCTTCAGCGAGGGCCGCTTCATGTTCGGCCTCGGCACCGGCTGGCTCCGCGAGGTCACCGAACTCCACAACCCGGCCGCGGCAGCCAAGCCTTGGGGCTACACCATCCAGGCAGTCGCGGCGATGAAAACACTGTGGGCCAACGAGTCGGCAGGATACGACGGTGACCTGGTCGCCTTCCCGGAAATGGTCTGCGATCCACGGCCCCGGCAACGCCCGCATCCCCCTGTGATCGTGGGCGCGCAGCCCACGCCGGTCGCCGCGAAGCGCATCGCCACCTGGGCGGATGGATGGCTCGCCACCGGAGTGACACCGGCACAGGTTGCCGAGTTCCGAGTTGCCATCGACAGCGAGTGCGCACGGATCGGACGGGACCCGAGCGAGGTGTCCATCACTGTCGGCGTCCGCGACCCCAGCGAGGACATCCGCGAGGCGTACGCCGCGGCCGGCGCCGAACGCCTGATGGTCCTTCTGTACAACCACCCGGGCACCCGCATCCCGTTGGAGGACTGGGCGGCGGTCGGCGTCGCGACCCTGTCGGCCCCGCCGCCGACCCCGGACCAGACCCTGCGCGCGCTCGACGCGGTGACAGTCATGGCGGGCCTGTGAGCCGACAACGGGCACCTCAGACGCTGCTCGACGGCTTGACGTTCGCCGAGAGCCCACGGTGGCGAGACGGCCGGCTCTGGTTCTCGGACATCTTCGCCAACCGCGTGATGACGGTCGACGAGTCGGGCCGAGCAGAGGTGGTGGTGGAATTCACCGACGGTAAGCGGCCCAGCGGCCTCGGCTTCCTGCCGGACGGCAGCCTGCTCATCGTCAACCTCACCGAACCGTGCATCCTGCGGCGGGAGAGCACGGGAGAGATCGTCGTCCACGCCGACCTCTCCGACCTCGCCATAGGCGGACTCAACGACATGGTCGTCGACGACCAAGGCCGCGCCTACGTCGGTTCGATGGGCACCCACTCGAACGCTGAGAAGCGTCCCCTCGACGCGGACGGCGTCGTGATCCTCGTCGAGGCGGACGGCAGCGCCAGGGTGGTCGCCGAGCGGCTCGATGCGCCCAACGGGCCGGCCTTCCTCGATGGTGGGAACACCTATGTCGTTGCCGAGTTCCCGGCCCAGCGGTTGACGGCGTACGACCGTGGGGCGGACGGCTCACTCTCCGCGCGCCGTACCTGGGCCGATCTGGCGCCGGGCAGCGCCGACGGGATCGCGGTCGACCCGGCAGGAGGGATGTGGTGCGCGTCGCCGTGGACGTTCGACGTTCGGCGGGTACTCGAAGGCGGCGCTGTCGCCGACGTCGTCAGCTTCGGCGACCGGATGCCCCTGGCTTGCGCTGTGGGCGGCCACGACGGTCGGACGCTCTTCGTCCTCAGTTGCGTCGGCGGCGCCGAAGCCATCGCCGCCCGAACCTGCACCTCGGTCATTGAGACAATCCGACTCACCTCGTCAACTTGACCCGGCCCTGAAGGACCAGGTGTGGAGGTAGCACCCAGCTGGCTGCTGGGTGCTATTTCCGTCCAGACATGCCTATCCGCCCCGCGCTCCACACGTTCGCGCCACGGGTGGCGAGAGTGTGGGAAGCATTCCGGTCGGCGTGGGCAACGCCCCCGCATCCCCGCCAGATGAAAAGTCCCTGGTCGACACGGCCGCGTTGGTCGACGCGGCCGCACTCGGCGCATGTCTTGGAACGTGTACGCGGGATCGACGCAGCCCAGGGGCACAAGGATCGTCGGGTGACGCTGATCGGGTTACGCGCGAGCAGTGCGAGACGCTGCTGGACCGGGTCGGGCTTCCGCGTCGACCGCGTGCTCCCCCGTTACCGTCTTCGTTGGCTCCGCAATGGAGCCTTCTACGAACCCCAACCGGCTGCGTCCAGGTGAGAAGTGCAGAGCGCTCGATCAGTCCTCCGGCCGCAGCCGCTGACGAGCGGCCTCCAGCCGCTGGTCATAGTCAGGCGCGAACAGCTCAGGAAGCGTCTTGTCGAGCGTTCCGGCGATTCGATGGATCGGTGCCCAGACCGCCGGATCGTCGACAACTCGGCTGAGGTCCGTCATCTGGAGCTTCTCCAGCCAGTGCGACAGCACAAGTGCCTCGTCGCTCGTGAGCTTGATCGTCACCTGGCTGTCACCCATGCACACCCCTATGGCTCGGTCCGCCCTCGACCACACGAACCTACTGGCCTTCGACCTTGACCAAACACATAGGAGCACCCCCCCCCCGATGGTCTCGTCGAGCACCAGCATCATCGAGGCCACAACCGTCGAACCCACCCGCAGTGGATGAGGAAGCGGCGTCGCCGTCCGGAGGCCCGGGGCGGTGCCACCACCACGCCGGGCCTCACGTGCCTGAGCCGGTCAGAGCGCTCCGTCGGCCCGCAGCCTGGCGATCCGCTCGGGGTCCAGCCCGGCGAGTTCCTCGAGCACTTGGTCGGTGTCCTCACCGTAGCTCGGCCCCGATCGGTCGTACCTGCCGCCGATGTAGGTGGGGGTCTCGGAGAACCAGGTCGGATGTCCCTTGACCGGCCAGCGGCCGAGTTCGCTCTGCTCCAGCTCTACGAGCCAGCCGAGTGCGTCCAGTTGCGGGTCCGCCTCGTAGCGGTCTTGCGCGGTCTGGCACACGCCGGCGGGCACTCCTCTGGCTTGTAGTTCGTGCATGAGCTCGAAGCCGTCCCGGTTTCGTGTCGCCTCGGCCACGAGGCGGTCGAGCGCCTCGGCGTGCTCGATCCGGTCCGCCAGTCTGGTGAAGCGGTGGTCGTCACGCAGTTCCTCAAGACCGAGGACGTCGGTCACGCCGTACCAGTGGGCATCGGTGAATGCCGCCAGTGCCAGCCAACGGTCGTCGCCCCGTGTGGGGAACGCTCCGTGCGGAGCTGCCTTCTTGTACGGCGAGGCGTTGCCGTAGCGCGCCCAGTCACGGCCATTGGCGGTCTTGTCGAGGATGGCCGTTCCGGTGAGGTACAGGCCCGTCTCGCCCTGGGAAGCGTCGATGTGGCACCCCCGTCCCGTGACGTCTCGGCGGTAGAGCGCGGCGAGTATGGCCGTCGACATGTTGTACGCGCCGAACCAGTCCAGGTAGGAGTAGCCGATCCCGGCCGGCGGGAAGGGGGCGGGCAGTCCCGACATGTCGCTGATCCCGGAGATGGCCTGGGCGCTCGGCCCGAACGTACGCACCTTGCCGTAGCTGCCCCGTTCGCCCAGGCCGCTCTGCTGCACATAGATGATGCGGGGGTTGAGTTCGCGCAGGCGGTCGTAACCCAGTCCCATCCGGGTCATCGTGCCGGGCGAGAACCCCTCCAGGACCATGTCGGCGTCCCGTATCAGGTCTTCGAGGATCTTCCGTGCCTCGGGATGCTTCAGGTTGAGGGAGAGCGAGCGCTTGCCGGCGTTGATCTCCATGAAGGAGCCACTGCGGTTCGGACTGCCGTCGTCCCCGGTGTAGGCGGGGGTGGGCAGGGCGGTCACCGCGGCCTCCCGTTCGGCGCGACCCCCCGGTGGGCAGGCGCCGAGTGGACTGAACCTCATTCGGTCCGGCCGGCTGATGTGCTCGACCTTGATGACATCGGCACCCGCAGCGGCGAGGAAACGACCTGCGCCCGCGCTCGCCAGCATCCAGCTCATGTCGACGACCCGCACGCCGGACAGGGCGAACGGCTTGCCGTGCGGGCTGTTGACGATCGTCTCGTTGCGCGGCGAGGTAAAAGCAGGTCGCTGTTCCGGCCGGCTGCCTTTCCACTCGGCCTCTATCTCCTCGGTGTGTTCACCGACCAGCGGCGGCCGAGGTCCCCGGGGCCATTCGAACTCCTCCGTGACCCACTTCCCGCCCGTGTAGAGGAAGGTGCGGTCGAGTTCGGGGTGATAGACGTCGAAGAAGGCGCCCCTCTGCAACCAGTGCTCGTCCGTCGCGTTTTCCTCGGGACGCCGTACTGGTGTCCACGGAAGATTCAACGCCTGTGCGTCACGCCACACGTCTCGCTCGAACAGGGTCTGCCCGAGAAGGAGGTTGACCTGATGCGCCAGCCGGTCCCGCGCCTCCTCGCTGTTCCGGTAGTCCGTGGCGTACTTGGGGTCGCCCAGGTTGGCCTCAAAGCCGTACTTGCGCAGGAGCTCTACGGTGGCGTCCCATTCGTCGCCCTGGGAGCGGACGTAGGTCCGGTACGGCAGGACGTAGCGGCCGTCCTTGGTCTGAGCGATCGACGGGCTGCGAGCCGAGGTGGTCGAGTGCCTGCATGTGACGCGGCGGTGGACCTGCTTGAGATAGATCCAGTCCGGTAGGTCTGTCTCGGTGTTCTGGCTGACTGCCTGGTGCACGCTGGTCGACAGCGCTTGTCCTCGTCCGGTGTGCAGCCGGTAGGTCAAAGCCGCCAGGATCGACATCGCCGCCATCTCGCCGGCGATGTAGTACGCCTGCCACATCTGGGGAGCGATGGGTGGGGTGTCGTACCCATGGGTGGGGTCAGGGTCGTAGCCGCAGTTCATCATCACCCCGCCCAGGGCGAGATGGACCAGGTCGCTGCCGGCGTAGTCCCGCCAGGGGCCGATGTCGCCGAACGGAGAGATCCTCGCGTGGATCAGGCCCGGCCGGGTCTGACGCAGCACGTCGTATCCAAGGCCACGTTCGGCCAGGTGGTCCCGCGGCATACTGTCGAGGATCACGTCCGCCTGGGTGGCCAGGTCACGGAATCGCTCCTGATCGGTTTCCGAGTCGAGGTCGAGGACGATCGAGCGCTTCCCCAGGTTGTGGTGCCAGAAGTACAGGCTCCGATCGGGGTGCGGCTCGTCATCGAGGAAGGGGCCGTACGTCCTGGTCTGCGCTCCGCCCGGCGGCTCGACCCGCACCACATCCGCGCCGAGGCCGGCCAGGACCTTCCCGCAGTACTCGCCGAGTTCGTCGCCGACCTCGAGAACACGCAGCCGACCCAGGAACGCGAAGTGCTCTTGGGGCTCGTCGTCCGGCAGGTCGCCGGGCCAGGTGATCCCCTCGTGCAGGGCGTAGCTCATGACAGCCTCCTCGTTTCGAGATACGATATCCCATACAGCACATGTCAATCCCGATCTCGACCGAGTCGACCCGCAGACGAGGGAGCGAGGCGAAAGGGTGATCCCTGCATGATCGAGAGGCCCGACAACCTCACCGACCTCGTGTTCGCGGCGATTCGCGACCGCATCGTCAGCGCATCGCTGCCACCCGGCAGTTCGGTCAGCGAGGCGACACTCGCCAAGGAGCTGACGGTGAGCAAGACACCCGTCCGTGAAGCGCTGCTGCGGATGCGCCGCATCGGGCTCGTGGAGCCGACATCGCGAGGACTGCGTGTCACGCTCGCCTCGGCCCGGTCGGTGCGGGAAGCGTTCGAGTACCGCGCTGTTCTGGAGGCGGACGCTGCGGTCTACGCTTCCCACCACGCCACGATCGAGCAGCTCGAGGCCATAGCAAACTGGGCGGCGAGGACCGTGGACTGCGCCCGCAGCGGTGATTCGGCCGGCTTCCGGCAGGCCGATCAGGAGTTCCACCTCGCGGTGGCGAACGCCTCGGGAAACGAGTACATGCGAGCCGCCATCGAGGACGCCTTCGTCCTCACGGTCGCGCTGCGTCAACGTGACGTCAGCCTGGTCCGCGACCTGGTCCCGGACGCGCTCGAGCACCTGGAGATCGCGCACGCCCTGCGCGGGCGCGACTCCGCCGCGGCGAGCGCCCTTCTTTCAGGCCACGCACTGCGCATCATGGACCAGTTGCTCGACGCAATGACGCAGCACGACGTCGCTGTGACAGCGGGGTGAACCCCGTCATGCGCCCTCTGCCTCGGCCGACCGCCCTGTCACGCCCGTTCTGGGACGGCTGCCTCCGCGGGAAACTCCTCGTACAGCGCTGTTCCGGCTGTGCCCGCTGCTTCTTCATCCCCAGCGCTTTCTGCCCCCACTGCCTGCACACCGCCTACGAGTGGACCGAATCCGCCGGTCGCGGCCACGTCGTCACCTGCACGGTGGTCTGGCGGCCGCCGACCCCGGCCTTCGAACCGCCCTACGTCGTAGCCGTGGTCCGACTGGAGGAGGGATACGAAATGTTCACGAACATCGTCGGCGCCGAGCCGGACGCGGACCTGATCGGGGCCGCGGTCCGGGTCCGGTTCCATCAGGAGTCCGAGGACATCGCTCTGCCGTTCTTCGAGCTTGCAGCGGCGACCCGGCAGCGCCCGTGAGAAGCCGACGCCAGGCAGTCATCGTAGGTGCCTTCAACACGCGACAGGCTCGCAAGCTCGACGGGGAGACGTCCGACACCGTGACCGCAGCTGCGATCCGGGGCGCACTGAGCGACGCCGGGCTCACGGCCAAAGACGTCACCGGCGTCAACATCCTGCCGGGACTGGACTATCAGAATGGCTCGCGCAAGTTCGGCTATGCGATGGGCATCCCCTACTTCTGGGCCGGACGCGCCATGCCGGGCGCTGCATCGGTTCTCGAAGCAGCCACCGCGATCGAGGCCGGCGTCACCGATGTCGTCGTGCTGGCCGCCGGCGAGGCCGGGATCCACCAGGACTCCGCGAGCACGGCTCCCTGGACCCGTCCGTCCAACGAATTCATTGAATGCTGGGGGCTGATGACCCCCGCCGAGTTCGCCCTGTCGGCCAAGGAGTACATGCACAGGTTCTCGGTCGACCCGGCGAAGGTTGCGCATGTCGCAGCGGTGATCCGCAACAACGGCTCGCGCAACCCGGAGGCCGTCTACTACGGTCGCGGCCCGTTCACGGCAGCGGACATCCTTGCTTCACGGATGGTCGCGGACCCCTACCACCTGCTCGAATGCGCCACGACTGCGGAAGGAGGCAGCGCTCTCGTCCTCACCACAGCCGAGCGCGCTCAGGACCTCCCGGGCGTCGCCGTCTCCGTGCTCGGTGGCGGTTCCGAGAGCTGGGGGCCGAGCTACACGCACCCGCCGACGTATGACCGGGTCGGGATGCTGGGCCGGGGCGCCGCCGACCGTGCCTTCGCGCACACCGGGCTTGCCCGTGAGGATGTCGACGTCTTCGAGCTCTACGACAACTTCAGCTGGGAGATCATCAGGTACTTCGAGGCGTTCGGATACTGCGGTGTCGGCGAAGGACCGGACTTCGTCGCCGAGGGCGCGATTGAGGTGTCCGGACGTTATCCGGTGGTGACGGACGGCGGCACGATGTCGCATTCGCACACTGGGGAGTCGCAGCGGATCCAGCGGGTCGTCCAAGCGGTGCGCCAGCTTCGCGGCACCTCTGCGGCCAACCAGCTGCCCGACCCGGAGATCGCGCTCGTGGCCGCGCTCGGTGACGTGGTGCTCCTCGGGCGGACTCTCGCCAGGATTTGATATCTGAGATATTGTGTGCGGAAGTCAATTGAGACGAGGGAGGGACCGCCGGGATGACGACCACCGAGCTACCGATGATCATCAGCGTCGACGACCACATCATCGAGCCCCCGACGCTGTTCCAGAGGTGGCTGCCGGCGAAATACCAGGACCGGGCACCTCGGGTAGAGCGTCGGCTGATCAGCAAGGAATCGAAGCTCTTCAACGGCCTGGTCGAGGATCCTGAAGGGGACCCCGGGGACGTCTGGCTGTTCGGCGACTCCGCCTATGTGCTGCGACGGCCCATCCTCATCCTCGACGGCGTCGAAACCACGGCCGACATGCGCGGTAACGAGCCGGCGACGTACGACCAGATGCACCCCGCGTGCTACGACCCCCAGGCCAGGCTCGCGGTGATGACCTCCCAGCACGTCGAGGCCTCACTCGCTTTCCCGACCTTCCCGCGGTTCTGCGGTCAGGCATTCAGCGAACAGACCAGCAAGGATCGGGACTTCGGGATCGCATGCATCGAGGCTTACAACAACTTCATCGTCGAGGAGTGGTGCGGCGACTCGGGCGGCCGCCACATCCCGCTGCCGGTCGTGCCCCTGTGGGGACCCGGCACTCGCCGCGGCCGAGGTGCGCCGCAACGCGGCGCGAGGGGCGCGTGCGGTCACGTTCAGCGAGATCGTCGGGCATCTCGGCTTCCCGACCATTCACGACGGCAACTGGGATCCATTCTTCGCAGCCTGCGAGGAGACCGGCACGGTCATCTGCATGCACATCGGCTCGTCGTCGAAGATGATGCCGATGCCGCCAGGCGCACCCGACGTCGTCACGACGACACTTCAGTTCGCCAACTCGTACTCCTCGATGGCGGACTTCATCTTCTCCGGTGTACTCGATCGATTCCCGGGCCTCAAGCTCGCCTACTCCGAGGGCCAAGCAGGCTGGCTGCCCTACGCGATGGAGCGGATGGACCATGCCTACACCCATCACACCTGGGGGCACGGCGAGGTCAAGATGCAGGAACTGCCCTCCACCTACATCCGGCGCAACATGTACGGCTGCATCTTCGCCGACCGGCACGCCATCGAGCAGGCCCACCAGATCGGCATCGACAACCTGATGTTCGAGGTCGATTTCCCGCACGCTGACGGCCCCTATCCGCACACCCTGAACCACCTCGCCGGGCAGTTCTCCGGCATCGACGCCGAGACGACGTACAAAATCGTCCGCGGCAACGCGATCAAGCTGTTCCAGCTCGACCTGGACCGCCAGCCCGCCTGACGGCCACAGCAGTCACCAGCTTCGCCCGCGCCCCGGCACTCCCCCCGGGACCGCGGGCGAAGCTGCGTGGATGGCTGCGTACGGCCGGCCGCAATGCCGTTGCCCATGGCCGGAACGTCCAGGTACGGCCGGCAGGTGCGGGCTGGGATTCGAGCCGCTGCCGGTGCTTTTCACGACGATCGCGAAGCCGAGGACACCGAGACCTCCTGCGGGCCGGATCCGTCTCGTCCGATCGCCCCGTCCGTCAGTGCACGCAAGCCATCCGGCGGCCCTCATGTCGAGGGCCGCCGGATGGTGAGCAGGCGATCGGGGACGTCAGGCAAACTCCGTGAGCGACTTTCCTGCCGTTTCCTTGTTCACGTAGGCGGCGATCGCCGTCCCTACCGCAGACAGGGCAACGAAGAATGCCGGCAGGAGAACGTTGCCCGTCGAAACGTAGAGAGCACTGAGAATGAGAGGTGCCGCGCCTCCGAGCACCGCGGTCGTCACGTTGTACCCCAAAGAGTACGCGGTTGTACGCATGTGCGACGGGAAAAGCTCAAGCATCATCGGGTGGATGACCGAGTAATTTCCTGCGAAAGCGATACCGATCACGCCACCGGCAAGGCCGGCAAGGGGCAGTTCGCCGATTCCGAGCACAAGATAGATCGGCACGGACAATACGATGATGGCGCCGCAGGAGGTGAGTATCACCGGGCGGCGCCCGACGCGATCTGAAATGCGCGCGAAGAACGGAATCGCGATTGTCGCGCACGCCAGGGCGCAGGCGCTGACGACAAGGCCACTGGGGCGCGTGTAATCGAGCTGGCTGCTGAGATAGGTCGGCATGAAGACAAAGAGCACAAAGAATCCCGCGCTGTTCAGCATGGGCAGGGAGAACGCCAGCGCCAGCTGCCGACGATTGTCACGGGTGAACACGTCACGCAGCGGGTTGCGAACGATCTTTCCTTCCTCTTGGATCGCGAGGAAGGCGGGAGTGTCTTCGAGCCTCCGGCGAATGTAGAAACCGACGACCCCCATCGGCGCCGCAATGAGGAACGGAATGCGCCAGCCCCAGCTCTCCATGGCTGCCGACGAAAGTGTCGATGTCAGAAGGAAGGCCGATCCGTTGCCGACAAGGTTGGCAAGAGTGCTGCCCGCCTGGGGGAACGACATGAGGAAGGCCCGTCGGTTCGGCGGGGCGTGCTCGCCCACGAACGACATGGCGGCCGACACTTCGCCTCCCACGGAGATGCCCTGGATCATGCGCATGGCGAGCAGAAGCAGTACGGAGCCGACGCCCCACGACGAGTAGCCCGGCAGCAGGCCGATCACTGTCGTGGCTCCCGCCATCAAGGTCAGCGCGAGCACCATGGCCGGGCGCCGACCGACACGGTCGGACATCATGCCGAGCAGCACGCCGCCGACCGGGCGGAAGACGAATGACACGGCGAAGAGACCGAACGTGAAGATCAGCGCGACCGACTCCGCGCCTTCCGGGAAGAAGACGATGGCGATGATTCCGGCGAGAAAGCCATAGACCGAGTTGTCGTAGTTCTCGACGAAGAACCCGATCGCGCCCGCGGTGGTGACCTTGCGGGTCTCGGAACGTGGTGCGGTGCGCAGCAGTTCGGGGGATTCAGCAGATTTCACTACCGGATCCTTTCGGTGAGTGCGTCCGGCGCGCCTATGCGCGAGGATCCACGGTCAAAGAATAGTATAGCCGTCTCTATTTACCTATACCTTATGCAAGATCACTCGATTATTACTCGCCGTACTGGCTCTACTGGGGCTCTTGTCGCAGCGTGACCGGTCAGCCGGGCCGCCGGCTCAGACGCACCCAGAGTGCAGAGGCAGGGGCAGGCGCCGCCGACCATCCGCCAAGTCGACCTTCATCGGTCTGACGACACGTGACACTAGCGTTGCTTTGTTACATCGGGCTACGTCATTCGGTTGCGAACGCCTACTGCGGACAAGCCTGAGCGGCGGCAGCGAGACAGTGGCTCGCTGCCGCCGCTCAGGCCTGGGGACCGAGGGCTGCGGCCTGCTCCGCGGTGAGCGGGTTCACGGGTAGCCCGCGAAGAATGATGACGAGCTTCGCCGTCTCCTCAAGTTCCTCGAGGGCGTCCAGAGCCACAGAGAGGCTCTCTCCAGCGACAACGGGACCGTGGTTGCTCAGCAGCATGGCGTGCCGCCGTGCCGCGGTCGCCTCTGCGACAGCCTCCAGGCCGGTGTCACCGGGAGCGTGGTACGGCAGAAGCGGCAGTCGCCCGACGCGCATCGCGTAGTAGGCGGTCAGAGGAGGCAGGACGTTGTCGGTATCGAGATCGCGCATGCAGGACACGGCAGCGCTGTAGGTGGAGTGAGTGTGCACGACCGCACCCGCACCCGGTCGAGCACGCAGCACGGCGGCGTGCAGGAACGCCTCCTTCGACGGCCTCGGCCCGGACAGGTGGACGCCGCGGTCGTCGATGAGCGACAAGTCGCTCGCCTCGACGGTACCGAGGCTGGAACCGGTGGGTGTGACGAGGATGCCGTCGGCCGTACGGACAGAGATGTTGCCTGTGCTGCCGTGGGTCAGGCCCCGCGTGAAGACGGATCGGGCGGCGTCGATGATGTCGGCGGCGGCCTGGTCCCTCTCGGTCGCCGTCACGAACTGCCGTCCGAGGCTGCGACGAGAAGGTCCGGCTCGCCGAAGTTTCCAGACTTGAGCAGCACGTCCAGATTTCGGTCGGTGTGGATCCACGGCACACCCCGGGCGGCCTCCAACCCGACGACACCGCCTCGGATGCCAAGGGCAGCCACCAACGACCCCGACGTCTCCCCGCCGGCGGCGACGAAGCGAGTGACCCCGCGTTCACGCAGTCCGCGGGCGATGTGTGCGAAGGCGCCCTCGAAGATCTCGGCTGATCGCTCCACACCGATCGCGTCCTGCACCTTGCGGAGCGCTGCCGGAGCGAGCGACGAGTAGATCAGCGGAGCCGGACCGGCCGGAAGCGCGTCGTACCAGTCGAGCGCGCCCTGCGCGAGGCGTTCGGGATCGTCCGACTCGAACGCGTCCAGGCGATGCGCCGGTCGTTCCGCGTGCAGCATCCGGTCGATCTGTTCGAGGGTGCGTCGAGAGCAGCTTCCCGCGAGAACGACGGCCCGGCCGGTCGGCGCGCTCTCGCTCACGCGTGCGCGTGCTGCGGCGTCTCTCGATCCATGCGCGCGTCCGATCGCGCCCGCCAGTCCAGCGGCACCTGCGACCAGCGGTTCGTCAAGGACAGCCTGCGCGATCGAGAGGAGGTCCTCTTCCGTTGCCGCGTCCGGGAACAGATAGCGCGCCGCGTGGCGCGTCCCGTCCACCGCGCTCCGGATCGCTTCCGAGCCGCGGCGGACGACGTCGTGATCGACGACGACGCTGCTGCCCGTGGACTGTGCGTTCATGAGACGGGTGAGTGAGGAATCCCGCATCGGGGTGAGCGGATGATTCCGCATGGAGGACTCGGCCAGCAGCTCGTTGTTCACGAACAGATACCCGTTGAACGTCGTGCGCCCATGCTCCGGGGTGGCCGGTGTGGTCACCACGGCGTCGACCTGCAGCAGATCGACGAGGGCGTCGAGGACGGGCCCGATGTTGCCGTTCGCGGTGGAGTCGAAGGTGGAGCAGTACTTGAAGAAGAGCTGCCGTGCGCCGATCGCCTGCAGCGTCTGTGCGGCGCCGAGCGATTGCGCCACTGCCTCACGTGCGGGGATCGTACGGGACTTGAGAGCGATCACCACGACGTCGAGGCCGGACTGCACGTCGGACGGATGGGGGGTGCCGAAATACACCCCGCACCGCATTCCCGTGCGGCGAAACGCCAAGGCGGCATCGGTGGCGCCGGTGACGTCGTCGGCGATGACACCAATCATTGATCGTTCCTATCGGACATGAGCCGGAGCAGGGCGGCCGCCGCGCTCTTCGGGCCCGAGACAACCGGAAACCCCACTGCCGCCTGCAGCGCGTCACCCGCGGACGCGAGCGAGTACTGGGCGAGGAAGATGGCTTCGACGTCGTCGGGCAGGTTCACGCAGGCATCTGCGAACGCGGCGACCAGGGCGTCATGATCTCCCGCTGTCGCCGCGGCCAGCGCGGCGGGCACGGACAGTCCGACGACCCGGCTGTCCGCACCGGCATCGCGAAGCGCCGTCTGCAGACGCTCCACCGAGTCGTCGCGCGCGGTGTCGACGGAGGCCAGAACAAGCACCGATGCGTAGCCGGCCGCGGCGATGTCGGCGAAGGCGGCCTCGTCGGGCGCCATCACCGGCACACCGGCGTCCGTGCCCTGTGCGACCGGGGCGTACACGGAGCAGGTGAGCAACACCGCGTCCACGTCCTCCGCGAGGGCATGTCCGATCAGGCGCTGCATGCGGTGCCGTAGACCGGAATCCAGGCCCCCGTGGCTGACCGCGTCGACCAGCAGTCGGTCGTCGAGGATGTTCCACACGACCGCGTCGGGCAGGGTGTCGCGCAGCGCGGCACGTGCGGCGGGGATGGCCGCGGGCACGGCGCTGATGAGCGCGATCTTCGGAGTGCTGCTCATTCCGCGAGCTCCTTCATCCAGGTCAGCCCGGCTGCGGTTTCGGTGGCGGGCCGGTACTCGCACCCGATCCATCCGTCGTAGCCCGAGGACTCGATGACCCGGAACAGGGTGGAGTAGGCGATCTCGCCCGTGCCGGGTTCATGGCGGTCGGGTACGTCGGCGATCTGCAGGTGTAGCGCGATGCTGCGGTGCTTCTCGAAGGTGCGGATGAGGTCACCCTCATCGATCTGAGCGTGGTAGAAGTCCAGCAACAGCCCGACCGTGTCGGCTCCGACGGCCTCCACGACCGCGGCGGCGCGGGCCTGCGAGGTGAGCACGAAACCAGGGGCGTCGCGCTTGTTCTGCGCCTCGAGCAGTAGCCGGATGCCGGTACCGCGTGCCTGCTCGGCCGCCCAGGCGATGTTGGCCACATAGCGCGCGAAGGCGCGATCGGCGTTCACGCCCTCCGGCACGATGCCACCCACGACGTGCAGGAACTTCGCTCCCAGGGCCGTGGCGTACTCCAGCCCGCGGAGCACACCTTCACGGTAGTCACCGACCGCGTCGGGGAGGCACGCGTAGCCGGATCGCGTGGGCGATCCCGCGGGGCCCATCGGGGTGTTGATCAGGATCTGCTCAAGTCCGGCGTTGTCGAGCAGGGCGCGTAGCCGTCGGGGTTCGTACGCGTAGGGAGAGGCGTACTCGACTGCGGTGAAGCCGGCGCGGGCGGCGGCGTCGAACCGCTTCTCGAACGGCACCTCGGTGAAGAGCCATTTGAGGTTGGCGTCGAATCGGAGATGCGTCACGACAGTAGCCCGGAGGGCACCGGCTCAAGGGCGGTGGCACGGTACGCATGCGCCGCCTCGGGACTGCTGATGAAGTCGACGAAGGCCGCGACATCAGCGTTTTCCGTCGAGGCGACGGCGGTCCCGGCCGAGAACTCGGTCCACTTCTGCAGCTCCTCCGGAAGGGGGCCGACGATCTCGGCTCCCGGCACGAACAGGAGCTCACTCAGCTGCTGGACGGCGAGGTCCGCCTCACCGCTTTCCAGCGCGGTCGCGGTGAAGCCCTTCTCCAGCACGGTGGCCTTGGGAAGCACCACGTCTTCGAGGCCGAGGCGCTTCACCAGGTCGACGAAGTAGATGCCGCTCTGGCCCGTGCGCGAGTACGCGACCGAGCGGGCGGTGGTGAGCGTCGCCACCAGGTCGTCCCTCGTGGTGACCTTGGTGTGTTCGGCGCCGCGCGCCACGGCGAGCCCGATGCCGCTTCGTACGATCGGTCGCGGCCCTTCGGCGACGATGCCGTTCGCGATCAGGGCATCGAGTGACGGCGTAGCTGCGATCATCACGTCGAAGTGCTCCCCCGCGTCGAGACGCCGGAGCAGTTGGACCGTGGGGTCGTAGATGGGGACGACCTCGACACCGGTCTGTGCAGTGAAGGCGGCGAAGAGATGGTCGTCGAACGCCTTGCGGGTCGCCAGCCCGCTCATCATGACAATGGATCGGTTGGGCACGAGAAGTCTCCTGTCTCGACAGGGTTGGTTGGGGGCGATGCGACGCTCCGCCGCGCGGGGCGTCGCATCGCGGTCACAGACGAGCGCGCTGCGCGATCACGCTGGCGTTCACGGCGGTTCGAGGCATCTCACCCGAGAGAGCCGCCAGGACGGATTCCGCCGCCGACGTTCCCGAACGTGCCCGGCCCTCGATGGTCGCTCCGGCGATATGCGGCGTGAGGAGGAGGTTCGCGACCCCACGCAGCGCGCTGGCCACAGGCAGCGGTTCGTCTTCGAAGGTGTCGAGCGCCGCGCCTGCGATCCTGCCCGCACGCAGCGCGTTGACCAGTGCCGCCTCGTCAACCACCCCTCCGCGGGCGGCGTTGACGAGGACGGCTCCGTGCTTCATCTGGGCGATCGCGTCCTCGTTGATCAGATGGCGCGTGTCGTCACTGAGGAGAACGTGCACCGTGATGGCATCGGAGCGCCGGAGAAGCTCGGGCAACTCCACCAGTGAGGCCCCGCTCCGTTCGACCAAGACGCCGTCGCTGTAGGGGTCGCACGCCAGCACCGTCATCCCGAAGGCCTGCGCGAGGCCCGCGACGCTTCGGCCGATCGCTCCGAAACCGACAACGCCGAGCGTTTTGCCGTACAACTCGCGTCCGCTGGTCTGTGTCCAGCCCCCTTTCTGCATCGAGGCGCCGGCCTGGGGAATGCCGCGCACCAGGTTGAGGAGTGACGCGATGGTGAACTCGGCCACCGACCGGCGGTTCACGTTCGGCGTGGTGCAGACGGCGATGCCGAGCGCGTTCGCGGCCGGCACGTCGACGTTGTCGTAGCCGACTCCGGTGCGGGCGACGACCTTCAGCCGCGGTGCGGCGTTGAGCACGCGGGCGTCGCACGGTTCGACACCGGCGACCAGCGCGTCCACGTCGGCGACGGCGTCTTCGAGCGAGCGCCCATGGCGCTGTAGATCGGCCGGCCGGCCGAACACGACGTCGCATCCGGCATCGGCGAGCAGGCGATGCACATGATCCCCTTCGGCCAGCCACGACGTTGTGATCAGCACACGTTTGCGGCCCACTTCGCCTCCCTCTGCATGTACGGGCGCGTTGCCGGGTTTCTACGCGCGGGGCAGGCGCTCGGCGAACAGGTTGATCTGCTCAACCAGTTCGTCGGGCTTCTCCTCCGGGATGTAGTGACCGGTGTCGCGGACGGTTGTCCCGCTGACGTCCACACCGAGCGAACGCATGTCGTCGTGCAGTGCTGGAGCGGAACCGAACTCACCACCGATGGCCAGCATCGGCACTTGGATCAAGGCCTTCCGCAGCTCCTTGTTGCGCTCGGCGTTCTCGTGCACGGCGCGGTAGTACCCGAGACTCCCCCGCAGGCCGCCGGGGGCTGCCAGCGTGCGTTCGTATTCCGCGATGTCCGCGGCTGTGAACGTCTCGCGCCAGCTGGCGGTCTTCCGGCTGAAGAACCATTCGATGAGGATGCGTTCCCGGCCCGACACGAGTGCCTCGGGGAGGTCGGGGATCGCGTTGAACAGGAAGTGCCAGCTGCGCCACCCATCCGGGCCCACCGGGACCGTCTCGGGCAGTGAGAGGCCGGCGATGTTGCCGTCGATGAAGACCACACCGGTGAGCGAATCGGGGTAACGGTGGGCGAACGGATAGCTGACCCATGAGCCGATGTCGTGCCCGACGAGCAGATACCGCTCGTGCCCCAGTGCGGCGAGCAGACCGTGCAGCCGCTCTGCGGTCGTCCACGTGTCGTATCCGTCCAGCGGCTTCTCGGAGTCGCCCTGGCCGGGCAGGTCGACCGCGACGACGTGCCAGTCCTGCGCGAGCAGCGGAATCACGTGCCGCCACGCGTGGACGTTCTGCGGGAAGCCGGCGACGAGCACGATGGTCGGGCCGCTCCCCGCCTCCACGACGTGCCAGCGAAGTCCGCTCGCCGAGACCATGCGATGGCGCGGTGTGGTGCCGGCGTGGCTCACGGACTCGGCTCCACCCCTCTCAGTGCGGGTCACGGTCAGCCGTTCTGGGGGATGTATGCGACTGCTTCGATCTCGATGCGCAGGTCGGGGTTGGACAGAGGAGCGACGATGGTCGAGCGAGCGGGGAACGGCTTGGAGAAGTACTCGCGGTAGACGACGTTCATCGGCTCGAACAGCGTGGCGTTCAGAAGGAACACAGTGGTCTTGCACACGTCGGCGAGCGTGCCCCCGGCGGCTTCGACCCCGGCCTTGATGTTGTCCAGCACTGCGCGGGTCTCGGCGGGGAAGTCGTTGGTGACCAGGGATCCGTCAGCCCGGACCGCGATCTGCCCGGAGAGGTAGACATAGTCGCCGGCGCGCACCACGTGGGTGAGCGGGACTTCGAGGGGGGCGATGTTGTCGGTGGCGATTTCCTTGATCATGAAGTTGCTCCCTTGAGATGAGTGGTCTTGCGAGAGAAGTGGGCAAGATCAGGGGCTTGAGCCCAGATTTCTGTCATCGGGCTGAGGTATCAGCCCTTCTTCGTCAGCCGGTCGGCCGGGTCCATGTCGAGGAGCCCGCCCTTCTCGGCCGCCGCCCAGAACGCGTGATCGGCGTGGTGCACGATGCTGTTCAGGGTGCTGCGGTAGACGAGTTGCCCCTCCCCTGAATGCGTACCGCAGACGTGCGCGAGTTCCTCGGGCAGGCCCACGGTCAGGGCGATGTGCACTCCGTACACGGAGTGGCGGATCGAGGGGAAACCGGCCTTGCCCGGATCCTCCTTCCAGCGGGCCTGGTTGGCCGGGCTGTTCTCGAACGGCTTGCCCAGATCGTGCAGCACTCCGCCGGCGTAGAGGATGTCCCGGTCCAGCCCCAGGGGGCCGAGGACCCGTTGCAGCTCCTCACCCAGCGCGACGGTCAACAACCCCACCCCGCGCACGTGGGTGGCCTGCGTGCCATCGCGCAGCGCGGGGGAATCCGGGTTGGCCGAGCCTGGCATGTCTTCGATGCGTTCGAATTCGGTCTGACTGAGGGAGAGGGCCCACGCTTCCACGATTTTCGTGGCGAGGTCCTGGTCGGTGAAGTCCGCCAGCTCGGGCAAGCTCGCCCGAACACCGGCGCGGAGGGGTTCGATATCGGCCATAGTTCTATACTATAGCATCCAGCGCTTCCGTGTAGTACCTTCTGAATCGTGAAAACACTGAGTCACTCCTCGAACCCATCGGTACCGCGCACCGTACGAGAGCTGGGTGACGGCCTCGCTGACCGCCAGTACTCGGCGGTCGAGCTGGTCGAGCACTGCCTCCAGAGGATCGACGCCACCACCGAATCGGTCCGCGCGTTCGTCGAAGTCTTCCGCTCCAGCGCCCTTCAGCAGGCGAAGGAGAGCGACGAGCGACACCGAGCAGGCCGGCCGCTCTCACCGATCGACGGCATCCCGTTCGCGGTCAAGGACATCATCGGCATACAGGGACGGAAGATGTCGGCCGGGTCGCGTTCCGTCGACATCGTCCCGGCATCCGATGCGTCGATCATTTCCCGGCTGCGCTCTGCCGGCGGCATCATCCTGGGCACGACCCGGATGCACGAGTTGGCTTACGGCCCGTCGGGGCTGAATGACTTCGACGGCGGTGCCCGCAACCCGCGCTTCCCCGGGATCATCCCGGGCGGCTCCAGCAGCGGATCGGCAGCAGCCGTCGCGGCGGGCCTGTCACCGATCGCCCTCGGCTCCGACACCGGAGGATCGGTCCGGGCGCCCGCGACGCTCTGCGGGATCGTCGGATTCAAGCCAAGTTACGACCTCCTCCCGATCGCCGGTGTTCATCCCACGGCCCCCACACTCGACCACCTCGGGTTCCTGACCTCCTCGGTGGAAGATGTCCGCATAGCGATGAACGTGTTCGCCGGCATACCCCTCACGGAGGAAGGACTGCACGCGGGGCGGCGGCTCGCCGTGTTCGACGATCCCGACCTGACCGTCGATCCGGCCATCGCGACGGCCCTCAGCAACGCCCTCGACGCACTGTCGGACCGCGGATGGCGCGTCGAATCCGTTACGGCGCCGAGCGGTTTCGACGTCATGGATGTGTCCACCACGATCATGGCCTACGAGGCATACCGCGTGAACCGGGAGCGGCTGGAGACGGTACCCGAGCTCCTCGGAGCCGACGTGCGCGAACGCCTCGAAGACGGGGCCCGCACCACGCGTGACCAGTACGAACACGCGCTGGGCGAGGTGGACCGGGTGCGCACGGAGATGTCCGCGCTCGCCGCCCCCTTCGACGCACTGGTGAACGCGACCATCCCGATCACCGGACCAAGCATCGAAGCCGGGGCACGCCCCGATGTCAGGCGCATGCTGATGCGCAACACACGACTGCAGAACCTTCTCGGAGTGCCCGCGATCTCGTTGCCCGGCGATGCGAGCGGTCCCGCACCCTGGGGCATTCAGCTGTTCTCGCGGCGTGGGGGCGACGCGGCACTCCTTGCATCCGCCGCCGCCGTCGCAAGCGACCTTGAAGGCTGATTTCCGACGGACGATCCGCGGAACCGGAGGTCGCCGCCGCTTCGCGACGTACTATGTGCAAGATAGTATATTTCTGGTGTGGTCCCTGCACTGATGCGGCCAACCCGCGAGCCGGGCAGGGCCACGCCACGAGCCGTCGACGCATGCGGGATGGAGAACCTTCTTTGCCGAAACTGCCCTTGGCCGACCGAATGCATGACGTATTGCTCACGCAGCTGATGGACGGGACGCGCAAGCCGGGCGAACCCCTCAACATCGGGGCGCTCAGCCGTGAGCTCGAGGTCAGCCAGACACCTCTGCGCGAAGCGCTCGCCCGCCTGGAGCACTCCGGACTCGTACAGCGCGAGGCACTCCGCGGCTATTTCGTGGCTCCTGCCTTCACAAAACGCGAGATGACGAAACTCGCCGCGGCCCGCGAGTTGATCGAGCCGGCGATCGCCGCCGAAAGCGCGCTGCGCCGCACACCGGAGTTTCTGGACGAACTCGCGATCACTATCAACGAACTCGCCGAATCCGGCACGCAAGCCGACGCAGACGCCGACGCCTTCCGCCTCTACTGGACCTCCGACGCCCGCTTCCACAACCTCATCGCGGCACAGGCCGACAACATGTTCCTCGAAAGCGCCTTCCACGCGCTCAGCGGACACGTGCAGCGATTCCGGCTGTTCATGAAGGCGGGGCACGCGTATGCGGGCCAGGCCGCGGCCGAGCATCAGCGCATCCTGGACGCGCTCGCCTCGGGTGATCCGACCGCAGCCGCGCAGGAGATGCTGTCCCACGTCAAAGCTGCCTCCGAGCGCGCCCTGTTGGAACACCACTGAACAGGGTCTGGACCGATTGGCCGGCAGTCCGCATGACCCCGGCCAGTCGATCGAGACGTTCCGGCGACGGGCGCACCGACGTACTCGAGTTCTGAAGAGGACCAGCTCGCCCGATCGGATGGCGGCACACCCATCCTCTGGAAGCGCCGCGTGGGTGGGCCGCCGGCTGCGGTCCCACCCACGCGGTGCGGTCCCGGGTGACCTCCCGGGGGTGTGCCGTCAGCGCAGGCCGAAGGCCCGGGTGATCGTCTGCGAGACGGTGTTGCCCGCGCTGTCGCGGACCCCGACCCGGAGGGTGGCGAAGCCGGCCGACCGCGGAGCACGCAGGTTCGTCCGCCATCCGTCACCGGACCGGCTCAGATCGGTCCGCTGCCAGGTCGCACCGTCGTCGTACGAGATCTCGACGGACGGCTTGGCGAGGGCGGCGGCGGTGCCCGGCAGGTGCGAGGCGGTCACCGTCAGGCCGGTGTGCCGGTCGGCCCGGCCGGACTTGTCGGTGTCCACGCCGTAGTCGAGCTGGATCAGCGGCAGTGAGACCGACGACTCGATGCTGGTGACCGCGGAGGTGAAGTTCCACTCGGTCAGCGTGTGCCTCGAGTACGGGTTGGCCCAGGTGCCACGGTCGTTGTCGACGACCAGCCGGTAGGGCAGGCGCTCCGCGCCGAGACCGGCAACCCGCAGATACTCGGAGGTACCCCAGTTGAGCTGCTGGTCGCCCTGGTACAGCGCCATCCAGTTCTTGACGTCGGCGTTCGCACCGGCCTCGCCGATGTGCCCCCCCGAGTCGCCCCAGCCCGGCGCGGTGATGTACATCGCGTCGAGGTAGCGCACCGGCTGGTAGTCGATCGGACCCATGCGGGGCCGCTGGATCGGGCCGAACCAGCTGACCTTGCCGGTCTTGCGCGCCGAGTAATGCAGCAGCTCCATCGAGTGCTGCCCGGTCTCGCCCAGGATGTAGGCGTCGTCCAGCCACGTGGCGTCGGCGGTGACCCAGTCGGTGCGCTCGCCCTGGGCGGGCGCGGTGAGCATGTTGCCGGCAGCCCACCCGTTCCAGACGTCCGAACGGAACTCCACTGCCTTGCCCGGCCGGTAGTTCCGGAAGGAGACGTTCACCCGCGCCAGGTCCTTGTGCTCCTCACGCCACGTCGGATCGGCGGGGGCGGCGCCCGTCCAGTGGTGCACCACGTCGTAGACATAGTCGGTCGTCGGGTGCGACGTGACCTTCAGCGAGACCGCGCCGTGCCGGAGCGAGCCGATCAGCTCGGCGCCCTGGTCCGCGTTGAGCGTCGCCACCGTCACCGGGGCCGGGCTCTCCGGGCTCCAGGGGCTCTCGTCCCAGGGCTGCAGGCGGCCGACGCCGTCATGGGCGACCAGCAGCAGCCGGGCCCCGGCCGCCGCGGCGGCCTCCGCCTGCGCCTTGATCCCTTCCGTGCCAAGGCCTCGCACCACCACAGCCTTACCACGCACGCTCTGCCGTGCGAGCTCCTCGGCCGTGCCGTCGCCGGCGAAAACCGCCGTCAGGTTCCGGATCCCAGCAGGCAGCGGCGTCGCCGCGCGCTTGACCAATGGGTCATTGAAGGTCGTCGACTTCGTGCTCACGGTCAGCGCGGGCTGCTCGAGGCGGAAGCGGGCGCCCACCTCGAACTTACCGTCGGTGACCTTCTTCCCGGTCGGCAGTACCCAGATGCTGTCGTACGACGGGTCGGGCAGCATCACTGTCTGCGTCAGGCTGTCGGTGAAGGACCGGTGGGCGTCCAGACGCGGCGCGACGGCGGTGGTCTGCTGCGGTACGCGCGCCAGGATCTGGCGTGCCTTGCGGCCGTCCAGGGTGACGGTGCGGTCCTCGTCCAGCTTCACATCGTTGAAGGCGAGCAGTTCCATGCCGAGCGAGTGCGCCCCTTCGGCACCCTGCACGTCGCCGATGAACCAGCCGCTGTAGGTACCGGCGGGCAGCCGTGACGTGCCGGTGCCGGACGCGTCGAGGTCCATCGAGGCGAAGAGGTGCTCGGCGGTGAGGACGACCCGGCCGGCCAGCGGCTTCCCCGCACGGTCCTTCGCCACGACGGTCAGATCCTGCCGCTGTCCCTGCCGGGTCGCGCCGATCAGGGTCCGGGCACGAACGGCTCCGGTGCCGTCCGTGCCGGTGATCGCGGCGCTGATCGACTGGTCGGCCGCCAGCTTGTCCGGCGCCGCGGTCAGCGTGACCGAGGCGGTACCGTGCGCGGGCACGGTCACCTGGTCCTCGGAGAGGCTGAACATCCCGGCCGGGACGGTGCCGTTGACCGCCAGGTCGAGGCTGACCGGGGAGTCGCCGACGTTGGTGTACGTCACCGTCTGGGTGTCGGTCTCCCCGGGCTTCAGGGGCCAGGGGTGGAAACCGGAGTAGGCGGTCGCGGTGGCGAAGACCGTGGTGTGCACGGCCGCCAGCGCGTCGAGCCGGCCGGCGCCCGCCTGGTACGGGGTGTACGCCGGAGTGGCCTTGACGCTGCTGACCAGCGCCTCCTTGAGCTGGGTGCCCGTCCAGTCGGGGTGCTCGGCGGCGAGGAGGGCGGCGGCGCCGGCAACGTGCGGCGTGGCCATCGACGTGCCGCTCATCGTGGTGTAGTAGCCGGAGCCGCGTGTGTAGTGCGAGCGCGCCGCGACGATGTCGACGCCGGGCGCAGTGATCTCCGGCTTCAGCCCGCCGTCGCCACCACGAGGGCCCTGGCTGGAGAAGTCGGCCAGTGTGTCGGTGGAGTCCACGGCACCAACAGTCAGCGCGGAGTCCGCGGCGCCGGGGCTGCTGATGGACTGCGGACCGCTGTTGCCGGCCGCGACGACGAACAACGCACCAGTCTCGTGGCTGAGTTCGTCAGCTGCCTCGCTCATCGGATCGGTCTTGTCACCGTCGCCGCCCAGGCTCATACTGATGATCCTGGCCTTCTGGTCGCGGGCGGCCCACTCCATGCCCGCGATGATCCAGGATTCCTGGCCTCTGCCCTCGGCGTTGAGCACCTTGCCGACGGCCAGCCGGGCGCCGGAGGCGACACCTCGCTCCGTGCCGCCGGAGGCGCTGCCTGTCCCAGCGATGGTCGAGGCGACGTGCGTGCCGTGACCGTTGTAGTCGGTGATGTCGCTCTCGTCGGGGACGAAGCTGGCACTGTCGGACACCTGTCCGACCAGGTCCGGGTGTTCGGTGTCCGCGCCGGTGTCGAGCATCGCGACCTTCACGCCCTGGCCGGTGTCGCCCTCCGCCCATACCTTCGGCGCGCCGATCTGGGCGGTGGAGTCGGCCAGATCGGCCGTCACCTTGCCGTCGAGCCACACGTGGGCGACGCCGCCCGCGAGGGACGACTGGGAGGACCGGGCCTCCGCACCGGAACCCCCGGTGAGCGAGGACCAGAACTCCGGTGCCTGCTTGTGGTTCTGCGCGAGGGCCGCGCCCTGGATGCTGTCCAGGCGGCGGACTTCGGTCGAGCCGGTGATCTTCGTCCGGGTGCGGGCCTTGGCGGCGGCTCCGGTGTAGCGCACGATCAGCGGCAGCCGGGAACTGTGCGCGTCGTCGTAGCCCTCGGCGATCAGCCGCGTCACATTGAAGAGCTGCTTGTCGAGCTTGCCGGCGCTCACGTACGGCAGGGCGGCGTCGGGATACACATAGGTGGCGCCGTCCACGACAGCGCGGTGGAAGCCGGTGGCAGCTCCGCTCGCGGCCTGGAAGGAGCGCACGACGGAGCCGTCGGCGGCGGTCCCGATGGTGACCTTGTCGCCCGTGATCAGGGTGACGGTGTGCGTGCCGACACCGTCGGGGGCCTGATGTTCGGCGTCGTTGCGTGACACCTCACCGGCGGAGGACACGGGCACAGCGGCAGTGGCCGGTACGACGCCGAGTATGAGCGCTGCCGCCGCGGCAAGGACGATTGGCCCGGACCGGGGTGTCGGCCCGGATCGGGGGATGGGAACCTTGAGCAAGGAGGACTCCTGAGGCGCGGTGAAGAGGGAAAGATCGTTCGATCTTCCGGCCTCCCCCACCGCCGTTCAAGCGGTCACACTGTCGCTCTTGCGTCATGTCACAGGTGCGCCGCGAGCAGACGGGCTCGTCAGATCACCCGCCCGGGGCCCGCCCCACAGGGCAAGCCAGTTCAGATGTCGCCGAATCGCGCGGCAGACCAAGAACAGCCCTGACCAAGCCCCAGAGCTGCTCGGGCCGTCCGCGAGGACCCTCTCGACGGCGGGCTGCGCGGCGAACAGGCCGGTGCCGACCGCCGGCTGGGACTGCGCCAGCGCCTCACCGGCGCCCGGCATCGCCTTGGTGACGTTCTCGGTGGGGAGCCCCTGGGAGACGGAGCCGAGCGCCTGAGTGGCGTCCGGGACCGCCGGAGCGGCGTTCGCGGCACCCGCGCCGGCGGCGGCGAAGGCGGCACCGAGGGCGGCGACTTGATCGGCAGGCAGTGGACCGCGGCGCGTTGCACTCATGTCTGCTTTGAACGCAGCCCAGATCGGCGCGGGTGCGAAGGTTCGCCATGAATGATCACAGGTGATGAGTCGCAGCGGTGCTGTCGAGGAATGCCCAGGCAGGGCAGCTGCCCGACGCGGTGCCCGCGCCCGCCGCAGTCCGCGAAAGGGTTCGGGCCGCGGCAGCACCTATCCGGTATTCCCCGGCAACAGGACTACGCGCCCCAGCCGGCCTGGGTGCCGCCGATACGGTCGGCGACTATCCGCTCGGCGTACCCGGACTCCGCGTACGCCCGCATCGGGTCCTCAGGCAGCCCGCGGGCAGCACGCCATGCCGCCAACGCCGGACGCACATCCGTCTGGAACGCGTCCATCAGCACGCCGTTGGCCGCGAGCACGTCTCCGGCGCGTTGCGCCGCAGCAAGGGCATCACCGTCGATGAGCAGCGCGCGGGCCGTCATCTCCTGCACGTTGAGCACACTTCGGATCTGTCCCGGGATCTTGTCCTCGATGTTATGGCACTGGTCGAGCATGAACGCGACGTCCGGGCTGCCGAATCCACCGCCGCGGATCACCTCGGCGATGATGCGGAACAGCTGGAAAGGGTCGGCTGCGCCGACGATGAGGTCGTCGTCGGCATAGAAGCGGCTGTTGAAATCGAACGAGCCGAGCCTCCCCAGCCGCAGCAACTGCATCACGATGAACTCGATGTTCGTGCCGGGAGCATGGTGGCCGGTGTCCAGGCAGACCATCGCCTTCGAACCGAGCGCGCTCACCTGCGCGAAACTGGTGCCCCAGTCGGGCACGTCGGTGTGGTAGAACGCCGGCTCGAAGAACTTGTACTCAAGCACGAGCCGCTGGTCGTCGCCGAGACGCGCGTAGATCTGCTGGAGGGAGTCGCTGAGGCGGTCCTGTCGGGCCCGCATGTCGTCCTGGCCCGGGTAGTTGGTACCGTCGGCGAGCCAGATCTTAAGATCGCGCGACCCGGTCTGGTGCATCACGTCGATGCACTCGAAGTGGTGGTCGATCGCCTTCTGACGAATTCGATCATCGCAGTGAGTGACACTGCCGAGCTTGTAGTCCTCGTCCTGGAAGGTGTTGGAGTTGATCGTGCCGAGCTTCACGCCTTCGCTCTCGGCGTGCGCCGCGAGCGCGGTGTAATCGTCAACCTCGTCCCACGGGATGTGCAGCGCAACAGTCGGGGCGAGGCCGGTATGACGGTGCACCTGCGCGGCATCACAGACCTTCTCGAAGGGGTCGCGCGGCACTCCCTTCTGGGAGAATACGCGAAAGCGGGTACCGGAGTTGCCGAACGCCCAGGAGGGCAGCTCGATGGCGAGCGCCGAGAGTCGGTCGACGATCGGATCGAGTTTCATACATTCCTCCAATGAATCGTTTCATTTGTGTTGTTGCATCGATGGGTTCGACATGGCGTCATTTTGGGTGAACAGATACTCGCGGTGCTACGCCCCGGACAATCGAAGTCATGTCACCAGCAGAGCGGCACTCACTCATCACGCAGCACCGACCACGACGACTCGAGTCGATGCCAGAGGAGTTCGGTGGTCTCCAGAGTCCGCGCGGCGCTCTCCAGGTCGGACCGGTTGTCGGCGAGTCCTGCCACGACGTCGTGGAAGTGTTGCAGGGCGGGGACGAATCCCATCACGGTCCAGGCGGAGTTCGAGGGCGCCGGCAAGGTGTAGTTGGGACGCCAGACCTGCGCCGGACCGTCGGCGGGACGATACGTGCAGGTGTCGACGTTGTCTACCACCACGGAGTCACCTCGCCCGTAGACCTCTGCGAACTCACCCCGGTGGGTAAAGGAGGCGGTCGTGCAGAAGTCGAACGAGCATGTCGCACCGCTGTCCGTGCGGGCGACGAGACTCACGCTGAGGCCGACGGTGGGCACGACGTTCAGGACTGCGGAGATCTCATCGATCTCCCCCAGGAGGTACCGCGCCAGATCGATCATGTGCACCGGGTTGTCGATCAGGTAATGGCGAAGATCGGCGAGGTATTCGTCGACGCGGCCCATAGCGAACGTGAAATGCGCCAGGGAGGGAGAGCCGAAGTCCGCGGAGCCGATCACCTCCCGAGCTCGTTGATACGCCGGCGCGAACCGCTTCATGTACCCGACGACGACCTCGGTGCGCGCCTCCGCGGCGAGGGCGGCCAACTCCCGCAGCTCGGACGCGGACTGCCCACCCGGTTTCTCACAGAAGACCGGGATCCCAGCCTCGATGCAGTGGGTGAGGATCGGCCGGTAAGCGGCCGGCGGGACGGCAACCACCACTCCGTCGAGTCCACCGGCCGCGAGCATGTCCGCCACCGATGTGTGGTGCGCTCCGGCGCCCCAGCGTGCGGCGGTGGACGCCGCACGCTCTGGTGTCCGGGCGCAGACCGCCACGAGGTCGAGACCTGCCTCGAGGATGGAGGGGTACAGGGCGTTGTTCGCGTGCCGGCCCGTGCCCACTACGCCGACCCTCACGACGTGCTCGTCCTATCCCCGCTCAGGAACTGATCGATGCGACGCGCGGCCTCGCTGAAGACACGCTCGAGAGCATCCGGCTGCCTGTACGCCTCCACGATGGCCGCAGACCACATGCTCGCGACGTCAAGATATTCCGGCATGGGTGTCGGCAGCACCCGGGCGGTCGTCTGCAGGATCTCGAGGCTGTTCTCACCGAAGCCGTTCCAGCCAGAGGACGCGGCACGGTACGCGTCGTCGTCCCATGTGCTCTGCCGGGTCGGGTTCATGTTGCCCTCCAGCGCCGCCCGGGCAAGGAAGGCCGGGGAGCTGGCCCACTCGATGAACCTCCATGCGCCGGCCTTGTCGTGCGAGGCACTGTTCATCACGAGCGACCACGTCCACATGTTCGCCTCTCGCCGGCCACCGGGCCCCAGCGGCGGCCTGGTGTACGCGACCCTCCCGCGAACGGCCGAATCGGCTCCCTCGAAGAAGGCGACGTAGTGGTCGGAGTCGACGATCATGCCGTACTGCCCTGCCGCGAAGTCGCGGGCTACGTCGAGCCAATGCCCGTCGGGGAACCGGATCGGCCCCGACACGTGCGCCGCCTCCAGGAAGTCACGGGTCGCCGCGAGCATCGCCGGACTGGCAAGTGCGCTGCGGCCCTTGTCATCGAAGTCGGTCGCGCCGTACGACCAGACCTGGGTCGCGTAGCCGGTGTACATCGTGTGCCAGGTGCCGCTGCCGCGCTGGGCGAACCCGCGGACGCCGGGCACGTTTTCCGCTATTCGCGCTGCCGCGGCGAAGTACTCCTCCCACGTCGACGGCGGCTCGCTGAGGCCGGCCTTCTCCAGCACGTCCGGCAGATACGCCAGGTTGTACGTCTCCCAGTTGACCGGGATCTCCAGCAGAGGACCGGTACCAAGGGCGTCCCCCCGCCGCCCGGTCCAGCGGTTGGCGTTCAGCAAGGCGGGCAGGAAGTCGTCCGGCCGGTAGTCGTCGCTGCACGTGTCGAGGAACGCATCGAGTGGTTCGACGATGCCCTCGCCGGCGAGCTTCCACATCGAGACGGGTCCCGACACGAACACATCCGGCGCGGACTCTCCGCGAAGCCGACTGCGCAGCGCGTCGAGGGTGTTCGTCACGTATTCCGTCTCGGGGATGATCTCGAGCTCGACGGTTTCGCCCGTGAGTTCCTGATACTCGTCGACGTGCCTCATGAGGCTCGCGACGTACGCGTCGTTGTCGGGGCCGATGAAACGGACCATTTTGTACTGTCTCCTTGGGAATGCCTCGGCCTGCGTACCGAAGAGCGGCCGACCGGGCCGGGGAAAGGGGGAAGGGGTCCCAGGTACGTGACGGTCGTCAGACCGAGAACCGTCGGCGCGCACGTTCGTGGAGGACGGCGACGATTTCATAGAGCACGATCACGGTCACGGTGACGACGACCACGTCGGCCCAGAGCCGCGTGTAGTCGAAGGTCGTCGCGGCTGTCGTCATAGCATCCGAAATGCCGTCCCCAGTGACGAGCCACTCGGCGACAACCGCGCCGAAAAGCGCCAGCGGGATACTGATCCGGGCAGCGTTGAGGATTCCTGGAATCGATCCGGGGATCCTGACGAACCGAAGGATCGCCCAGCGGCCACCGCCATAAACGCTGACGACATCGAGAGTGGATCGCGACCGTTCCTCCAGCGCCGTGACGATAACGATCATCGCCGGGAAGAAGACCACCAGGAGCCCCGTGACGATGATGAACGCGGTTCCCCGGCCGCAGATGGCGACCAGCAGCGGGATGAAGGCGATCTGCGGAACGCACTGCGAGGCCAGAAGCAGTGGAAGACCCAGACGCAGCAGGACGGGAAAGCTCACGAGAATACATCCGGCGATGAACGCCGCAGCCATGCCGACTCCGAAGATCATTCCGCTGTCGCGCATAGTGATCAGCCAGTCCGTGGCCAATGCACTGCGGTGGTCGGTGGCAGCCGGATTACCGAACAGGTAGTCCAGTACATCGAGGGGGGATTTGAACACGAGGGGACTCACGCCCCCGAACTGGATGATCGCGACCCAGATCACGATGATCGCGACGGCAGGCGTGAGGAACTCGGCCACACGCCCCAGCGTGCCGGCGCCGGGCACCGCCCCGAACGAGGTCTGGGACTCGACCGGATCCACGTGCAACCAGCGGCCTATCGCCGTGACCGTCCCGTAGAGGAGGCCGCCGATCACCGTGGCGACGATGGCGACGCCCCAGGTCTGTGTGGTCTCCAGCTTCTGCTGGCTGACCACGAGCACCACGCCCAGTCCGTTGTCGGCACCGCTGAACTCGGCCACCAGCGCTCCCAGGAACGCGCCCGGACCGGCGATGCGCATACCGGCCACGATGTTGGGAAGCGCTGACCGGAGTCCGACCTTGCGGAGGATCTGCAACCGCCCGCCGCCCGCGCAATGGACGATGGCGGCGATGTCCGCCGGCGTGGCACGAAGACCCGCGATCACCCCGATGAGCATCGGAAAGAAGGAGAAAAGGACCGCCATCGTGATCCTCGTGGGCTGGCCAGTGCCCCCGAGGCTCGAGATCAACGGAAGCAGCGCCGGCAGCGGCAGGCAGTAGATCGCCAGAGCGACGCGCGAGACGGAGCGCTCGAGCAGCCCGGTCAGCGATCCGACCGCACCGAACACGAGGCTGATGGCGGCAGCGATGGCGAAGCCCTCAAGTGCCGTGACCAGGGTGGGAGCGGCATTGGAGAGATAGAAGCGTAGATTTCTGGCCAGGCTCTCGGCCACGCTCAGCGGCGTGGGCACCGAGCCAGAAGGAAGGAGGCCGGAGAGCGCGACCAGCCACCAGAGCCCGACGGCGAACGCGAATCCCCCGAGTGTCCAGACCACACCCGGGATCTGGCGCTCGGCGTGCCCGGACCTGTTGGCGATACGCCGCCCCGATGGCGGATGCGAAGGAACGATCGGGGGCCCCTGAGTCATCTTCGTCGCGGTCATCTCAGGCGCTCCGCTCGACGGCCGGCTCGGCCGCGTCGTCCTCGAAGAGCAGCTCGCTCAGCTCATCGACGAGACGCTGGAACTCTGGGCTCCGCATCATCTCCGGCACGCGGGGCCGCGGCAGGTCGATCTCGACCGTACGGAGAATGCGGCCGGGTCGCGGCGTCATCACCACGACCAGGTCCGAGAGGAAGATCGCTTCGGAGATCCCGTGTGTGACGAGCAGTGTGGTGGCAGGCCTCTGCGTCCAGATGCGCTGAAGTTCGAGGTTCATCCGCTGCCGGGTCATGTCATCGAGTGCGCCGAACGGTTCGTCGAGCAGCAGGACGTCCGGCTCGAAGGCGAGAGCTCTCGCGATCGAAACCCGCTGCCGCATACCACCGGACAACTGGTTCGGCCGCGCTTCCTCGAAGCCCCGCAGACCCACCAGCTCGACGACGTCCTGAATGGTCGCTTGATCGGGGCGTCGGCCCGCCACTTCGAGCGGAAGCCGGATGTTGTCCGTGACGGTGCGCCACGGCAACAGCGCGGAGTCCTGGAACGCGACTCCCAGGCGACCGCTCTTGCGGGCGACCGACGGGCTCTGGCCATTGACCGACACGCTGCCGACGGTCGGGCGATCCAGGTCGGCGAGAAGGCGCAACACCGTCGACTTCCCGCACCCGGACCGACCGATCAGGCTCACGAATTGGTTTCGTTCCACCGTGAGACTCACGCCGCCGAGGGCGTCGACACGCTGCCGCCTCGCCACGAAGGTCTTCGTGACTTCGTGTAGCTCGATTCCAGCGGGCGTCTCCGTATTTGCTTGATCTGTCTGCGCAGGCATCCGGGCTCCCTCGCTCTCAATGGTGGAAGTTGTTGACGATGAGGACTTCGGCGGGCTGCTCGCTCCCGAGACCCCATCGATGGGGGATGTCGCCGTCATGGTTCAACGCGTCGCCGGGGCCGAGATCGACAGGGCGGCCTCGCAGGAATTCGACGCGCAGATGCCCGCTGATCACGTAGACGAAGTCCTCGCCCTCGTGCTTGAACCAATCCTGCGGCGGGTCCGCCTGTTCGATGAGGTAACGGTGCGCCTTCAGTGACCGCCCGGGACCACCTCGTGTGAGGAGCTGCGGCCGCTGGGCATCGTCACGATTGGCGGCTCGCATCTCCTGACCGGTTCCGGCACGGGTGATCAAGATCGATGCGGAGCTGACGGGGAGCAGCCCGTTCGGTGTGGTGTCCAGTAACTCGGCGAGGCGGTACAGCCGGGGCAGGCTGATCGACGACTGACCCTGCTCCAGCTGTGTGATGAACGACGCCGATACTCCCAGCCGGGCGGCGAGTTCCTTTCTCGACAGGCCCAGCTCTTGACGCCGATGACGCACCGCCGCTCCGACATCGCGCGCAAAGTTGTCGGTATCGGCTGCCCCTGTGGTTCCTTCGAACTGCTCGGCGGTGTCCTTCTGGTAGGTCACGACAACCTCTTGAGCTCTGGGTGCTCCTGGTAGATCTCGGCCAGCAGGGACATGTCGAACAGCTTGTCCACCGTCGTGTGAGCGCCGGTGAGGGCGAGCGTCTCCACTGTCTCCTTCTGCAGTGCTTCGGAGACAGTCAGGATGCCGTTCGTCTCGGTGTCGGCGGTTCTCATGAGGACGATCTCCGCCTGATTGCAGGCCAGCTGGTTCTCGAGCGAGTACTTCAACGACTTGCCGTACTTGTTCACAGCCAGACTCGCTCCCTGCTTCGGATTGGCGATGTTCGCCCTCCAGCCCATGACGTCGGCGCGGAGCGCCGCCTTGAGCAGGGTCCGGTTGTTGGAGATCTGATCCGTCGAAGCGACATAGGTCTGGGTGATGGTGGCGTACTTGAAGTCCGCGAACATCATTACGGCTGGGTCGTGTCCGGCCTGCTTGAGACTGATCGGAGAGTTCGTCGAGTAGTCCATGATCCCGTCCACCTGACCGGCGACCAAGGGAGCGGGGTCGTACTGGAACGGCACGATTTTCATATCCGAGGACTTGAGGCCGTTGACGGCAAGAAACGCATCCACCGCTGGCTTGTCAGCGTTGGAAACAGCGATCGTTTTCCCCTTCAGGTCCGCCGGCGTCGTGATGGGGCTGCTCTGCAGCGACACGATGCAGGACGGCGTCTTCTGGTACATCGCTCCGATGACCCGGAAGGATGCGCCGTTCTGGTTCGCTGCGACGATTTCCGTCGGCGAGGAGACACCGAACTCTGCTGTTCCATTTGCCAGTTGGGTGAGTACGGAGACCGCCGACGGGCCGCCCGGAATGAACTTGACCGACGAGAAGCCGACTTCCTTGTAGTAGCCGTTCGTGTCTGCCATGTACGGACCGGCCTGTGTCACGTCGTACACCCAGGAGAAGGCGTACTTGAGCTGGCCCAGGTCGCTGCCCGTACGAGCGCCCGATCCGGTGCCCGTCGATGGTCCACAACCGGCGAGCGCGAAACCCACCGTGGTGGAGAGGCCGAGCCCCAGCAGCCCTCGGCGTGACAGCGTGCTGCCGGGAAGATTCAGCTGATCGGTCATTGTCTTGTCCTCACTCGTTGTCTGAGCCGTAGGCGATCGGACGCAGGCGCTCGAGCTCGGCACTGAACTCGGCACGAAGACGGTCGACGGTGGCGTCATCCGCGAAGCAGGCGTCAAGACCGGCCAGCGCGTACTTCTCGGCATCCTCGAGGGTCCATTCGAGATGGACGGTCGCATCGATGAAGCAGTCATGCAGCTCCGGCCCGATGAGGGCCGGGTCGTCGGAGTTGAGGCACATGTTCAGCCCTGCCGCCGCCATCGCCGCGACATCGCGGCGCCGGCCCTCTACCTCGAGCTCGGGGTAGTCGACGAACCAGCACGCCGAATAGGGGATCTGCGACGCAACGGTTCGCGACAGCAGGTCGGGGTCGAGCAGCGCGGCGTATCCGTGGTCGATGCGGTCCACCCGCAGAAGGTCCAGGCACTCCACCATCTCGGTGGGGTCGCCGTGCTCACCCGCGTGCGCCGTCAGCTTGAGGCCCGCCTCGCGGGCCAGGTCGTAGGCGGCCACGAACTCGGACGGCCGTCCCGCCAGCTCGTTCGAGTCGAGGCCGATCGCCACCACCTCATCGAAGGGGTGCGCGAGCACCTCGCGAACGAGGTCGAGTGCCGCCGCACCACCCAGTTCGCGGTTGATGGCGACGATCACCCGTGACTCGACGCCCACCTCGGCCCGGGCCTCATGCGCACCGGCGAGAATCCCGTCCATCATCTCGGCATAGGTCAGCTCTGGATGGTTCTGCGGGTTGAAGGCGATCTCCCGGTAGCGGAGCCCTCCCTCGGCGCCGGCGAGGAGGCTCTCGAAGGTGACCGCCCTGAAGTCGTCCCGCGTCTGCATCGAGTTCGACACCGCGACGTAGATCTCGAGCCCCTCGTCGAAGTTGCGGAAGAGGTACCGGTCACCCCCGTCACGCGCCCCCGCGGGCAGGGTGACGCCGTGGCGCTCGGCCAGACGCCGGGCCGTCTCCGGGGGCACGCAGCCCTCGAGATGGCAGTGCACCTCCGCCTTCGGTAGCGCGCGGAGGTATTCGGCGTTCAGACGCTGGCGTGTGGGTGATTCCGTGGGACTGGGCGTTGCGCTCATGTCGCTCTCCTCATCGGGTGGGGACGAAATTAAGGGACACTGAATCCCCTGTCAATGGAACGTTTCAAAAAGCTCGGTACCTCCGGCCGCGCCGGCGCCCGCTCGATCTACGACCTCCCCGACTCTGGCGAGAACACGTCCAGGCCGCCGGGCCACTCGGTCCGAGGACCGCTGTCACCTCCGGTCCGCCACCGGCGAACCCCCAGACGGCTCGGCCGTCATCGACCTCGGCCGTTGCCGCGACGGATTTCCTCGACCACGAACGGGCAGAGCCGGGGAACTCGTCGCCTCCCGAGACCGGGACGAGACAGCATCCACCACACCGACAACGTGGACGCCTCGCGGCTCAACCACCCCAGCGGGACCGAGGGACCGCAAAGCATGGTTTTGCGCCAACTCCGCAGGCAGGACCCGGACTTCGCGTCCCCGGCTCACCAGGCGAGCATGACGGTCGCCCTGTCCGGTCAGCACGACAAATGCTGAAACGTTTTAGAGCGAGGAAGCGCCGACCCCACGCAGGACACCGACGTTTGCCTTGATCGTCCGGAAGAAACACAGGGTCTCCAGGCCACCGGGGCGTTCTCGCCCGGGTGGCCTGGAGACCCGTGCTCATCACCGACAAGACCCGGCTCGGGGCAACCTTCGGCTCGCCTCTCGGCTCGAGCGGGGAGGCGGCGTATGAGCGGAGGGCGGTCGTTCCGACCGCCCATTGTCGCGACCAAAAAAAGTAGTACTTAACTGCGCCTGTCAGGGCAATCGGGGGACAGATAGGCCTTCACTGGCACCCGGTGCAGAACTGGTGACAGGGACGACGGCCGCTCGGCCCATCCCGCTCACCGTCCCTGACGGAACACGCGCCGATGGGTGGCTACAACCTCCCCCACGGCATCTACGAAGGAAGCGAGGTCGGCGTCGGTTACCGGGAGCGGAAGCGCCAGATAACCCCTCCGGGCGAGGTAGAAGCCGCGCAGCATCAACTCCAGGTGCAGCAGCTTGCGCCTGTCGGGGGCCGGATCGATGTGGCGACCGCTGACGATAGGGGAGCGCTGGAAGTGCAGTCCCAGGATGGAGCCGACACCGGTCGCCTGGATGGACACGTCGAAGTCGAAGAAGAGCGAGTTCAACCGGTCCCGGAGTCCGTCGCCTCGCGCGTTGAGATCCCGGACGGCCTCAGCGGTGAAGACATCCCGCAGCCCCGCCAGGCCGGCCGCCATCGTGACCGTGTTGTTGTTGAACGTCCCAGGGTGCGACAGGCTGCCGGGCACGCTCGGGTCGAACCGCTCCATCAGGCGCCGGTTGCCGCCGAACGCGCCGAAGCTGAACCCCGCACCGAGGTATTTCCCGAACGTGGTCAGGTCGGGCACGATGCCGAACCTCTCCTGAAGTCCGCCCGGCGCGAGTCGGGAGGTCATGACTTCATCGAGGATGAACACCACCTCGTAGCGCGTCGTCGCCGCGCGGATCGCGCTGACGAACTCGGCGGTCGCCGGCACCGCGCCACCGCCGCCGAGCATCGGCTCGAGGATCACGGCTGCCAGGTCGTCCCGGTGCTCGCGGATCGCGGCCATGGTCCCGGGCACATCGTTGTACTCGCAGACGACGTAGGAGTACGGAGCATTGAGGGGGGCCTCCCCGCGAAAACTCAGCACGCCTCCGTGATAGCCGCTTTCGAAGACCAGCACCTTACTGCGGCCTGTCACCGCGCGGGCGGTCCCGATCGCGAAGAGGTTGGCCTCGGTTCCCGAGTTCGTGAACCGCAGCAGCTCTACCGACGGAAACCGATGGGTGATCTCCTTCGCCAGCTCCACCTCGTACTGATTGGGGCCCCCGTACGACAGCCCCTCCTCGAGGACCTTGCGCACGGCAGTCAGGACCGCGGGGTCGGAGTGGCCGTAGAGGCCGGCCGAGTACTCACCGAGCAGGTCGACGTAACGGTGCCCGTCGAGGTCGGTGAGGAACTGTCCCTCCCCCGCCACGAACGTGACCGGGAACGGCGAGTAATAGAGCGAAGTCCGCGTGTTGCCGCCGGGCATCACCGTCCCCGCCTGCCTGAACCTGCGCTCGCTTCGGGGATTGTTCGCGACGTACCGCTCCTCGGTCACGGCGAGCACTTCACTCAGCGCGGCCTCGACGTCGGTGATGGCCATGGGCTCCTCCTGGTGAGCGGGGGCTAGGACAGGCGGATGTCGAGCCAGCCGTGCTCGTTGACGACCGCAGAATCTCCGGCACGCAGCAGCACTGTGGTGGTGGTCGACTCGAAGAGTGCGGGACCGGTGACCCGCTCCCCCTGCGCCACGGTCTCCATCCGGTGCACAGGAACGTCGGTCCAGCCGTCCAAATAGACCTTCCGCACGCCCGCCTGCACGCTGTGACCGCTGCCGGTCGACAGCGGCTCGGCGCGTAGCTCCGGCAGCTTTCCGACGATGGTGGTCCGTGCGTTCACGATGACCACCTCCTGGCCGGGCGCGTTGTAGGCGTACAGCTGCTGGTGGCGCTTGTGGAACCGCGCCACGACCTCGTCGATGAAGTCGTCGGCGTCGACGTCCACGTCGTTGATGGGAACGGTGATCTCGTAGATCTGCTCGCCGTAGCGCATGTCGAGAGCACGCTGGACCTCGATCCGGCCGTCGAACCCGTCGAGCCGGGCACGGCCCTCGCTTTCCATGTCGCGCAGCACCTTGCGCATCCCGTCGGCCGAGGTGGACGCGGCATCGCCGATGTGGGAGCGCACCATCTCGTAGCGCAGGTCGGTGGCGAGCATTCCCCACGCCGAGAGCACCGAGGCGACATTGGGGACGATCACTCGTTTGATGTCGAGCAGGCGCGCCACCTCGGTGACGTGCACGCCCGCTGCTCCCCCGAACGAGACCAGTGTGAAGCCGCGTGGGTCGACGCCACGACGGACGGACACGATCCTGATGCCCTCGGCCATGGTGGTGTTGACGACCTTGGAGATCCCGGCGGCGGCTTCGACGGTGGACACGCCCAGCGCGTATGCCACTTCCGCGACCGCGGCTTCGGCGGCGGCGGGGTCCAGGGGAAGGTCGCCGCCTGCGAAGCCGGCCGGGTCGAGGAGGCCGAGAACGACGTTCGCGTCGGTGACGGTCGCCTCGGTTCCTCCGCGGCCGTAGCACGCCGGACCGGGCAGGGCGCCGGCGCTCTCCGGACCGACGTGCAGGATGCCGCTGTCGACCCGGGCGATGGAGCCGCCACCCGCGCCGAGGGTGTGGATGTCCAGGGCGGGCAGCGAGACCTTCGCGAGACCGACCTGCTTCTCCGCGCTCAACGGCGCCTCGCCGTCCTGCAGCAGGGCGATGTCGGTGCTCGTGCCGCCCATGTCGAAGGTGATCAGCTCCCCCGTCCCGACGAGCTTGGCGGCCTGCCGGGCGGCCGCGATGCCTCCGGCGGGCCCGGACAGGACGGCCCCCGCGGCGAGCCGGCTCGACTCCGGGATCGTGGCCACACCGCCGTGCGAGTGCATGATCATGACTTCGCCGGCGTAGCCCGCGTCGGCGAGGCGGCCGCTGAGCCGGGACAGGTAGTCGGCCAGGACCGGGCCGACATAGGCGTTGACCACCGTCGTCCAGACCCGCTCGTACTCCTTGATCTGCGGCAGTACCTCGCTGGAGAGGGAGATGTAGGTGTCCGGAAGCCGAGTGGCAAGCGCGGCGGCGGTTGCCTGCTCGTGCTCGGGGTTGCGGTAGGAGTGGAGGTAGCAGACGGCGATCGCTTCGGCTCCGGACGCGGCCGCCGCCTCGACGGCGGCCTCGAGTGACCGTGCTTCGAGGGGAACCGCCGCCGTACCGTCGGCCCGCATCCGCTCGCGGACCCCGTACCGTCGGGCCCGTGGCACCAGCGGCTGCTGCGGCGCCATCCGCACGTTGTAGCGGTCCTCCTTCATTCCCTCGCGCATCTCGATCACATCGCGGTGACCCTCGGTCGTGAGCAGAGCGACCGTCGCGCCCTTGCCCTCCAACAGCGCGTTGGTGGCCACTGTGGTGCCGTGCACGATCCGCTCGGTCTGACGCAGCATCTGCTCACGCGTGGTGCCCAGCGCGGCGGCGAGCTTGGTCAACCCCGCCAGCAGCCCGTCGGAAGGGTCCCGCGGGGTGGAAGAGGATTTGGCGATCACCACCTTGCCGTCGCCGTCAACGGCGGCCAGGTCGGTGAAGGTGCCGCCGATGTCGATGCCGATCCGGTACATGTTCAGGTCCCTGTCGTGAGGAGAGCGCGGCCGGTGGTGTCGTCCGCCGAGACGAAGCCGTTCTCGATGTCCTGCCGCCGGGCTTCGGGAGAGCGCTCGGCCGGAGGTCCGTAGCCACCACCGCCCGCGGACTCCACGAGGAAGACCGAGTGGGGCGGGATCTCAATGTCGACTTCCTTGGTCCGCAGCTCTCGCACGTGCTCACCCGCGAGGAGCCGGTACCGGTGCGGAACGCCGTCGCGTCCACCGCACGTCCCGTACGACGGATGTCTGACCCCGTCACCCGCGGTGTTCGCCACCGCCGTCTCCTCGGTCTCCATACGGAGCCGCAGCACCGAGCCGGCGCCGCCCCGGAACTGCCCGTCGCCGAAGGAGTCGGGCCGGAACTCGTGGTACTCGAAGAAGAGGGGGAAGCGGACCTCGGCGACCTCGATCGAGCCGAACTTGGAGGAACCCATCGCCTGGCCCTCGCCTGCCGTCTCCCAGCCGTCTCCCGCCGGGGATGCGCCTCCTCCCGGCCGCGCGTGGAAGAGGTGCCAGATGAACTGGCGGCCGGACCGTGGGTCGACGCCCTTGATGGCGATCCGGAACCGTCGGCCCCAGCCGGCGATCACACGGTCGGGACATGCCCCCACCAGAGCCTTGATCACCGACTCGGCGATCTCCTGGGCGCAGTGGTTCGTGGCCAGAGTGACGGGCGCCGGGGGGCGGGCCCACACTACCGTGCCCTCCTTGGCCTTCACCGTCAGCGGCCGGAACGTCCCCGAGTTCTTCGGGGTTCGCGGCTCGATGAGGAAGGACAGGGCCATGTGGACCGCGGACATCATGTTCGGGTACGACGAGTTGATGAAGCCGGTGACCTGGGGGTGCGAATCGCTCAGGTCGACGTGGAGGGAGTCTCCCGAGACGGTGACCTTGGCCCGGATGTGGATGTCCTCGGTGCCGTGGCCGTCGTCGTCCAGCACGGCCTCACCGAAGTAGACACCGTCGGTCCAGGTCGAGATGCAGGCCCGGGTCTGGCGCTCGGCGCTGTCGAGGATGGCGTCGATGGCTTCGGTGACGGTTTCGGTTCCGTACTCGTCAAGCAGTTGCAGGATGCGCCTCTCTCCCACCCAGGACGAGCCGATCATCGCGCGGAGGTCACCCAGGAAGTCGTCGGCATGGCGCACATTGGTCGCGATCATCTGCATGACGTCCTCACGGACCGTGCCCGCGTCGTACAGCTTGAGGGGGGTGATCCGTAGCCCCTCCTGCCATATCTCGGTCGCACCCGGGTTGTACGCGCCGTGCGTCGAACCACCGATGTCGCTCTGGTGGGACCGGTTGATCGACCAGAAGAGCAGCTTGTCCTCGAAGAAGACCGGAACGAACGTCGTGAGGTCCGGGAGGTGGTTGCCACCGTGGTAGGGATCGTTCAGCAGATAAACGTCCCCGGGGTTGATCGAGTCGCCGAAGAAGTCCGTGATGGCGCGGACCGCCCAGGGCATCGAGCCCACGTGGATGGGAACATGCTCTGCTTGTGCGACCAGCCGCGACTCGCGGTCCGTGATCGCTGTGGAGAAGTCCCTGCTCGAGTTGAGGATCTGCGAGTAAGCGGTGCGCAGCATCGCCTCGCCCATCTCCTGCACGATCGCTTCGAATCGGTGAGTTATGACCGAGACGGTCACGGGATCGACCACGGGCTCCTGCTCTCTTATGGTCCCGGGCGCCTCGCGAGTTGCTGTGAAGACAGAGGCGACTGGCGGTTGCCGAGATATCATACTCCACATACCGTATGTCTGTGACAAGGAATCTTCAGGCTTCTCCAGTCCTCAGGAGGCGGGCGTGAGCGTGATCATCACCGTGGCGCCGACAGGCCCCATCGCGACGAAGCAGGACAACGCCTGGCTGCCGACGCAACCCGACGAGATCGCCGACCAGGTCGCCGAGGCCTACGCCGCAGGGGCCACGGTGGCTCACCTCCACCTCCGCGACCGCAACGACCAGCCGACGGCAGACCTCTCCATCGCCTCCCGCACCGTGGAACTCATCCGGGAGAGCTGCCCCATCCTGGTGCAGCTCTCGACCGGGGTCGGTCTGAGTGTTCCGTTCGAGGAGCGTGAGCAACTCGTCGAACTGCGCCCCGAGATGGCGACACTGAACCCGTGCAGCATGAGCTTCGGCGAGGGCGAGTTCCTCAATCCGCCCGCCGGCGTCCGCCGGCTCGCCGCCCGCATGCAGGAGCTCGGCGTCAAACCGGAGCTCGAGATCTACGACACCGGGCATCTGGACGCCTGCCTCCGTCTCCGGGACGAAGGACTGCTCGCCGAGCCGCTGCAGTTCAGCATCGTCCTCGGAGTCCGCGGCGGCATGGCCGCCACCGCGGAGAACCTCATGATGATGGTGCGCAGGCTGCCCGAGGATGCGCCATGGCAGGTCATCGCCATAGGCCGGGCCAACCTGGAGCTGACGGCGATCGGGCTGGCACTCGGCGGGAACTGCCGGGCCGGGCTCGAAGACACTCTCTACCTCCGCAAAGGTGAGCCGGCTCAGGGCAGCACACCGCTCGTCGCACGCGCGGCGGATATGGCGCGCGCCCTCGACCTCACCATCGCTGACGTCGACAGCACACGTCGCCAGCTCCAGCTGCCCCAGCAGGAAGGCCCATCGCGATGACGGACCAGGTCTCGATGACCATCGGCGGCAACGCCGTCACCACTTCGAGGTCATTCGAGGTGGTCGACCCCGCCACCGGCGCACCGTTTGCCACTGCACCCGAGTGCACGACCGACCAGCTCGACCGGGCCATGCAGTCCGCGCAGGACGCGTACCGGACGTGGAAGCAGGACGAATCCGCCAGGCGCACATCACTGCTTGTGGCAGCGGAGGCCGTCCTCGCGGCGACCGACACGATCGCCCCCCTGCTGACCCGTGAGCAGGGAAAACCACTCGCCGACTCCCAGATGGAAGTTCGCTCGGTGGCACTGTGGCTGCGTCACTTCGCCGGACTTGAGGTCGGTGAAGAGATCCTCCAGGACGACAACAAAGCCCATATCCGTGTCCAGCGCCGCCCTCTCGGTGTCGTGGCTGCGATCACTCCGTGGAACTTCCCCCTGAGCCTGGCCGCGTGGAAGATCGCGCCCGCTCTGCGGGCGGGCAACACGATGGTCCTCAAGCCCTCGCCCTACACACCGCTCGCCACCCTCCTGCTCGGCCGGGTGCTGGCCGAAGTGCTGCCGACCGGTGTCCTGAATGTGGTGAGCGGATCCGACCCGCTTGGTGCGCACATGACACAGCACCCTGTTCCGCGCAAGATCTCCTTCACCGGATCAGTAGCCACGGGCAAACACGTCGCGGCCGCTGCGGCGCCGGATCTGAAGCGCATCACCTTGGAGCTCGGCGGCAACGACCCGGCGATCCTGCTCGACGACGTCGATGTCGAGGCGGTCGCCGAACGGCTCTTCTGGTCGGCCTTCCGCAACAACGGGCAGGTGTGCTCCGCGGTCAAGCGTGTGTACGCCCCGCAGGAACGCTACGACGAAGTGGTCGAAGCGCTCGCTTCCGTCGCCGGCTCCGTACGGGTCGGCGCCGGGAGCGACCCGGAGAGCCAGCTCGGCCCTCTCAACAACGCGCCTCAGTTGGAGCGCGTGGCCGGGCTGGTCGACGACGCGGTCAGCCGCGGAGGGCAGGCCGTCGTCGGCGGGGCCGTTGTCGACGGCCCCGGCTTCTTCTACCAGCCGACCATCCTGCGAGGAGTGGCCGACGGAATGGCCGTCGTCGATGAGGAGCAGTTCGGGCCGGTGCTCCCGGTACTGCCCTACCGATCCGTGGACGAGGCAGTCGAGCGCGCCAACGGCACTCACTTCGGGCTCTCGGGCTCGGTCTGGGGCACCGACGCCGACCGCGCGGCGGCCGTGGCCGATGAACTGGACTGCGGCACCGCCTGGGTCAACACCCACCTCGCACTCCGTCCCGACCAGCCCTTCGGCGGTGCGAAGTGGAGCGGCATCGGCGTGGAGAACGGGCATTGGGGGCTGCACTCCTTCACCGAGGTGAGGGTGCTGCACCGGAGCCACGCGTGACCGACCCGTCGGCCGCCCCGGTCATCGATGCCATAGCCCGGGAGCCGTTGTCGGCCGCCCAGCAGACCCGCTTGCACCGAGCCATCTGGGCAGAAAGGGGCCGCCTGTTGGATGTGCCGGTCGCCGTCACCCCGTGCCCCTACGACGACGCACAGCTACTCGGCTTCCAGCGCGAGGGCCGGGCCATCGGGTACCTGCCGCACGAGCTCAGTTCGCACCTCACGAGGGACCGGTTCCGGAGGGTGTTCCCGGACATGGACTCCTACGCAGAGTCCCCGGCCAACGGCTTCACCAACGCTGCCGACGTCTGGGGGTGGTTCGACTACGAGGCTGCCCGCGAAGCACCGTGGCTCGACCTCGACGAGCCGGCCACGCTGAAGGCGATCGCAGCGGCCGGGCGGACCATGCTGACGCTCGACCAGTACATCGTGGCCAGCCAGGACCAGCATGTGCTGACCGGCCGTCACCTCGATGACCGGCGCAGCTGGTCACGACTGGCCACGTCCTACGACGGCCGCACCATCGCGGCGCGCTTCGACGGTGACCAGCCGGAGGAGGGCCGCGAGAACGAACCGCCCACCCCCGGCTCCTTGCTGGTCGCCTACGACCTCCAGCCCAGCGACAACGGCCGGATGCTCGGTGTCCGCACACGGTCGGCGACCCCACCCTTGAAGGCCCTCTGGGACGACCTGTGGACACGTACCACTGACGCCTACGTCCGGGCCGGTTACCCTGCCCGCCTCGGCACCGCTCCTGCCGACTACCTCGCCGGACTGCCACGCGTTCCGCAGCAGCCCTCCGCCTATACGGACCGCTTCGCCGTGCCTCTGGTCATCGAGCCCCGCATCCCATGGCAGGTGCAGGCACGCCTCCTCGGCGTGCGCCTGTCAAGCCAGTCCCAGCGCTTCTCCTTCGAGGCCACCGACCCGGCCGCGAGCCCGGACAGACCCTACGTCGGCTGGTTCAACGCGTGGCACGCCCGCTTCCCCGAGCCCATCAGCTCGATCGACGCCCGCGCGCAGCTCGCCGACGACGAGTGCGGCGCCACTCCGATCGAGCTCCTGGCGATGAACGCGGCCCTGCCCGATCTGGTACGGACATCGCGCTTCTTCGAGGCCGTCGGCTTCGTGATGACCACACCCACCACCGAGCACATCACCAACCGCAGCCCTGGTCGCTGCATGTCCCTGTACCGCTGGCGGGGAGCGCCTGAACTCGGCGCCAACCAGCACCCCGTGCCCTACCCGATGTTCCGGCCCCTCGTCCGGGGGCGGGACGTCACCACCCTTTCTGCCACGATTGAGGAACGCCGATGAGCACGCATTTCATGCAGCAGGTACTTCAGGACCACATCGACGCCGGCCACGGATCGCAAACGGTGTGGTGGGACGAGAAGCGCATCCCGCTCGACAGCATCGGGAAGCGGGTCACCGACCTGCTGGACCTGCGCGGCCGACGCGCGGTCGTCACGGGTGGCGCGGGTATCAACCTCGGCCAGGCTTGCGTGAACAGGCTCGCCGGGCTGGGCGCGGACGTCGCGGTGGTCGACCTGAGCGCGGAGCAGGTACGTCAGCGCGGGTTCTCCAGGCACCCGTCCGCACCGGACGCGGCCGGCGTCGCTGCCGCGGCGGCCGAGAAGTGGGGCACCAAGGTCATCCCGATCCACGGCGACGTCATGGACTGGGACGGCGTACAGACCGTCATGTCCGAGGCCGCCGAGGCGCTGGGCGGCATCGACATCCTGGTCAACAACGCGGCTGACGTCGTCGTCGGCGACTTCGTCACCTTCGGGCGCGAGGAGATCGACCGGTCCGTCCGCGGCACGCTGACGGGACCGATGTACTGCACACGCGCCGTGCTCGACCACATGCTGCCCCAGGGCAAGGGCCGGATCATCAACATCGGCTCCGAGGCGGGCAGTTCGGCCATGCCGTGGCTCACCGTGTACGGCGCCCTGAAGGCCGGACTCGGGCAGTTCACCCGGTTCCTTGGCAAGGAGCTCGGACCCCAGGGGATCCAGGTCCTCGGGGTCAACGCCGGCTCGATGTGGGGACCGGACCGTCCGCTGACCGAAGACCGTCCCGAGACGCTCTACCCCCGCGGAAGGACCGCCATCCAGCGCTACGAGCTGCCCGAGGAAGTCGCGAACATGGTCGCCTTCCTCGCCAGCGACGCGGCCAGCGCGATGAACGGGGCCATGATCGACATGGGCGGGGGGATGGCGGTGTGAGCCAGGTCGCGGACCCATCCCGGCAACGACGTCGGCAGCGGTTCGCGACCGGTTCAGCGAAGCGGAACGCAGTCGTGGCTGGCTGCCCAGCACCAGTGTTGACTACGGGCGCCACAGGTGCCGACAAACCCCGGGACCGATGCCCGCGGCGCATCCGGATGAGCCGGTTCGCGTCATCGCCGACGCTCAAGGAGAGACCATGAAGGTCGGAGTCCACCGAAACGTCCAGCGTCACAAGGGACTTGACGTCATCGACGTCGAAGGCGGCGCGTCCCTGTGACGGCCGTGACAGTGATCGGTGAATCCGAGTCCGCGCTCAGCGACGAATTCGCCCAGCGCGGCTGGACCGACGGGCTGCCCGTCACGGTGCCGACGGCCGAGCGGGTGCACGCCTGCCTCGTCGCGGCGGGCCGGGAGCCGAACGAGGTCCTGCTCAGCGTCGAGGAGAATCGGCGTGACGTCACCGTCCGGCTGGCCGCGGTCAATGCCGTGCTGGCCGGCTGCGCCGCGGAGCATTTCCCCGTCGTGGTGGCCGCGATCGAGGGCTGGGCGGATCGACGATGGGGTGCCGGAGACCGGACGTACTTCTACATGTCCAACGCGAGCACGGGCGGCGGGGCACAGCTCACCGTCGTGAACGGGCCCGCGCGGCACGCGCTCGGCATGAACAGCGGAACCAACCTCTACGCCCCGGCCGCTCATGCGAATGTGGCGATTGGGCGGGCTCTTCGGCTGATCCTCCGCAACGTCCTCGGTTTCACTCCGGACAGCCTGGACCAGGCGACTCAGGGCCACCCGGGCAAACTCGGCTTCTGCCTCGCGGAGAACGAGGAGCAGTCCCCCTGGGAACCGCTGCACGTCGAGCACGGCTTCGGCGCACAGGACAGCACCGTGATGGTGATGAGCGGCCGTGGCCCCGAGCCGATCGAGAACCGCACCGGCACCAGCGCCGAAGGCATCTTGTACACCATCGCGGACACCCTCTCCCGGCTCGGCGCCATGATGCCCGGTGGCCCGGTGGTCGTGGTCATGGGGCCGGAACACGCCGACATCGTCGGCTCCAAGCACGGCTGGTCGAAGCAGGAGGCCCGGCAATTCCTCTACGAGAACTTCCGGCGACCGGTCGCCGACCTCGCCAGAGCCGAACTCAAGTTCCGGCCGGACCCGGTGCGGGACAGGACCGAGGGTGGCATCACCTACCGCTACGGGGCGCGAAGCCCCGGCGACATCGCATTGATCGTGGCCGGCGGCCGCAACGCCGGCATCTCCTCGGTGATCACCAGCTGGTGCTACGCCACGCCGCCGGGCGAATTCATCCTCGCACCGGTCCGGGTGCCCTGAGCGCGCACACCGAGCAGACACCACCGACAACAACCCAGGAGCAAGGAGGTCCCGATGGCGATCGAGGCGTTGGTCCCCGTACCGGACGATGCGGTCGCGGAGGTGAGGACCGCGACACGGCCGGCACGCACCGAGAAGCTGGTGGTCGGGCTGCTCGCGAACACCAAGCGGAACGCGCCGGAGCTCCTGAAGGCCGTCGCGGCGCTTCTCGAACCTGAGCTCCCCGGGGTCGAGTTCGTCGGCCCGGTCGTCACCGAGGGAGTGATGCTCCCGTCCGCAGCGCAGCTGGACGACATGGCCGACCGCTGTGATGTCGTCCTCACCGGCCTCGGTGACTGCGGTTCCTGCTCGGCGACGACGATGCATGTCGCCACGGACTTCGAGGCGCGCGGCGTCCCGGCCGCCGCCATCTGCACGGAGCCGTTCCTGGCTTCGGCATCCGCCATGGCCGCGCGCCGGGGACTGCCGGGATATGTCTTCGCCCGCGTCGCACACCCCGTGTCGAGTCTGGAGCAGCACGAGATCGAGGAGCGCGCCCGGCAAGCGCTGCCGCAAGTACTGAGCATCCTGGGCATCGACGCGCTCAGGGAAGCAGCACGCCGCGAGGAGTTCGTGGCCGGGATCGGCGAGGTGGCCGGATGAGCGACGCCGACGGGTACGACGTTGCGGTGGTCGGCGGTGGACTCGCCGCCCTGTCCACCGGTCTGTTCGCGGCGGGCTTCGGCCTGCGCACGGTCGTGGTGACCGAGATCGTGATGGGTGGCGAACTGATCAACCTCGAGGAGGTGGTGCACTTCCCCGGGATGTCCGATCCGATCTCCGGCAGTGAACTGGCCAGCCGCGTCGAGGCACAAACGCTGGCGGCCGGTGCCGAGTTCGTGTTCGACGACGTCACCGAAATCGCCAAGGACGGAACTGGTTTCGCCGTTCGCGGCCTCGAAACGGACATCCGGTCTCTGACAGTCGTCGCCGCGATGGGGGCCGGCCGCCGGCGTCTGGGCCTGGACGCTGAAGGTGATCTGGAAGGTCGCGGCATCTCCTACTGCGGCACCTGCGACGGCCCGCTCTTCAAGGAAAAATCAGTCGCTGTAGTCGGAGACCACGAGTTCGCCGGTCGCGAGGCACTGGTCGTCGCCCGCTACGCATCGGACGTCACCTTGATCACTCGACGTGCGGAGCCCGACCTCTCCGACGCAACCAGGTCGGCCATCGACGAGAGCGACCGGATCCGCGTGCTCTCCCACGCAAAGGTGGAGACGCTGACGAACTCCGACGGGACCCTGGGAGCGGTGCAGGTCCGCGACCTCGAGACAGACGGAATCTCCGGCCTCGACGTCGCGGGACTCTTCGTCAACGCCGGCCTGGAGCCGAGGTCGTCGCTGCTGCGGGGCCTGGTGGATCTCGACCCGGATGGCTTTGTACGTGTGGACGCCGGCATGCGGACCTCCCTGGACGGGCTGCTTGCGGTGGGTGAGCTCAGGTCGGAATTCGTCGGCTACGCGGTCGCTGCGGCCGGTGACGGCGCTGCCGCCGCGGGGTCGGCGCGCCGCCTCATCAGAAGCTGGCCGTAGACGAACACGATGAGTCCTGCCCGGAGCGGGCTTGGCCCGGTCAGGCAACCGCGGTGGCGCCAGACAGGGTGCAACGCACCCTGGTTCACTGGAGCACCGGCATCAAAAATGAAGCCATGACCGATTCGAAGATCATCCTCGTCACCGGCGCCAGCAGCGGCATTGGTGCAGCAGTGGCGGCGCATCTGGCCGCCGAAGGCCATCACGTCGTCGCCGGGGCTCGGCGCGAGGACCGCCTCGCCGGACTGGCCGACCGGGTCCGGGACGCCGGCGGCAGTATCGACGTGCGGCGCCTCGACGTCACCGACCGCGCGGACGTCGCCGCGTTCGTCGACGCCGCGGTGGCCGAGCACGGGCGGGTGGACGTCCTCGTCAGCAACGCCGGGGTGATGCCGATGTCCCGGCTGGATGCGCTGCTCGTCGATCAGTGGGATCAGATGATCGACGTCAATGTGCGCGGGCTGCTGCACGGCATCGCGGCGACCCTGCCGCACTTCCAGCGGCAGGGTGGTGGACACTTCGTCACGATGGGGTCCACCGCGGCGCACGAACTCGTGCCGACGGGCGCGGTGTACTGCGCGACGAAGTTCGCGGCGTGGGCGATCACCGAGGGCCTGCGCCTGGAGGTCGACCCGTCGATCCGGGTGACGACCATCTCCCCCGGTGTGGTGGAATCCGAAATCGCCGAGAGCATCACCGACCCGACCGCGGCCCAGGCGATCAAGGAATACCGCTCGGCCGGCGTCATCTCGCCGGATTCGATCGCCCGCGCGATCGCCTTTGCCATCGGAGAGCCGGCGGACGTGGACGTCAACGAGTTGATCATCCGGCCGACCGTGGCACGGTGATGACGCACCGTTGACTCTGCACAGAAGGGGCGCCTCGTCTCCGGGGCGCCCTTCGCGGTGTCCGTGCTCCGCGGACGTTGACGTAGGCGACCTTGTCGTCGTCTCACCGCACGCAGATGACGGCGGTCTCCGACAGCGGGCCTACGGTGCCCGGGTGATCGCGTGCACCGGCGCAGTCGACGGGATCGTGACGCAGGTGCGGCGCGGTCACCGCCCCTGCCATCGGGGCGGCCGTCTCTCCTTGAAGGCCGCGATGCCCTCCGCGACGTCTCGTGAGGTGAGCAGCCGCGCCTGAAGCTCGGCCTGGACGCCGAGCAGATCATCGGTCATCCCGTCGACTGCCGCGTTGACCAGGTGTTTGCTCGCCTGGACCGACAGGGGCGCGTTCTTCGCGATCCGCGCGGCCAGGGCCACCGCGGACTCCAGGGCACATCCGGGGTCGACCAGCTCGCTGACCAGGTGCAGGTCCGACATCCGCTCGCCCGTCAGCCGCTCGCCCGTCAAAGCCATCCGCATCGCCACGGAATGGGGAAGCTTGGTGGGCAGCCGCAGGAGACCCCCCGCGGAGGCGATCAGGCCCCGTGTGACCTCCGGCAGCCCGAATTGGGCGGTACGCGAGGCCACGATGAGGTCGCACGCGAGGGCCATCTCGAAACCGCCGCCGAGGGCGTAGCCCTCGATCGCCGCGAGCAGCGGTTTGCGCGGTGGCCTCTCGGTGAGACCGCCGAAGCCTCGCCCCGGCACCAAGGGCGACTGACCGGCCGCCACGGCGTGCAGGTCAGCACCGGTCGAGAAGGCCTTCGGCCCTCCGGACAGGACCCCGACACGCACGGTGTCGTCCTCATCCAGCCGGGTGAAGGCATGCGCGAGCAGCTCGGCGGTGGCTTGGTCGATGGCGTTGAGTACCTTGGGGCGGTTGATGGAGACGACCAGGACGTCACCCCGAACCTCGAGCATGACCGTGGGCTCCGCGTCGCCGCCTTCTGTGCTCATCGGTCAGCGCTCATCGATAGTGGGGCCGCTGCGGCTTGTTGGGGAAGGACTTGTCCCTTCACAGCGTCTCTCTCCTTGCGGTGCTGGGGTCCATGGGGGTGGTCCTCACGAGCCGGCCGGTCCGGTGAAGACGATCGGCCGCCCCAGGGCTCCGAGGCCGAGAGTCTGCTGGAGGTGGTCGGTCTTCCACGCCATGACGACGCCGCCCACCAGGTCCCGGAAGATCCTTTCCAGCCTCCGGGCGGTGACGTAGCCGTGAGCGCCGCACACCTTCATCGCGCCCATCGAGACCTCTTCAGACATACGGCGCAGGTGGAACAGGGTTCGCACGAGGTCGCGTGTCGGCACGTCCTCGCCCGCGTCGAGCCGGTCCGCCATGCCATGGAGCAGGTCCCGCCCCGTGCCCAGCCAATGGTCCATGTTGCCGATGCCGGTCTGTGCCCACGCTTCATCGGCGCGGAACTGCGTCGTCGACGCATTGAATGTGCCCTCGGCCATGGAGCCGTATCTGCGCTGGACGTGATCAAGGGTGAAGTCCAGCGCCGCCTCAGAGAGCCCGACCCAGATCGCGGCGATGCCGAACGCCGTCGCGGCCGAGTCCGCCGTGCGGCTCCTCCTGAACTCACTCACCGGTGCGATCAGGCACTCCTCCATCGGTATCCGCAGTCCTCGACACTCGATGTCGTTGCTCCCTGTCCCCCGCATGCCCATCGCGCTCCAGTTGTCGTGCTTGATCAAGCCGGTCTCGCCGATCCGGCCGAGCGTCAACACGAAGAGGGGGTCTGCCGGATCGCTTGCCTCGACCATGCCGCCGAGCACGGCGTGTGTCGCGGCGTCACTCATCGACCCGAAGCCGGCTCGGCCGTCGAGGACGACGTGTTCTCCCTCCAGCCGGCACGACAGCCTGGCCTTTCGGGAGTCGAGCTCGGTCGAGGGATTCGAGAAGGCGCCGCAGATCGCTCCCCGGCCCTCCGTCACGGCGGTGAGCGCCTCGTCCCGCCGGGGAAACGACGGGAACCGCCGGAGTGTGCGCACCCCGGCCCAGTTCATGTTGATCGCGACCGCGGTCGAGGCGTCATGGCGGCCGAGCATCTCCATCACGGCGACCGACAACTTCAGCGTCGGTCCGTCGACGCCGAACCGGGTGGACGCCGGCAGACCGACGACGCCCAGCTGCTGCAGCGCTGCCACGTTGTCCAGCGCCATGCGTCCGGCCCGGTCCGCCTCGACCACACGGGCGGCATAATCCTCACTTGCGACAAGCTCGCTCAGCGCTTCCATGAGAAGCGCGGCACTCTCACGCTCCGCCGGGTTGTGCGCCACCACCATGACGTCTCCGTTTCGGGACATTCCGAGCGTCTCAGGCCTGCTCCCGCTCGCCGGCAGCTCGCTGAGCTGCTCGATCGAGGCGACCGGTCACCCGGCGGCGACCACCGGGTTCCGCAGCGTGCCGATCCCGGCGACCTCCACCTCGACGACGTCCCCCGCCTGGATCGGCTCGATCTGCGGAGGCGTACCGAGGCAGACGAGGTCACCGGAACGCAAGGTCATGAACCGGCTCACCCAGCTCACCACCTCGTCGGTCGACCAGTTCATCCGGGAGGTGACCGTGTCGGTGACGACCCGGCCGTTGATGCGGGCGCGAAGAGCCGTGTCGTCCGGATCGAGCTCGGTCTCGACGACGGGGCCCAGCACACCGAAGGTGTCGAACGACTTTCCCGGAAGGAACGGGAAGTTGGTGCTCAGCCCTAGGTCCGTAGCCGTCACGTCGTTGACGCAGGTCCAGCCGAGGACGTGAGCGCGTGCCTGCCGAGGGGTGACCTCGCGGCAGGTCCTGCCGATCACGGCCGCGATCTCGGGTTCGTAGACCACGGTGCTGCAGATGCTGGGCAGGACGATCGCCTCGCCGTCACCGATGAGGGAGCTGGTCGGCTTTACGAAGAAGCTCGGGCCGTCCCGGCCGTCCCGCCCCTTCCAGTTGCCGAGCAGGCAGACCACGGTACTGGTCGCCGTGACCGGCTTGACGAGGGTCAGGGCTTCGGCCGGACCGAGGTCGCGCCCCTCCCGCCCGAGGTCCTCGAGGTCGAGCAGCTCGATGGAGTGTTCCTGGTCGAGGCGGGCCCAGACCTCGTCTCCGGAGCCGAGCCGGATCCGCGCGATTCTCATGCCTTCGGCCCACCGGCGACGTAGAGCACCTGTCCGGAGACGAACGAGGCTTCTTCGCTGACGAAGAACGACACCGCCGCGGCGATGTCGGCCGGTTGCCCCACCCGGCCGACGGGGATTTCCGCGGCGCGCATGACGGTGTACTCGTCGTACGGCATGCCGATCCGAGCCGCGGTGTCCCGGGTCATATCGGTGACGATGAACCCGGGCGCCACGGTGTTGGCCGTGACACCGAACTTGCCGAGCTCCATGGCCAGGGTTTTGGTGAAGCCCTGGAGCCCGGACTTCGCCGCGGCGTAGTTGGCTTGGCCCTTCTTGCCGAGCGCGGAGGTGCTGGACAGGTTCACGATGCGCCCCCAACCAGCGTCGACCATGTACTTCTGCGTGGCCCGTGACATGAGGTAGGCGCCGCGCAGGTGCACGTTGATGACCGCGTCCCACTCATCGGGCCGAAGCTTGAAGAGCAGGTTGTCGCGCACGATGCCGGCGTTGTTGACCAGCACCGTCGGGGCGCCCAGTTCCGTGACCACGCGATCGACCGCGGCCGCGACGTCGTCCTCCACCGAGACATCCGCGCCGACGGCCAGCGCCGTCCCGCCGACGGCCTCGATCTCTTTGACGGTGGTGGCGCACGCCTCCGCAGTCAGGTCGAGGACGGCGACGGCGCAGCCGTCGGCCGCCAGTCGGCTCGCGACTCCGCGGCCAATCCCTCGGGCACCTCCGGTCACGATGGCGACCGGGCTCCTGTCTTTGCCGAACACAGCGGCTCGTCCTTTCTGCAGGGAGGTCACCGCGTGGCGACCTGTCGAAGTCAGCCCTTCAGGCGACTCGTTCGAAGATCGCGGTGAGTCCCTGCCCACCGCCGATGCACATGGTTTCGAGGGCATAGCGCCCCTCGCGGCGCCGCAGCTCACGGAGCATGGTGGCGAGGATGCGCGCGCCGGTCGCCCCGACGGGGTGGCCCAGCGAGATGCCGGAGCCGTGGACGTTGACCCGGTCCCAGTCCGCGGCGCCGAGACCCCACTCCCGCGTCACGGCCAGGACCTGCGCGGCGAACGCCTCGTTGATCTCGATCAGGTCCATGTCGGCGAGGGCAAGACCGGCCCGCTTCAGAGCCCGGGCGGTCGCCGGCACCGGCCCGATGCCCATGCGGGCCGGCTCGACACCGGCCGTCGCCCAGGTGACCAAGCGCGCGTACGGTGTCAGCCCGAGCCGCTCGGCCGTCTCCCGAGTGGTGACAAGACAGGCCGCGGCACCGTCGTTCTGGCCACTGGAGTTGCCGGCCGTGACCGTCGCCTCCGGGTCCTGACGGCGAAGCACCGGCGCGAGCCGGGCGAGTGACGCGGCGCTCGTGTCCGCTCGGACATGCTCGTCGGCACTGACCGTGACCTGCTCGCCGCGCGGGTTCTTGGTGGTGATCGGGACGATCTCCTCTGCGAAGACGCCGGAGGACTGGGCCGCCGCCGCGCGGCGATGCGAGCGGACGGCGAGCTCGTCCTGGTCGCCGCGTGAGATGGCGTACTCGCGACGCAGGTTCTCCGCGGTCTCGAGCATGCCACCGGGGACCGGGTGGTGCTTGCCGCCGGCCGTGGTGCGCGCCCGGGCCAGTCTGTCGTGCAGCACCACGGACTCGGTGCGTCCCGGGAACCGGATCCCGTTCATGTAGTGCTCGACCGCGCTCATGCTCTCGGTGCCACCGGCGATGACGACGTCCGCGATCCCGGTCTGCACCTGCATCGCGGCCGTGCAGACCGCCTGCAGCCCGGATCCGCAGCGACGATCGAGCTGCAGTCCGGAGACGGACACCGGCAGTCCGGCGTCCAGTGCGGTGACCCGGCCGATCGCCGGAGCCTCGCCGTTGGGGTTGCACTGTCCGAGGACGACTTCGTCGATGTCCGCGCCCGCCACACCCGTGCGGCGAAGCAGTTCGGCAACCACCGCCGCGGCCAGCTCGCTGGCCGAGACGCCGGCCAGAGCGCCGCCGTACCGCCCGACCGCGGTGCGCACGGGCTCGCAGATCACGGCGTCACGCATCGATGGGCTCCTTCGCGGATGCCTCGGAGGCCAGCCAGGCCCGGATGGACTCGCCGTCGTTGTCCAGGGCGGGCGGGCGGTGCCGGTAGCGCGGCGGCGTCAGGGAGTAGGTGACGGGGTTGCGCACCATCGGCACCCCTTCGACGTCCACGACGGGTTCGAGGCCCAGCCTGGTCGCCATCTCCACGCCGCGCCGTACGTCGTTGATCGGACCGCACGGCAGACCGGCGCGGGTGAGCAGCTCGGCCCACTCGTCGGCGCCGCGAGTGGCCAGCACGGCTTCCAGTTCGGGGCGCAGCTCATCGCGGTGGTCGTTGCGCAGCCTCACCGAGGCAAACCGCGGGTCGGCCGCGAGGTCAGGCCGTCCGAGAACGTCACACAGGGTTCTGTACTGGCGGTCGTTGCCGGCGACGACGATGAGCTCTCGATCGGCGGTGGGCAGCGGGCCGTACGGGAACAGGCTGGGGTGCTCGTTCCCCATGCGCTGGGGCACCACCCCGCCGGCGACCCAGGCCGAGGACTGGTTGATCATCGACGAGAGGGCGCTGGAGAGCAGGTCGATTTCGAGGAGCTGCCCGTCACCGGTTGCGGTCCGGTGGTTGAGGGCTGCCAGGACCGCGACCGCCGCGTGCAGCCCGGTCATCACGTCGATGGCGGAGATGCCCGTGCGCAGTGGGGGCCCGTCGGCCTCACCCGTCATCGCCATCATGCCGGAGGCCGCTTGGATCAGCAGGTCATAGCCGGGCAGGGCGGCACCCCCATGCGTGCCGAAGCCGCTGATCGCGCAATAGACGACACCCGGGTTGGCGGCCGCGACCTGCTCGTAGCCCAGGTCGTACCGCTCCGTGGTCCCGGGCTTGAAGTTGTGGACGAAGACGTCGGCCCGGTGGGCGAGCCTGCGCGCCAGCACGAGGTCGCCCTGGTCGGCGAGGTCGAGCGCGACCGAGCGCTTGTTGCGGTTGACGGCCAGGTAGTACGTCGACTCGTCGTCTCGTACGGGCGGCTTGAAGGTCCTCGTGTCGTCGCCCGCCGGGCTTTCCACCTTGATCACCTCGGCGCCCAGATCGCCGAGCAGCATGGTGCAGTAAGGACCCGCCACGATGCGGGAGAAGTCCGCGACGATCAGCCCCGACAGCGGCCCGTCGCCCGGCATCTCAGCTGCTCCTGGTGGGTTCGAAGATCAGTCCCTGCCATGTTCCTTCGGCGCGCCAGGCGCTGATGAGGTGATCGAAGGCGACGATGCCGGGTCCGTAGGCTCCGTTGCGCCGCGCGGCGGTCGCGTTGGGCTGCCCCTCGTTGTTGTAGTAGCCCGGGGTGCACGATTCGAGGAATTCGAGGTTGGCGCGCGAAGATTCGAAGACCGTCTGCACCCAGGCCTCCTCGTCCGCGACGGCGACGTCGACCGCGCGGGCGCCCCTGCGGTCGACCTCGTGGATGACCTGGCTGACGTGCCGGCTCTGGACGTCGAGGACGTGCGCGAAGTTCGAGCTGACGCCCACCTGGTTGAGCGCGATGATGAAGAAGTTCGGGAAGCCGTTGGTCTGCATGCCGTAGAGGGTCGAGATACCGGTCGAGAACTTCTCGCTGAGCTTGCGGCCGCCACGGCCGACCACGTCGTAACCGAGCCTGGTCGCGAACGGCGCTCCCACCTGGAACCCGCTGGCGAAGACGAGGCAGTCGACGTCGTATTCGGTGCCGTTGACGACGATGCCGGTCGGTGTGACGCGCTCGATGCCCTGTCCGTCGGTGTCGAGCAGGGTGACGTTGGGACGGTTGAAGGTCTTCAGGTAGTCGTCGTTGAAGCAGGGCCGCTTGCACAGCGCGCGGAACCAGGGCTTCAGGCTCTCCGCCGTGGCCGGGTCGCGCACAGTGGCGGACACTCGGGCGCGGATCTCCTCCATCTTGGTGAAATCGTCGATCTCGTCCAGGACGCCACCACTGAGCGTGCGCAGGCGGTAGATGGCGGTCCAGCCGTCGTTGACGAGGTCGGTCTCCGCGTCGCCACCGGCCACGAAGGTCGAGAAGTTGTCCATCCGTTCGCGCTGCCAGCCGTGCGGGAGCGATGCGGCCCAGGCCGGATCGGTCGGCCGGTTGTTGCGCGGGCTGACCGCCGACGGCGTGCGCTGGACGACGTACAGGTGTCCGGCGCTTGCGCCCAAGTGGGGCACGGCTTGGATGGCCGTCGCTCCCGTTCCGACGATCGCGACCTTCTTGTCCGCGAGCCCTTCGAGTCCGCCGGAGCTGTCGCCCCCGGTGTAGTCATAGTCCCAGCGGGTCGTGTGAAACGTGTGCCCTCGGAAGGACTCGATGCCAGGTACTCCCGGCAGCTTCGGCTTCTGCATCGCGCCGGCGGTCATGCAGACGTACCGGGCGGTGAACACGTCGCCGCGGTCGGTCTCGATGACCCAGTGTCCGGCGTCCTCGTTCCACGTCACGCCCGAGACCCGGGTCTGGAGCAGGGCGTTGTCGTAGAGACGGTAGTGCCGGGCGATCCGTCGGCAATGCTCGAGGATCTCGGGTGCCTTCACATATTTCTCGGTGGGTATGTAGCCCGTCTCCTCCAGCAGCGGGAGGTAGATGTAGGCCTCGGTGTCGCACGCGGCGCCGGGGTAGCGGTTCCAGTACCACGTGCCCCCGAAGTCACCGCCCTGCTCGACGAGCCGGATGTCCTCGTAACCCAGGTCGCGCAGACGCGCGCCGAGAAGGAGTCCTCCGAATCCCCCGCCGATCACCGCGACGTCGACGTGGTCGGATACCGGCTTGCGCTCGATCCTGGGTGTGTAGGGGTCGTCGATGAAGTGCGCGAGTTCCCCCTCGAGCGCCTGGTACTGGCGTGAGCCGTCCGCACGAAGCCGTTTGTCGCGCTCGATCCGGTACTTCTCGCGCAGCGCGTCGGGGTCGAACCCGAGTGCCCGCTTGTCTGCCTGAACTGTCACCTGACGTCTCCTGGGGAGGCTGTGGGGCGGGCCGCGTTGCGGCATATCGCTGCGATGATCTGGGGCCAGGCTTCGGGCACGATGCCGTGGCCCATGCCGTCGACGGCCTCGAGCCAGGCGCCCGGCACGGCGTCCGCAATGGCCCGGCCGCCACTGATGTCGACCAGACGGTCGTCCGTGCCATGGATGGCGACGGTCGGCACGCGCAGACCGCGGAGCTCGGGCGTCCGGTCCGCCGAGGCGATCGAGGCCGCCTGCTGACGGATCCGGCCGGCCGGGTCGTGTGCGCGGTCGTACGCCGCGGCCGCACGGGTTCGTGCCGCGTCCTCGTCGAACGGGAAGCCTCCTCCGGCCAGCGCGCGCGAACGCTCCACGGCCGCCTCGACGACTCCCTCCCTGGTCGCCGGAGCGGGCCGGCGCATCAATGCCATGGTGGCGGGGTCCGCCTGGCCGACCGATCGGTCGCCGGTGCTCGACATGATCAAGCAGAGGGAGCGAACTCGCTCGGGCCAGTGGATCGCCATGAGCTGAGCGACCATTCCTCCCATCGAGGCACCGAGGATGTGGGCGCGATCGATGCCCAATGCGTCGAGGAGTCCGACGCTGTCGGCCGCCATGTCCTTGAGGGTGTAGGGCAGGGTGCTGAGATCGCCGCGTCGGATCGCGGCCAGGTCAGGGGTGCCCTCGATGCGTTCCGACAGACCGACGTCGCGGTTGTCGAAGCGGATCACGTAGAAACCCGAGTCGACCAACTGGTCGCAGAAGCCCATGTCCCAGCCGTTCAGCTGGGTACCCATTCCCATGATCATGAGAAGCGGCGGGTCCGCCGGGTCGCCGTATGCGGCACAGCACAGGGTGATCCCGTTGGCGGTGACCGACCTCGTGCCCCCTGCTCTCAGGTCGTGGCGGGTCGATCCCACCGGTCCTCCTTCTCTCTGCACCCGTCGGGAAGTCCCGGCCGGCGTCCGGCTCGCTCTTTCGGGGCTGTCAGAAGAAGTTGCTGAGGTTCTGCGACAGCAGGACGGTCTGGTCGAGGTAGATGTCGCGCCGTGCGATCCGGAACCCCTCCTCGGTGCGCCGGAGCACGTCCTCGCGGCGTCCGATCCACTCGTCGATCTCCGACTTCAGCCGCGTCCGGTACAGGTGGAAGCAGGTCTCGACGGTCAGCTCGGTGCCCAGGTCCTCGATGATGCGGACGTTGGTCACGAGGTGACGGGTCCGTGACGGCGGATCCTCGGCCCAGGCCGTGCCGGTGCCGAGCTTCTGCACCCGGCCGACGAGGGTGGCCTTGTCGTCGTCGAAGAACGCCATCTCGCCGGGCCGCGTGAACTCCCGGGAGAGGTTGCGGCGCGGCACGGTCCGGCGGATCGGCATGAAGTACGCCGTGTCGTCGGTGAACAGGTCGACCCACTCCTCGAACCGCTGGTGGTCCAGCAGGGCGGCCTCGTGGGTGTAGAACTGCTCGACCTCGTACTGCAGGTACATCGCCGCGATCTTCTCCGGCGCGATGGTCGTCTCCAGATGCGCAGTTGCCATGACTCGTCAGTCCTCAGATGTAGTCGCCGGGCGTGGTGGCCGAACGCAGCTCGTCCCAGCTGGTGCCCTTGACCCACGCAAGCCACGACAGGTACGTCCACAGCTGTGCGTGCTCGTTGACGGGGGCCTCGATGCGGGCCACGCCGTCCTCGTGGATGATCTTTCCGCGTCCCAGGCCCATCTTCAGGAGCTGCGGGATGTCGCGGCTGGCGCCGCCGCGGGTCTGCGCCGTGCTCTGCGACCAGTTCTCGCCGTCTTCCTGTTCCAGGAAGCCCGCCGGTCCGAACGAATGGATCTGACGGCCGAGTTGCGCCTTCTGCTCCTCGGGCGACTCGTTGCGGTCCTTGAAGCTGAACCACCACACCTCGGTGACGCCCGCGCTGCGCGGCACCCGGAGGCTGATCTGTGCGTCCATCGTGAACCAGGCGGTCGGGAAGAGATGCGGGTGGCCGGCGAACCGGGACCCGACCGGGCCGAGGGCCGCGAGCGGACCGGGGTTCTGGCGCCAGGTGACGAGCTCGTGCATCTCGGGAGGCAGGGTCCTCAGCATCGAGTCCAGGCTCGGACCCGAGATCGCGTGCCCGTACTCGCCGAGCGCGACCAGTGTGTCGAGGTCCGTGGGAAGCCGCTGCACACCGAGGGCCTTGCCTTCGTCGGTCTTGGCACCGCCGGTGTCGTTCACGTCGGCACTGGGGATCATCCCGACGGCCTGCGCCGAGATATGGGTGATCTGCGGGTGGTAGTAGTCGAAGGCGTTGTCCGCGGTGAACTTCCAGTTGCAGTTGAGCGTGAACTTCTGCACGCCCGGGCGGGCCTCGATGTCACCGCGCTCTGCCAGCAGGTCGATGGCGATGCGCCCGGTGCGTCCGAGGAACTCCAGCAGCGGCGGTGCCTGCGGGTCCATGGTCGCGAAGATGAACCCCTTGTAGTTGTCGAGCTGGGCCACCTTGCGCAGGGGGTGCTTCGTCCTGTCCAGCTCATCCCGATAGAAGTCCGACATTCCAGGCACCCCGACGAGTTCGCCGTCCAGGCCGAACGTCCAGCCGTGGTAGGTGCACATGAAGTTCCGGACGTTGCCCTCCTCGGCCCGGCAGACCGCGTTGCCGCGGTGAGTGCAGGTGTTGAGCAGCGCCTTGATGCTGCGGTCGCGCTGGCGGACCACGAGGACGTTGTCCTTGCCCATGGGAGCCTCGAAGAAGTCACCCTTCTTCGGGATCTGCGTCTCATGGCACAGGAAGAGCCAGGCCCGCCCGAAGATGTGCTGCATCTCCAGCTCGAAGATCTCCTCGTCACTGAAGATCCTGCGGTCCAGCTCCCCGGTCGCCACGTTGACGAGCGAATCGAGGTAGGCGGTGGTTCCAGGCGCCTCGATGGTCATGTCAGTTCTCCACTCGTCGCTGAGGAAGGTCACACAGGGTCGAAGATGTGACCCCAGTACGCCGAGGCGTCATAGGTCACGACCGACCAGGTCTTTTCGTCGATGAGCAGCCCGTCAGTGCCGTACTCGACACCGAAGCCGGACGGGGACTGCACGTAGAAGGACAGCATCTTGTCGTTCGTGTGGCGTCCCAGCGTGGCGAGCTGCCGGATCTTGCGCTGCTGCACCTTGTCCAGGGCGCGACCGACGACGTCGAGGTCGTCGACCTCCACCATGAAGTGATTGATCCCTGCCGGTCCGTCCCCGTAGATCGGGGCCACCGCGAGGGAGTGGTGCCGCGCATTGGTGTGCAGAAAGGTCAGGAGCATCCCGGGCACCGGGATGATGTGGTCGCTCACCTTGAAGCCGAGGACACGCCGGTAGAACTCGATCGTCTCCTCCACGTTGTCGCTCACCACGACGACATGGCCCAGGCCCGTGTCCGCCCCGTCGGGAGTTGTCGTGACGAACCGTGCACCCGTGGGTGAGATGAACGGCTCCTGCAGCATGCTCGGGCCGTAGTGGAACTCCAGCGCGTAGCCGGCGGGATCGCGGCAGCTCAGCAGTCGGCGCACGCCGCGCAGATCGGCGAGCCGCGCATCGTCCTTGTAGTCGACGCCGGCCGCATCGAGTGCGGCTGCCACCTCGTCAAGTGCGTCAGGCCCGGAGACCTGCCAGCCGACGTAGTCGAGTTCGTCGTCACCGGCCCGCAGTGTGAGGCGATGAGCACGCTCGTCCATGCGCAGGACGAGTGCGGCCTCACCGTCGATCTCCTGACGAGATGCTGTCATCCCGAGAATTTCGGTCGCGAAAATCTCCCAGTCCTCCAGGCTCTTCACCCGGAGGCCCAGGTAGCCGAGTGCCTCGACTCTCGTCATGGGTTGATCCGTCCCCTCTGGTTTGCGTGTGGCGCCGGTCCACCGATCGTGCGAGGAGATGGCGTATCCGACAACAGAGCTGTTCCGTATGTTCGAACCGCGGTTGCATCAGGCGACCAATTTGCTGACCTGGCCGCACAGTTGCTCGGCCGCCTTGAGCATCGCGCCCTTGTAGCGCAGGACGGAGCGGCCTGTGGCTTCGGTCGACAGCGACAACGCCGCTACGGGTTTGCGGGTCCTGCGGTCGAGGACCGGCACGGCGATGCACGAGACGCCGAGGAACGTCTCCTCGAAGTCGGTGGCGAAACCCTGGTCGCGGACCTCGCCGAGGGCCCGCTCCAGCAGGCCGTGGGTGGTGATCGTGAATGCGGTGAACCGGTAGTAGCGAGCTTGCATGGAGCCGCCGGGCGGTGCATCGGAGAACGCGAGCATCGTCTTCCCGAGCGCCGTCGCGTACTGCGGTCGACGCATACCGACCGCGGTGTTGATCCGGACGGAGTCCGGCCCGAACAGCTTTTCGACGTACAGCACGCTCGATCCGGCGGGCACAGCGAGATGCACCGTTTTGCGGGTCTGCGCGTAAAGCTCGGTCAGCACCGGCATTGCGCGATCCCGCAAGCCGTTCGCACGCGCGACGGCGACCTGGTTCCCCAGCTCGAACGTCCGGGTCGACAGCGCGTATTTGTCGCCTGACCGTCGTACGTAACCGCTCTCGATGAGCACTGCCAGGAGGCGGTGTGCGGTCGCTTTGGGAAGGCAGACGACCTGAGCGAGTTCTGAGACACCCATGACGGCGCGAGGTCCACCCAGTGCGTCCAGGAGAGCGAGCGCCTTGCCTGCCGAGGTGTCGTGGCTGCTGTCGGTCCCTGCGTTCTTGGCCTGCTGGAGATCCATCAGACCCTCCTCTCCCGACTGGCTTACACCGTTCCACCCTGAGGAACATTCGAGATGTAAGATACGGTATCTCAGACGTCAATGGTCAATGGTCGGTGGCGAGTGACTTTCCTGAAGGAGAACGGCATGCAGCACAGCGCGATCGTGGGGGCCAGTGCCGCGGGCGTCTCTGCCGCGATCGCGATGCGCTCGCTGGGACATGACGGACGGATCACGATCATCGATCGCGACCCTCACCCACCGTACGAGCGCCCACCTTTGTCGAAGCTGGCGGACCGCACACTCCGTCCGATCATTCCCCCCAGCAGATTCACCGAACTCGACATCGAGCTCCGGCTCGGCTCGGAGGTCCGCGGCATCGATCCGGTCTCTCGCACGCTCCACCTCGAAGCCGACGACTCCCTGAAGATCGACACCCTCCTGCTGAGCACCGGAGTAGCGGCGCGGCGACTGACCGTCCCAGGCTCCGACCTGGCCCACGTTCTCGTACTGCGTGATGCGTCGGATGCCGCCCTGCTGGCGAACCGCTTCTCCGCCGGCGGCCCACTCGTGATCATCGGAGCGGGCTTCATCGGACTCGAGATAGCCGCCCTCGCCCGCGAACACGGGCTCGACGTCACCGTGGTCGAGGTCGGCCCCCGGCCCCTGCAAACGCTTGACGAGCGCATCGGCACCCATCTGCTCGACCTCCACCGGAACCAAGGAGTGCGGTTCGTCCTGGGTCGAACCGTGCAGCGGTTGGAGGGCGTGGACGCTGTCGAGAAGGTGGTTCTCGACGACGGCACCCGGCTCTCCGCGGCGACAGTCGTCGTCGGCATCGGGGTGGAACCGCGCACCGAACTGGCCCGCGCGATCGGCGTACGGACGGACAGCCAGGGCATCGTCGTCGACGCCTATGGACATACCGACGTGTCGTGGGTGTACGCAGCAGGAGACGTGGCGAGTCAGCCGCACCCGCACCTTGTCACCGGGCCGGGCCGCATCGAGCACTGGGACGTCGCCATGAAGCACGGCACCGCGGTGGGCGCCACCATGGCCGGGCATCCAACGGCGTTCACCGAGACGCCGTACGTCTGGTCCGATCAGTTCGGACGCACATTCCAGATGTTCGGACGTCCCCACACGACCGACGAACTGGTCATGCGGCGTGACGCGACGTCGGAGTCCTATGTGGGGTTCTGGCTCCGCGACGAAGTCGTCGTCGCCGTCTGCGGCTTCGACCGCCCTCGCGATGTCGGAGCAGCACGCCGACTCATTCAGCTCCCCGTCAAAACCCACCGCGACGCGCTGGCCGACGACGGGCTGGAACTCAGGAACCTGATCAAAACCATCACGCGCGGCTCAAGCCCGCGCCCCGACTCCGTGAAGGGTGTGACGATCACGTGACGTGGACGAAAGCCTGCAGCACGTCCGACCTCGACGAGGGCGAGGGCTTCCAGCTCAAGCGGGAGCGCCCGATCGCCCTCTTCAACGTCGACGACGAATACTTCGCGATCGACGACACGTGCACACATGACGAATCGTCCCTGGCCGACGGATACGTGGAGGGGGACGTGGTCGAGTGCGCGTGGCACTTCGCCAAGTTCTGCATAAAAACCGGAGCCGTGCTCAGTCTCCCGGCAACCTGCCCGGTCAGTACCTATGCCGTCAAGGTCGAAGGCGATGACGTCTTCGTCGACCTTCCCGACTGAGCCACCCATCCGACCGACGAGGAGCCCGCACCCCATGACGACCCAGACCGGTTCGATACCAGCGCCCACCTACGACAGCACGAAAAGGATCGTTCGTACTCCTGACTACGAGATCCAGATCAACGAAGCCGGTGAGGGCCACCCCGTCCTGCTGATCCACGGCACTGGCCCCGGTGCGACGGGATGGTCCAATTTCGCCCCGAACATCGGCCCTCTGGCACAGCACTTCCGGGTCATTGCGGTCACCATGCCGGGCTGGGGCGAGTCGAGCCGCCAGAACGTGGAGTCCGGCTTCGACCAGGGCGAGGCGGTCAAGCAGCTCATGGACGCCCTCGACATCGAGCGGGCGGCGATCGTGGGCAACTCGATGGGGGGCGGAGTCGGCATCATCATGACGGCACGCTGGCCGGAACGGGTGTCTCACCTGATCACGATGGGATCCGGGGTGTGGGGCGTGAACGTGCTGTCCCCGGCCGGAATGACCGAAGGGTTCAAGGTCCTCGTCGAGACCTACCAGGACCCGTCGCCGGAGAACTTCAAGCGGTTGGTCCAGGTGATGTGCTTCGACCCCACCTTCGCAACCGATGAGCTCGCTGAACAACGATCGCAGGCGGCACTGGCGCACCCTGATCACCTCAGCGACTGGCTCGAGCGTGCCAAGGTCGGCTTGGGTCAGGAAGCCTTCATGTCCGCGGCACAGGCTCTGCACACCTCCAGCGTGCCGGCACTCATCATCCACGGCCGCGATGACCGAACCGTTCACTGGGAAATCAGTCTCCGCGCGATGTCGATGATCCAGGACTCGCGGATGGTCATGTTGAACCGATGCGGCCACTGGGCACAGCTCGAGCACGCCGCGGAGTTCAACCGGCTCGTGACCGAGTTCGTCACCAACCACCACTGATCGGACCCGAGGGAAAGGACACATCGACGTGCGCGGACTTGAGGGACGTGTCGTCCTGCTCACCGGCGGCGGCTCCGGGGTCGGGCGAGCCATCGTGGACCGCTTCCTCGACGAGGGTGCGCGGATCGTGGTCCTCGAACGAGACCCTGACAAGGCCGCCGCGTTGGAGGCGATCGGCAGCAACGACCTCAGCGTCGTCACCGGCGACGTCACCTCGTACGCAGACAACGAGCGGGCCGTCGCTGCTGCCGTGGACACCTTCGGCCGGCTCGACGTATTCATAGGCAACGTCGGGTTGTGGGACTTCAGCCGCAATCTGGTGGACCTCTCGCCGACTGAGCTCGAAACCGGGTTCCGTGAACTTTTCGGCGTGAACGTGTTGGGCTACCTGCTGGGCGCGAGGGCAGCAGCGGCCGCACTCAGGCAGTCGCGCGGCACGGTCATCCTCACGCTGTCCAACGCGTCCTTCTATCCACAGGGCGGCGGCGTCCTCTACACCGCGACGAAGCATGCCGGACTCGGCGTTGTACGGCAGCTGGCCTACGAGCTGGCACCGGAGATCCGGGTGAACGGAGTCGCTCCGGGAGGAATGGCGACGAACCTGAGCGGACCGAAGTCGCTCGGCCTGGATCAGCGCCAGATCAAGGACATTCCGATCCAGGAGTACCAGGAGAAGTACTCAGCCCTGGAGAGGGTGATCGAACCGGCCGACTACGTGGGGACCTACGTCCTGCTGGCCTCGAGCCGTGACGCCCTCACCGTCACCGGAACGGTCTTCGACATCAGCGCGGTGGGTACGCCTCACCGCGTCCAATGACGGGCGAACAGATCGCCGTTGGGCAACCCCCTTTTCGTCCTGCCCCACGTCTCATTCGTGCCCAACGCAAGTTCGCGCCCCCGCTCCTGCTCTCCGCGACGGCGGTCTGACCGGGTCCGTGGCACCTTCGGAAAGTTCGGCCCGCCACTCCTCGGAACTGCCACAACACACAGTCATCGCACACCGGATCGCTCTGTTCGGCACTCGGCACGGCCGCCGACTGCCGACTGGGCCGATGTTCTTCCCGAGCAGCGCAGGCTCACTCGGGCTGCGGCAAGAACGGGCATCGTGACCAGGCGATGCTCTGCCGGGGCATCGTCACGCAACGACGGCGCACGCAAGCGGCCGCTCACCACGACGGCGTATCAGTCTGGACAGGGAGTACAGATGAACGTTCAAGACGGCAGTCGCACGGTACATGTGGTGCGCACCATGGACAGTGAGGTCGAGGTCTTCTCGAGCGCTGCGGAGGCACGGCAGTACGCCCGGTGCAAGCGCGGTGCCACGGTGCTCGAGCGAACCGTACGAGGTTCTCTCGGCGAGGCCCAGACCGTCTACGAGCGCCGGGTACACATCGTCGACGGCGTCGTTCGCCGCGACACCTCCACAGAAGAGCTCCTCTTCACCGTCGACGGCGACACTTGGGTCCAGGCCGCCGATGTCGAGTCGTTCCAGGCAAAAGGCAACTGGTGGACGATCGTCGGGCTGGGAACCGACCGGCAGACGCTCGATGACCTCATCATGCGCGAGATCTCGCGCCTCACCTCGGCCTGGCTGCTGCGCCGGCGCACCCTGGCTTGACCCGAATCATGGACCGGGGCCCCACCGAGTCGGCAAACCCCTCAGCCCCCCGAGCATGGGCACGAAGCGGGACGCCACAGCCACCCACTGGGAGCGGAAGCATGCACGGGCAGAGAGAAGAGACACTCAGACTGACACCCGCCGCAACGACTGGTTCTGTGTGGGCAAAGGACCTGAGCGCGACAAGGCTGTACTTTCAGCGCTGCACCTGGTGCGGCACGGCCGCGTATCACCGTCTCCTGTGCCCGGCGTGCCGAAACACGGAGCTACGCATCGAACTGAGCGAGGGCACCGGCACGGTGCGGTACTCCCGGACGCTTCTGAGGCGCGGGCCTTCCGCACGCAACGAGTCTTTGATCGAGCTCACAGAAGGGTTCGTCGTGCGTGCCCGCGTCATGGGACTTTCGGTAGGCATCCCTGTCGGAGCGCGAGTGCAGTTGGTCACGCCCAAGGACGTGATCCGAAAGATGCCGCTCTTCCGTCTCCTTGAAGCCTAGGTCATGTCCGTCGCGCCCAATGTCATGTCCACCGATCCGCGGGAACCAGATGCCTTGGTCCGGGACGGCGAGAGCGCCCCGACGTGGGGCTGTGACCATCCTCCGGCTTGCCCGCCCCCGGTCGTCGCCTCCGCACCTCGCGCCCGCTGCGATCTCAGGCACCATGCCGAGCAACCACGAAGTAGGCCTAGCGCATGATCAGACGACAGCAGGAGCAACGACGGGGCACCGCTGCGGCCGTTCCCGGAGGGGTTCCGACCTCGCGCGGGTCAGGACGAGTTTCCACATGGGCTCCGTTCGCATATACGGCTTTCCGGATCTTGTTCGTGACCCAACTCGTCGCCAATGCAGGTCGACTCATGCAGGTGACAGGCTCAGCATGGGCGATCCAGGACCACGGAGGGTCGCCCCTACAGGTTTCGTTGATCCAGACTGCCACCTATGCGCCCTTGGTAGCGCTTGGCTTCGCCGCCGGCACACTCGCCGACAGGGTCAACCGCCGGCTGCTGCTCGTCGCTTGCCAGGCCTGGATGGCCCTCAGCGCGACCGCCTTGTCTGTGGCCACGTGGATCGGTTGGACCGACCCGCTGGTGGTACTCGCGCTCACCTTCGCCATCGGTCTCGGCACGGCGATTGCCGCACCCACCTGGGCAGCTCTCCAGCCGTCACTGGTCCCCAGTCGGTTCGTCGGTCGAGCGATCGCACTGAACGGTCTGACGTTCAACGTGGCTCAAGCAGTCGGTCCCGCGCTCGCAGGCCTAGTGATCGCCGCACTCGGCACACAGTGGATTTTCGCCATCAATGCGTTCGCCCTCTCATGCACTGTGCTTGCCCTTCTGGCCTGGAAGGCGCCCGTACCGGCGTCACGGCCCACAGAGTCCTTCGGACAGTCACTCCACGCCGGCCTTCGGTGCATCATGACGGCGCCGCAGCGTCAGATCCTTACTCGCCTCACGATCTTCATGGTGCCGGCCATCTCAGTAATGGCTCTGACACCCGTCCTCGCCGACGAGCGACTGGGGCTCGACGGTAGCGGTTACGGGGTGCTCCTGGCGACGTTCGGTTCCGGTGCAGCGTTGTCGGTGACCATCTGGTCCCGAGTCGAGGGGCGCGGAGAGGCATGGGGCATGAGCGCCTCGGCTGTCCTGCTCACTGTCGCGCTGGTGACCGCAGCGGTCTGTACCCAGCCTGTCATCGTAGGTGCGGCCCTCCTGGTCTCAGGCATGGGCTACACGCTCGGCAGCACCTGCGCCTATGTAGCGGCGCAGCGAGTGGTCGACGAAGCGATGCGCGCCCGAGTCATGGCGGCCTACGTCGTCACCTCGGGCGCTGTAGTCGCCGCGTCCAGTGCAGTGTGGGGCATCGTGGCACGCGCGGGAGTGGCCACAGCTTTTGCCGTCGCGGCCGTTCTCTGCGGCGTCAGCCTCGCAGCGGGCAGGCGATGGCCTCTGCCCCGTGGCCGGGACAAGCAAGCCGACGAGACTGCCGACTCCGCCGATTTGACAGGCGAGCGTTAGGAAGGGTCTGCTCTCATACTCACTGCCTCGGAGACCATGAGCAGGTGCTGCCGCCTGAGGAGCACAGCGAGTGGGCGGTGCACAAGCGTTGTCGCGACCTGAGTCGCTTGAGTCGCTTCGATCGCTGGCTGGGGCGTCATTCGAACCCGGCGAGGACGGCCCGCGGGCCGGTACAGGCGCGTAGGACAAACAGGACACAGATGAGGACTGCAACGCGGCGCAGCCCCGGCGCTTCAGCTCCTCCAAGGCGTCGACGACCTCATCCGTGGTCCAGATCCGGTATGCGTAGCGGCCGTCTCAGGTCGATGGTCGCACGCTGCGCATCCATGGTGAACGTGGCTACCGCATCGGAGACGAAACGTCACGGCGTAACCCTTTTCTCCGGCGTCGCAGCCGGTCGAATCTGCGCAGGCGTTGATGGTGAGGCCAAGAGGGTCAGGTGGCTGATGTCGCGCCGGCGTCGTTGGTGGCGTCGATGGGGGGCAAGGGCATTCGCTCCGACGGGTACAGCGATGTCGCCTCCGCGCGGATGAACAGGGATGATCTCGTACAGACATCCGAGTAGAGCTTGCTCGTACGTGCGTCCTGGTACCGTCGGGGCAGGTCAAGGAGGGCTACATGGGACGACGCACGGACACTCGGGACCGCATCATCCAAGCGTCGATGCGAAGCATGCGCGAGCGGGGTTTCGGCGCCACCGCGATCAGCGACATCGTGACCGCGTCCGGGGCTCCGCGGGGATCCGTGACCTTCCACTTCCCGGGCGGCAAGGACGAGATCGCGCGTGAAGTGGTCACGCTGCGGACCACCCAGCTGCTTGAACGGCTCGACGCGACCGCGGCCGAGAGTGACTCGGCTGCCGGCTTCATGACGGCTTGCGTGGACGCGATCGCGGCGGAGTTCGCAGACTCCCAGTTCACAGCCGGGTGCCCGGTCGTGCCCGTCTGCATCGAACGGTCCGCGCAATCGGACCAGCTCCGGCTGACCAGCATGGCGTTTTTCAAGGCATGGCGCGGGGCGGTCGCTCATCATCTCGCCGCGCACGGCGTCGACGGCCCCCGGGCCGAGCGCGTCGCGACGCTCGCCGTCAGCGCCATCGAGGGCGCTCTTGTCATCTGCCGCAGCGAGCGGACAGTCGACGCCCTTGTCGCCGTCCGCGAGGAGTTGCGACTGCTCATCGGCTAGCGCCCACGCCGAGCAGCAAGCTCTCTGTCGTGTGATCTGCGATTTCTCCTCTTCGAGAACACCAGCACCCGCCCCGGTGGGCCCTTGCCCAGGCCGACGTCGTACGGCATCCGGTAGCCGCGGGTGGGAGTACTGCGCCCTCCCGCGGCGCGCGGAGTACTCCTACCGTCGACCTCATGACCAGTCATTCTCATATCGCGGATTCCGCGCACACGCCCCAACAGACTTTGACGGACGAGTTCCCGACTTGGGGTCGTCCTTCGACCTCCAGCCCGCTGGCTGGCACGGTCGCTTTGGTCACCGGCGCCAGTAGCGGGATCGGCGAGGGCACCGCGCTTGCGCTGGCCGCTCTGGGCGCCCGCGTGAGCGTCGTGGCCCGGCGCGCGGACCGTCTCGACGCACTCGTCGAAAAAATCGCAGGTGCCGGTGGTCACGCCCTGGCCGTGGGCGCGGACCTCACGGACGAAGAGCAGGCCCACGCCGTGGTCGCCCGCACGGTCGAGACCTACGGTCGCCTCGACACCGTGGTCGCCAACGCGGGCGTCATGATCCTCGGACCGATCATGGGCGCCGACACGACCGACTGGCGCCGGATGATCGAACTCAACACGCTCGGGCTCATGTACACCGCCCACGCGGCTTCCCCGCACCTGCTCGAGGCGGCGGCCAACGGCCCGCGCAACGTGGCCGACCTCGTCCTGGTCAGCAGTACCGCGGGTCGTATGGTCCGCGGAGGCGGCGGTGTCTACAACGCGAGCAAGTACGCGGTGAACGCCTTCGGGGAAGCCTTCCGCAAGGAAGTCACACAGCGCCACCTGCGTGTTTCGCTCGTCGAGCCTGGTGCGGTGGAGACCGAGCTGCCCCTCCAGAACCGCCCCGAGGTCCAGGAGCGGATGTACGAGCGCTATTCCACGATGGAGTGCCTGCGGCCCGAGGACGTGGCGGACACCATCGGCTTCATCGTCACCAGGCCGCGTCACGTCGCCGTGAACGAGGTCCTGGTCCGGCCGACGGAGCAGCAGGAATGACCGGCGCGATACCGCGGCGTCGGCTCGGCCAGCGTGGGTGCACTGCACCCATGTCCCGAAAGCCGGCCCGCATTACTGCCGGCGCGGACCGTGAGAACGAGCTCGGTGACCATGTGCCTGCCCGATGGGCACTTGTACGGCCGCCGGAAGTCGGTCTGCTCATCTAATGGCCCGGCAAGTGCCAGATCAGTTGGCCGTAGCGATGGCGGCATTCCGCGACGAACAGGCCGCTCAAGTGAGCGGTGACCTCGTAGTCGTGGCGGTGAACCATTTCCGCGCGACGCACCTCGTCGAGACAGTCACGCGGACACGGCGAGGCGGGACCCCCGCCTTCGGGTCCCACCTCGCCGTCCCGTCACCGGCACCGCCGTCGGAACAACTCCCCCAGTTCATGGGACTCCAGACGCCCATCAGCAGCACACCACGACTGCCGCCGTTGACTCCTTATTTTAGATCGACTAGTCTTTAAATATGGACGGAACCAATGAGACAGTGCGGCGCGGGAGGGGCCGACCCCGCAAGTTCGAGCGGAAACCAGCTCTTGAGACCGCCGTGCGCGTGTTCTGGCAGCAGGGGTACGAAGCGACCGGCGTCGCCGAGCTGCGTGAGGCGATGGGCGGCATGCCGTCGGCGAGCTTCTACCAACTGTTCGGCAGCAAGGCCGAGTTGTTCACCGAATCGATCGCGCACTACCGCGCGACATACGGGCGCGTCCTCGACCCGCTGACCGATGCTTCGCTGGATCCGAAGGAAGCCATCAGGCAGACCCTGAGCCGGTCGATCGCGATGCAGACCGACAAGGAGCACCCGCTCGGCTGCATGATGGTGCTGGCCGCCCCGATTTCGGACACGGACGACCCGGTCTACGCAATGGTCGCGGAGCGACGCCACATCACCCGCTCCCGCGTCCTGGACAGGGTCCGACAGGCGATCGCTGAGGGTGCGCTGCCGCCGGGGACCGATGCGGAGGCCATGGCCGGCCTCATCTACGGCTTTCTCATGGGCATCTCCACTCAGGCGCGCGATGGCGTGCCCGCCGAAACGATGCAACGTTCCGCCGACGCCCTTCTGGCCCTGTGGGGACAGCCGGACGAACCGGATGTTGCCGAGAGCAGGGGCAGGTAATGACCTCGACTTCCACATCACACACGTCGGCCCGGGCATGGGTAGGCGTCGTCACACTGCTGGCCGGCGCACTGCTGCCGCCGCTGGATTTCTTCATCGTCAATCTCGCCATTCCCTCGATCCAGGACGACCTCGGCGGCGGCGACATTCTGGGCCAGCAGATCGTGGCCAGTTACGCCGCCACGTACGCCGTGACACTCACCCTCGGTGGCCGACTCGGCGATCTCTACGGGCGACGGCGGATCTTCCTCATCGGCCTCGTGGGATTCGCCCTTGCGTCGCTCCTGTGCGGTTCGGCCGGGGAACCGTGGCTGCTCGTCGTCGGTCGTATCCTGCAGGGTCTCAGCGCCGCCCTGGCCGCCCCGCAATCCCTGGCCCTCATCCGCGCAAGCCTTGAAGGCCGGGAGCAGACGATCGCCCTCGGCTTCCACGGTGCGACCTTCGGACTCGCCGCCGTCATCGGCCAGTCCCTGGGCGGACTCCTCGTCACCGCCGACCTCTGGGGCCTGGGCTGGCGGGTGATCTTCCTCCTCAACCTGCCCATCGCCGCTCTCGCGCTGCTGGGCAGCCTGTTCCTGCACGATCCGCACACGCGAGGCGTGGAGAAACTCGACTGGATCGGCGCCATTCTGCTTTTCACCGGCCTTGCCGGAATCGTCATTCCGCTGGTCGAGGGACGCGCGCTGAACTGGCCCTGGTGGTGCTTCGTCCTGCTCGTCGTCGCCGCCGGCCTGCTGCACAGGTTCTGGCGCTTCGAGTCGACCCTGAGCGCCGTCCGGAACAGCGAGCGCCACGTCATGCCCCTGGTACCACCACGAGCAGTGACTGCGCCCGGTGTGCGGATCGCACTGACGGCGGTCGCCCTGTTCTACTCCATCGCTGCGTTCTTCCTCATCTTCTCCGAATACGAGCAGTCCGAAGGGCGCACGCCGCTCCAGGCCAGCCTGGACATCCTGCCACTGGGCATCGGGTTCCTGATCGGACCGCTGACCGTGCAGTACCTCATGCGGATCATGCCGCGCCGTATCGCCGCTCTCGGCCTGCTCCTGGAGACCATCGGCTTCCTCGTCTTCGCCGCACTGGTCGCCGCACTCGACCAGACCCCGTGGGCCGCCGCACCCCTGGCGCTCATCGGCTTCGGCCAAGGCCTCGCCCTGCCGTCGCTGATCCGCATCGCGGTCACCCACATCCCGCGTACGTTCGCCGGCCTGGCCAGCGGTTTGGTCAGCGCGACCCTTCAGATCAGCGCCGCTCTGTCGGTCGCGATCATCGGTGGCATCTACTACGCGAGCGCCGGGGCATACGGGTCGAGCCCCGCGATCATCGCGGTGTCGATTCTCATCGCGGTGCTGCTGTTCGGCTCCTCTGTGCTGTCGGTACGCGCCGAACGCGTCCCGTCAGCGGAGACATCCACCAAGGTTGTCGGCACACACGACGGCGAGGTGAGGGAAGGAAAGACACTCTCCCCGGTGCGAGATCAGTAGATGTCGTCTTCTCGGCTGTGAGAGATGCGCCGAAGCAGAACCTGGCAGAGGCCAGCAGGGGCAGCCGTGAGGCGGACACCAGGAGCGTGCCGGTATCCGCCTCACGGCCATACGCAGCCGTCGCTCCCGCCCCACCACTCGCTAACGGGACCAGACGCTGGCCGCCCGCCCTGACCCCGTCCGCACAGTTGCACGCAATCCCTGCGGTCGGACACTCGCCGGTGCGGCGCTGTTTGCGGCGTCACCACCGCGGAAGGCCGACCGGCTTCATTCGGTTCAGCACACCGACTGTGAACCCGCCTGCCTGGCAGGGGAGTTCGGCGTCAGGATCGGCCGGTCACATCTGGCAAGGCTGAGATGCCGGACCTCGGTCCGGCATGATCAGCGATGCGGCCCCTACAGAGCCACCCGCACCATCGGCGCCTGCCTGCACGGCGCCGTCTCCCTGTTGCTGCCGCAGCCAGCTTGCCTGGGCGAACGGCCTGAATCGATGCGCACACGACGTCGCGGCCATCGCCACCAGTGGAGCCCTCGCCCTGTGTGCAGCCGAGTGGCCCTGTGGGCCCTCGACCGGATCGGCCCTGTTCACCTCGCCGGCCCCAAACCGGCGAGGCCCGCCCACGAAGGGAGCCCCGCCAGCGCGCCGGCACCCCATGTCACCGTACGAAGTCACGGCGGACTGACCACGACGATCCACATGGCCGGGCAGATCCCGCTGTATGTCCGTTTGTCAGCGGGGCGCACCGGCCGCAACTAATGTCATGACCCTCTGCGGATTGCCTGACGTGACCGGGCTGGCGTCGCGTCCTTTCCGAGGCGACCCGCGCCCACTGCGCACGTCATCCGAGCGGCGGCCCGGGTGCGGTGGACCAGCGTGGTCAGCGGTCGGCCCTCGCGAAGGGGCCTTCTCGGTTCTGGGGCAGATACCGGAGCGCGAGACTTGACCGCGACGGTGGCCTCGACCGACGTGTTTCCCTCATGGCCCCGCCGGGGGAGTCCGCCCGCGCGCCGCATAGAGGGACGGGACTCGACTGCGAAAGCGGAGATCGCTTCCTGGCCCCCACGCCCTTCCAGGAGAAGTCGTTGCTCCCAGAATGAGGAAAGCACCGGTAGTGATGACAGTGCGGTACAAGACTCGGAGCCTCATGTCACGTCCAGACGCCTGTAACGAACGTTCTATCTCCATAGCGTGTCAAGATCTATTCGCACTGTCAATACCGAACGTCCTACCTTATGGGTGGCGACGCGAAAACCTGATCGGCAGGCTCGGGCCCCGCCAGGCCCGGGACGGTGACGGCGCGTGCGTTCACTCCAGGAACACACGGAACACCTGACCGCGGCAGCTGTCCATGGTCCGGCGCCGTACCACTGCCGAGCTTCGCGGCCCACGTGGACGGGCCACCGACCCTGAATGGAAGGCCAGACGACGACTCCTGCGCAACCGCGAGGATCTCACCGACGGGCAGTTCGCCACCATGTGGAACACGCAGCTCGGCGAGGGGGAGCTCGGTCAGACGCTGCTGACGGCGTGGATTGCCAAGAGAACGTCGGCATTCGCCTCACCATGGCCCGCACCGGAGCCGGACGACACACAGCCGGCAACGCACGCTGGAGATTCCTCACCTGGTGCGCGGACGCCCTCATCCGCGAGGTGCGGCAGCTCGCCGTCACCGTCGACCACTGGTGGTCCGAGATCGAGGCGTAAGTCGCCGCTGGATCCCCCAACGCCAAGAGCGAGGGCATCAACCAGGTGATCAAGCTCGTGGCACGAGCCGCGTTCGGCTTCCGCAATGCGGAGAACCACCGTCCACGGAGACGCTGCGTCACCACCCGTCGAGCCCGGGCACACCTCCGCACCGCTCAACTCTGAAGTCCCGCCAATCTGGGTATCGCGGCAAGAACCGTGTTCCTGCCGGTCGGCCCTGAAGGGGTGACACGCGGTTGCATCGATCAACTGCTCCGGACACATGACCAGTTGTTTATGTCTTCATTCCTTGCCCAGTACAGCGTCGACGTGATCGTCTGCGGCCAAGAACAGCATGCCGAGCACTCGCACCGATCCGCGCTCAGCAGCCAGGGTGCCGTGCTGTCCACGATCACCATGCCGTCCTACCGCCGCAGCGACGCTATTTCCTGACGCGACGTCATTCAACTACACTTGGGAACTCACCGCATTCCTGACCTGACGGCGAGACGCCGCCGAGCACTGGTCGCCGTACGCACTCTCGCGCGGCATCAGCACTGCGCCACCATGCCATACTCGTCAGTAGAACTGATCAGTAGCCTCAAGCCATTCACGATGTGCGTTGATGGTGGCCCGTGGACGTTCCAGCGACGCCCTGGCATCACGCTGAGACTGTTTCGCCCAGCTCTCATTTATTCCCACACGTCTCGCATGACGGACCGACACTCAATGGCCTATGTCACGAGCGGAGGGCGTTCACTTTTTGTTTCGCAAGACGTAAGTTCTTTGCGATCAGTGGGAAACAAGGCCGGTCGAGGGGCTGTAGAGCCAGACCCCGGGCTACGGACATGGCGTACCGGACACAGACCGGTACGTCTTGCTGCGTGCGGTGTAACCCGATGTGGGGCAGCCGGCACCACTGAAACCCTCAACTACGCGTCACTCTCATTCATGGAGCAACGGCATGGCCCTGGCGGAACTTGACTGCATAATGCACCTTGTGGCGCCAGGAGGACTCGCCATCCCTGTGACCACTCACGCTACATATGATTCACAAGATCCGTACGGTGTACGTGTCACCTTCTACCCAGGAGAGCACGCCCCTGTCAGTTGGGTCTTCGCACGGGACCTGCTCGCTGAGGGGACGGTACGGCCGAGCGGATTCGGCGACGTGCGGATATGGCCAGGTAGAGCGGATCAGACGGGCCTGCTGTTTCTCAAGTTGTCTTCCTTTGACGGACAAGCGCTGTTCACTGTGCCCATGGACCTGGTCACGCCATGGCTGTGCCGGTCATACCACCTCGTGCCGGCAGGCCTTGAGGGGGCGTCACTCGACCTCGACGGTGAACTTTCCCGACTGCTGGGCGAGGTCGCCTGACGGCGCCTTCCCGCTCACGGCAAACGGCCAGCCAGGTACCCACTGGTAAACGCTCACGTGGTGCTTGGCATCCAGATCGACACCCGCCTCAAAGGTCGGAAGCATCGTCCGGACACCTGACTCTCTCTACCGATCTGGGCACACCCCGCAGCGATGGCCAGCGGCTTGAGGCCGAGGTGAAGGATCAAGCGATCGTCACCGTTTTCGAGATCGCAGCGGGTGAACTGCGAGATGCGCTGCAACCACTGGTACAAAGTGCCACGGCCACGATGCCCGCGACACGCTCATCGAGAGCAACGCGGACCGACGCGGGTGACCGGCTGCTGGTAGGCACCGCAGCACCCCTGACACCTCACTTGTGACGAACCGCATCAGCCCGCGCTTCACCCTCCACTCAACTACCGGCTTCATCCGCAGAGTTGCCGTCCCGGATCTCCTCGACGAACCGCTCGCGCACCTCGGCTTTGATCAAGTGAGCGGGCCGCAGGCAAGCGGTTCGAGTACGTCGATCAGCCGCTCTCGCAGCGGCTCCGCTGTGGCCGCCCGTTGCAGCATCGGGGTGAACGCGTCTCCCGCGAGACCGGCCAGCGCGCTCGCCATCACGGTGACGCGCAGCCAGACTTCCGCGTCGGCGATGGGTGCCAGCGCCTGGGCCAGCCCGCGAACGAGTCTCTTGTCGGCGTCACCCACAAGGGCCCGGACTTGGGGTGCGAGGTCCACTCGGTCGCCGAGCGCCCGTCCGATGATCCGGCCGAGCCGGCGGTTCTCCGGTGTGTCGGAGACGATCACCTCGATCAGCGGGCCGGCCCACGCAATGACCCAGGACCGGACGTCACCGCACCGATCCGAGCATGCCAGAGCATCGAGCGCCGCAATCTGACGTGCGGTCAACTGACCGATCAAATCTTCCAGGACCTCGTCGATCAAGGCGTCCCGCGATCCGAAGTGGTACTTCACGGCGGCGATGTTGGTGCCCGCGGCTGCGCTGACGGTTCGCAGCGACAGCCCTGACCGGCCCGCATCGGCCAGGACGTCCTTCGTCGCTTCGATGAGCCGTGCTCTGGTCATGGCTCCGGCCTGTCGGCGTCCGTCATTCTGCTTCACGCCAGAAAGTTAAACACGCGCTTGACCAACTGACAGCGCGAGTGTATTAATTAATCACTCGTTTAAAAACCACGGGGCGGGCCGTCCAACAGCCCACGCCGACGGCTGTCCGCCAGGTCAGTTCTTCGGTTTGCCAGCCTGACTTTCCTCGGACGTCCGGGGCAGGAGGGCGACGCCTCCCGACACGCGATCGGCGGTCCCGGCACCTTGCCGGCTTTCGAGACGCGGGCACGCATGAGGGCTTCCCTCATCGGTTCGCGCGCCGCCGGCTGATCACGACGTGGCAGCGGGCGACATCCCGAACTTCAGGCCAGGCAGTCCGCTTCACCCGAACCAACTGAAGGAGTTCACATGTCTGTGTCTTCATCACATGGTGCGACACGGCGCGTACGTCGATGCATCGACCTGAGAACGGCGTCCGGCACCACCGGGCCCCTGCCCGGACCCGTGCCGCCGTTGCGGCTTCGTCGGCACCCTCCTCCTGGTCGGCCAGAGCGGCGAGTTGGTGCTGTACAGCTAGTGGAAGCCGCAAGGAGAAACCCTTTTTGACATGCCCGACGATTGGTCCCTCGCACCGGCGGTGAAGGGGTCGGACCGGATCGATTACTACACCTGCACCATGGTCTTCAGCGCACCCCGAGGTGAGCGAGGCGGCACTCAAGGGCACGCCACATGCTCACTTCGGTGTGTTCACCGCAGACCCGGGCCACCAGGGCGAGATGCTTGATCTTGCTCGCCGACATGCCCCGGTTCCATGGGGCCTCCTGGGTTGGAGGCCATCAATTTCCATCGGAGTCTCGACGGCCGTCACGTGATCAATCCTGGTCAGGATTCGGCGACTTCGGTGATTTGCTCACTCGTCCCAGTTTTGCTCGGGGTGACGAGTATGGGATCGGCGCGGCCACCTTCCGGCCGCACTTCTTCGAGGTGGCAGCGGCTGCCCTGCGATGAAGGTCTGGTGTCTGCACGAGCGCCCCAATGCGCATAGGCCGCGTGTGAACCACCGCGACCTCTCATTCGTTGCCAGAATATGGACTTGCGAGAACTGATGAACACCACTCCGGTGGCTGAACAGACCACCCCTGAGGCACACGCAGCGGAGACCCATGACGTCCTGCACCGGATACGAGAGGGACTCATCGGTGACGGCGCCCTTCTCGAAGGCCCGTACGGCCCGCGTCGCATCACCTACGCCGATTGGACTGCATCGGGCCGATCGCTGGACTTCATCGAAGACTTCATACGGGAGGCGGTTCTCCCCCGCTACGCCAACACACACACCGAGAGCTCCGGTAACGGCCGTCGTACGGGACATCTTCGAGAAGAGGCCCGGAGGCTGATAGAGGACGCAGTCGGGGCGCACGGCAGCCACCACGTCATTTTCTGCGGTTCAGGCAGCACGGCCGCAATCGACAAGATCATCGGCTTGTTAGGTTTGCGGTCCGTCCGCCGCGGGGCCTCTGAAACGGCGGCCGCCCTGCCCGAGGAGGAGCGGCCGGTGGTGTTCCTCGGGCCGTACGAACACCACTCCAACGAGCTTGCCTGGCGCGAATCACTGGCAGACGTCGTGATCATCCGGGACGACGTCACCGGCAGGATCGATCTGGACGATCTGCGAGCGGCACTCGAGAAGTACTCGGATCGTCCTCAGCTGATCGGCTGTATGTCAGCGGCATCCAATGTCACCGGAATGATGTCCGACACTGACGCCATAGCCAGTCTTCTGCACAGCTACAACGCCTTGTCCTTCTGGGACTTCGCATCAGCTGGACCCTATCTGCCCATCCGTGTGGATGAGTCGGCACCCGGCCGGCGTGACCACAAGGATGCTGTATTCCTCTCGCCGCACAAGTTCGCCGGCGGCCCCCAGACGCCAGGTGTTCTCGTCGTGCACAACGAGCTTCTGCGCAACGCGGTGCCGGTGGTGCCGGGCGGCGGCACCGTCAGCTATGTAGGACTCGACAGCCACCGCTACATACCTGACCCAGTGCCACGCGAAGAGGGCGGCACACCAGCCATCGTCGAGTCCATACGCGCCGGCCTCGTCTTCGCACTCAAGGAGTCAGTGGGCACGGACACCATCCGCTCCTGCGAGGAGAAAGCATGGCAGGACGTCAGGGACCGCTGGGCGCAGCATCCCGGCATTCACATCCTGGGTAACACCGCTGCCGACAGGCTCCCCATCGTCTCGTTCCTGATTCGGCACGGAGACGAGTACCTTCATCACCATTTCGTGACCGCACTGCTGGACGACCTGTTCGGCGTGCAGGCCCGCGGAGGCTGCTCTTGCGCAGGTCCCTACGGACACCGCTTGCTCGGCATCGGTACGGAACAGTCGTACGCGCACCGAGACATGGTCACGGATCAGGGTATCGAGGCAATGAAGCCAGGTTGGACCCGAGTCAGCTTCCCGTACTTCATGTCCGATGCCGTTCGTGAACACATCATTGAGAGCGTGGAACTCATCGCAACCGCAGGTCACCGTTTGCTGCCCGACTACGTCTTCGACCTGGGCACCGGTATCTGGCAGCACCGTGCGACGCCGTCCGAGACGGCACCCGGGCTACGGGGCGCACTCGATGCCACCGCGAGTGTCCCACCCGTCGAGCATGCAGGTGAGGAGGTGCTTGCAGCACATCGGGAGCGCGCCCGCAGCCTCCTCCTGTCCCGGCGGCAGGAGACCCTGAGTCCGGCCGAACTGCCGCCGGCCGCGGAGGCACTGCGATGGTTTCCGCTGCCGGATGTGTGCTTGCGGAGCACAGCAAGTCGATAGTCCGTCGGCGGGGACGGGGCCGCCGCTTACGTGATCCGCCCGGTCATGGCTTCGCGTCGGGACACCACCTGTCCTGCGTCGGGCGGCGGCTGAGCCCGACCAGAGAAACCAAAGCAAGGCTTATGGCTTTGCCTGACTGGGCTTATTTCACTTATGAGAGCATGTCAGGAAGGTGAGCGTAACCCGATGACGGCATGCGAGGAGTAGGTCGATGAAGACCATCGGTCTGATCGGCGGGATGAGCTGGGAATCGACGGCTGAGTACTATCGGCTCCTGAACGAGTTCACGCGCGAACGACTTGGCGGGCTCCACTCAGCTCGATGCGTGCTCTACTCGGTCGACTTCGCGGAGATCGAGCAGATGCAGGTCCAGAGACGCTGGGCGGAAGCCGCCGAGATCCTTGCCGAGGCGGCTCGTTCTCTGGAAGCAGCCGGCGCCGACCTGATGCTCATCTGCACCAATACGATGCATAAGGTGGCCGACGCGGTCGAGGCGGCGGTGTCCATTCCGCTGTTGCATCTGGCCGATGCCACGGCGGACGCCGTACGGGCTTCGGGCCTGAGCCGGGTCGGTCTGCTAGGCACGGCGTTCACCATGGAACAGGATTTCTACCGAGGCCGCCTTGAGGCCGGCGGCCTGCATGTGTACATCCCGGGTTCCGAGCAGCGCACCGTCGTGCACCGCATCATCTACGACGAGCTCTGTCTCGGAGTGGTGAAGGACGAATCTCGCGCTGCCTACCGAAAGGTCATGGAGGACCTCGTCGCCTTTGGCGCGGAGGGCATCATCCTGGGCTGCACGGAGATCGAGCTTCTCATCGGTCCCGCGGACAGTCCTGTCCCGGTCTTCCCCACCGCACGTCTTCATGCCGCAGCCGCCGTGGACGCAGCACTGTCGGATTGATCAGCCAAGCAGAGCAGAGGGTGCGCCCTGCGGCAGACATCTGACGAACGCGCCCTTTGGTCAGCAGTACCGGCCGAACAGTGACGGTGGTGGACAAGGCCGGCGGTCCCGGCTACGACTCCACCAGCGCGTCCAGCGCCATCGTGCGCTTCGTCGAACTTCCGTTGAGCATCCCCTACGAACGCTGGGCAGCCGGAAAGCCAGCCGCGGCCGTACCGGGCAGCGACGTCGGCCACTACCTCCCGCCCAAGCCGATTTCCTCCGATGCATTCTTCAAGGACCCGGATGGCGAGCTCGGCGCTCTGTTCACACCCGGCGCCGGGTACGTGGACGACCTTGAGCCGGCGGCGGCCAACCTTGCCCAGGCCGCGGTGGCCGAAGGGGCGGACCTCCGCTGCCGCTGCGCTGTCACCAGCCTTGAGAGGACCGGATCAGTCTGGTCGGTGAGAGTGAACGCTGACGAGCTGCTGGAGGCGACTGTCGTCGTGACCGCGGCCGGGCCCTGGTCGACTGCCGTCAACAACCTCGCCTGTATCGGTGACGAGTTCGCCGTCAACATCGCACCGATGCGTCAGGAGGTGCACCACGTCCCCCTGCCTGCGTCCTTGCGCCGCATTCCCGGAGGGGCGCCGATCATCCTGGACCTCGACCTGGGCACCTACCCGCGCCCTGACTCCGATCACAGTCTGCTCATCGGTGGCACGAACCCGAATGCGACCAATTGGCGTGGATCGACCTCCCGACCACGCCGACCCAGGCCCGACCTTGGATCGAAGCCCAGGCCCGTCGCGGCGCCCGTCGGCTCACGGACCTCGCCGTCCCGAACCGGCCCCGGCACCGCCGGCGTCCACGACGTGGCCGGTGACTGGACCCCGGTCCACGACCGTACCGACGCTGAGGATCACTACGTCGCGATGGGCACCAGCGGGAACCAGTTCAAGAACGCGCCGGTGATCGGCAGACCCATGGCCACACTGGTCGATGGCGTCGAGTCCGGTCATGACCACGACGCGCAGCCGCCGGTGTAACCGCGCTCCACACGGGTCATCGGATCGATCTGGGTGGTTTCGCACGACGGCGCCCGCCGAACCATGCATCCTCCGGCACCGTCACGTGCTGAAGCGGGGGCCGCCTGCTTGCGCACATGACCTCATCGGGCTCGCGGCTGCATCCGCTGATTCCACGCCATTACGGGACTGGCCCGCACGCCGCACCTCCTCCTCGGTACTGGGCCGTACGCCCTCCTGCGTCTGTCACCACCCGGTGGGAAGGAGATGCTTGACGAGCAGGGCCAGCAGCGCCCGCGCGATGAGCCAGGCACGAGGGCAGGACAGGAACGCGTCGGTGGGCAGCAGCCACCCTGCGAAGGGCAGCCAGATGCGTTCCGTCCCCACCTTGCTCGTGCGGACAGGTTCTCGATCACGAGAGCGAGGAACGCGGCTGTCACGAGGAACGCCGGACTTGCTTCCGCGGCCCCTGGGGCGAGGTTGCGACATGAGCGTGCGTACAGCCGGTGGGATGCTGACCAGGACGGGCGCGCCGAGCCCCCGGGCCGGCGGAAAGGGCTGTGCTGCTGACCAGCAGGCGATGCGTGCTTTCCGGCCGGGCCCGTGCGAGGGCGGGGAAGGGATCGAGGAAGCCCGCTCTGGAGTTCACCGGCCTCCGCTTCCGGGCCACGGACGGGTGCCTGCCTGGGGTCGGCATCGTCGTGATGCGGCCGCCGTGATCGCGTGCGATGCGGCAGGTGCCGTCGTTGACGCGCGTATTCGGGGATGCCACGAGGCCCTGGTGGGCATCCTCGCAGGATGTCGCACCAGGCCACTCTCTTGTGCAGAACGCACACGACGCCCGCCGGCACAATCCGGTCCGGCAGCGGCAGCCGTCCGGATGCCGGTGACGTCGGGGCGGCCGCTCTGGCGGCAAAGGAACCGACAAGCCGATGGCACCTCAAGTGCTCATCGGCCTTCCGCCCGCGCCGACGGCCGGACGGAGGCGCGCTGGTCGGCGGTGTCACCGGCACGAGCCTCGCTCCAGTGGCCCTGGTGCCCGCCAGTGGCATGACCTCGATGGCCACGTCGCGGTCCAGGCTGATGATGGCCTTCGGTATGACAACTCCCGGGGGGCACGCGGAACCTGTTCAAGCGGCCGGCGGTCGGCGGTGGGTAGGTTGCCGCGCCCGGGATGGAGAGACGGAGCCGGACACCTGGCCGGTCAACACGGCTCATTCTGTAACGAGCTCAAGAACTTGGCCCGCTACGGCAGGCGGCGGCAACAGGTCTCCCGAGTGGGGCAGGCTTGTCGTGCGGGGACATGACGGCCTGGTGGTGGAGGATTTCCCAGGTTTTCGGTACTGGTTGAAATGGGCCGCCGCCGGATGCATTTCTGCATGTGTGCAGAACGGTCTGTCTCATTCTCGGACAGGAACTCCGACCGCGTGATACTGACTCACCCGGGTTATGTGAGCCGGAATCCCTCCTCGCCGAAAGCGGAACTGGGCCTCCGGCCCACTGACGGATCCAGCCGCCGCACGACCGCAGGCCGGGGTAGCCCTACTACCATTTGTATCTCCGGCATGCAGCACACAACATGGCATGTATCTTCCGTGATATCACTGCAAGGCACTGTGCGGTCGTCGCCGTCGCACACCATGAAGTACAAGTCGAGAAACATCGTCGGCATCGCCCACGCCACGGGCATCCGCTCGCTGACCGGGACGCCCGAGAAGGATATGAGGACCATGTCTGAAACCACCGTCGAAGCCACCGAGTTGGCTTCGCAGTACAGCGCTCGCGTGGCCAGCGATCTCGAGCACAACGTCAAGGAGCAGGAACGCCTCAGCAAAGAGATCGAGGCGCTCCAAGCGCAGTTGTCCGCTCTGCGGCACGACCAGACGGTTTTGGTGAACATCCAGCAGGCAATCGGTACCACGACGGTCCCGGCCTCGGAAATTGTCGCGACCGTACCTGCATCTCGAAAGAAGCCGTCCACCCCGTCCGGCAAGGGCAGGAAGCCCGCCGCGGAAAGCCGCAAGCAGGCCACCAAGAAGAGCACTGCGAAGAGCCCGTCTTCCCGAGCGGGCGTGCCCAAGCTCGTCGACCTGGTGCGTGAACACCTTGTAGGCCTGAGCGAGCCGCGTTCCGCGGCAGAAGTCACCACGTCGTTGGTGAAGCAGCATCCCGAGCGCAACATCAAGGCGACTGTGGTGCGCACTACCCTTGAGGGTCTCGTAGCCAAGAACCAGGCCGAACGGACCAAGCAGGGAAGGGCCGTCTTCTACACGGCCACCGAAGCGGCGCATCGGACCACACCGGTGGAGCAGACGGATCAGTCTGCATGACTGTCGGGCGGCGGTCGCGCGAATCATGTCCTGACTCGCGCGACCACCCGATCCTGCCCCGCCGTAATGACATCAACTGCCGAAGAACCGGCGAACGAAACGGTGCGCCACCCTTCTGTCGCTTCCCCCCTCGGGAGCTGGGCGCCTTCTTGCCGTGGCAGCCTGTCGCCGGATCCTGGATGCGACCAACTTCGGGCGACGCCGTTCGGTGCGTCGCGGGAGCAGTAACCGCACGGGAGGCAGGCGGGGCGGCCGGCTGAAGCGGGCCGGCGCCTGCGGGCGTCACTGGCCGACGAGCCGTTCCGGCGCGGCGCCGACCCCACGTGCGTCGCAGAGCTGGTTCCTCTCAGCCGACTGACCTGTTCGACCGCACCGATCGTCCCGCACTTGTAACCGGCGGCAGCCGAGATATCGGCGCAGGGCCCGCGACGCACCCGGTCTCACCGATGTCGTCGTCGACTCGGTCGGCGCCGGAGGGGGCGACCGTCCTTTCAACGACATCGGCCCCGCGCATGGGACCGCGTCATCGGGTGTCCACCTGCGCGGCATCTACCTCGTGGCGCGTGCGTACTGCACAGCGACGAAGGACAAAACTCGGGGCGCAGCAACGCCATCTGCTCGCTCACTCGCCATGAGTGCGGCGTCGTCGGCCTCACGCGCGCTCTGGCACTCGACGCCGCATCGCACTGCGTGCCCCGTGGACGCCATCGTTCCGGCGCCCGTCGCCACCCTGCTCCTGCCCGGGCGCAGCGACGGCCGGCTTGCCGACAAGCGGGCCTCGTTCCTCCGGAAGAGTCAGTGAAGTCGAGGAGATCGCCCCCACGGCGCTACTCCTCACCTCGGCCGCGGACGCCCTCTCCGTCGAGCAGACGCTTTGCCCCACTGCGCGGGGCCCGCTGGAGACGTGCTTCACGTGTCTTCGCTGCGCTGCCTACCGCGATCGACAGGACAACACCGAACGTTCTCTCTTAAGGTGGCATCGTGATGGCTCGGAGAAACCGCCTGGACGGCGGTGTGCTGGCTCTGTCTGACAGCACGGCACCTGCGACCGCCGAACTGCGACGCGCGTCGGAGGAGCGGGCGACAGTGGATGAGGGACTGATCCGGCCGCTGCCGGAACTGCTGAAGGAACACGCGAAGAGGTCACCTTCGCGGGTCGCCTTCGCCGACGACGCGCGGGCCGTCACGTACAAGGATCTTGAGCAGCGCACAGCGCGCCTGGCCGCGTCACTGGCTCGCATGGGACTACGACGCGGGGACCGGATTGCGATCTGTCTGGGCAACTGCGTGGAGCTGGCGGAAATCCTGCTGGCCGCCGTCAGGGCAGGAGCGGTCGGTGTGCCGCTCAATCCCCGGTCCTCGGACGCCGAGCTCGCCCACTTCCTCAAGGACAGTGGCGCGTCCGTCCTCGTGACCGACCCCTCCCAACTGGCCAGGCGGCACCGCTTCGCCCCCGAAGCCGGCAGTCCGCGCATACTGCTCACGGGCGCCGGTCCCGTTCCCCAGGACGCCCCCGAGGGGACGGCCCTGTTCCGGAGTGCCGCCACCGACGCCCGCGACGCACCCCGGGACGATCTGGGACTCGACGAGCCGGCCTGGATGCTTTATACGTCCGGCACCACGCACCGCCCCAAGGCCGTGGTGTCCACGCAGCGCGCCGCGCTGTGGTCGACGGCCGCGTGCTACGCCCCCCTCTTCGGCCTCTCGTCCCAGGACCGGATTCTGTGGCCGCTGCCGCTGTCCCACAGCTTCGGGCATTCCTTCGCCGTCCTGGGCGTCACCGCCACCGGTGCAAGCGCGAGACTCATGGCCGAACACCTCCCGCCCGATGGGCTGTTACGTGAACTCAGCAAACCTCACACGGCCCTGGACGGCCCCTACACCCTCCTCGCCGGAGTACCCGCCACCTACCACCAACTCGTGGCATCGGCGCACACACCTCTGACGTCCAGCCTGCGCGCCTGCATCGTGGCCGGGGCACCGAGCGCCCCCTCCCTGAGCACGTCCGTGGAGACGCTGCTGGGAGCACCGCTCCTCAACGCCTACGGCAGCACCGAGACCTGCGGAATGATCGCGGTGATGCGTCTGGATGAACCGCGGCCCGACGGCTCGTGCGGACCGCCCGTTCCCGGAATGGACGTACGCATCGTGGACCCCGGTCTCGGCACCGACGTCGCGGACGGCGACGAAGGCGAGATATGGGTACGCGGTCCGAGCCTGATGAGCGGCTACCACAAGCACACCGAGGAGACCGAGGCCGCGCTCTACGACGGCTGGTACCGCACCGGAGACCTGGGCCGGCGCATCGAGCACGGTCATCTCGTCGTCACCGGCCGGGTCAGCGAGTTGATCATTCGCGGAGGCGAGAACATCCACCCCGCGGAAATCGAGCAGGTGCTTCTGCGCTGTCCCGGTGTCCGGGACGCGGTAGTGGTGGGCCTGCCGCACGAGATCCTCGGTGAAGTACCCGTCGCCCATGTGGTACCGGGACCGGAAGGATTCAACCCCAGCGATGTCCTGGATGCCTGCCGCGCGCACCTGGCCGAGTTCAAAGTGCCCGCCGAGATCCGTGAAATCGCGGCTGTCCCCCGCACGGGATCCGGAAAGATCGCCCGCCATGCGGTCGTCACCACCACGGCCCGGACCACGACAAGTGCCCGTCGGGCCCCTTCCGGCCCCGCGGGCACCGGTGCCGCTCTGCGCCGGCACCTGCTGTCTCTTCCCCCGCACGCGCGCGAGCGCACACTGCGTGAAGCGGTGCTCGCCGAGACAGCCGCCGTCTGCGGTGACAAAACACACGAGGCCCTCGACAGCGACACCACCTTCGCCGATCTCGGGCTCACGTCCGTGGGAGCCGTAACGCTGACCGACCGCCTGGGCGAGGCGACCGGACTGCGGCTCGCGTCGACGCTGGTCTTCGATCACCCCACACCGGCCGCACTGACCCGGCAGATCCACAACACCCTCTTCCCCTCGCACACCGACGCCGGACAACGCCCCGCTGCCGACCCCGATACGTCCGACCCCGTGGTCATCGTCGCCATGGCCTGCCGCTATCCCGGTGAGGTGAACTCTCCCGACGACCTGTGGGAACTGGTGTCGGCGGGCCGCGACGCGATCACCGCATTCCCCACGGACCGCGGCTGGGACCTGGCCGCCCTCTACGACCCGGACCCGGACCGCACAGGCACCTCGTACACCCGCCACGGCGGCTTTCTGCACCAGGCCGCGGAGTTCGACCCAGGACTGTTCGGCATATCCCCCCGAGAAGCACTGGCCATGGACCCGCAGCAACGGCTGCTGCTGGAGACGTCGTGGGAACTGTGGGAACGGGCCGGCATCGCACCGAGCGCCTTGCGCGACAGCGACACGGGCGTCTTCGTGGGCGTGATGCACGGCGACTATGCCTCCCGCCCCATCGACCCGCACGACGTGGAAGCCCACCTGGCCCTCGGTGCGACCGGAAGCGTGGCCTCCGGCCGCGTCTCCTACGTCTATGGCCTGCGCGGACCCGCCATCACGCTCGACACCGCCTGCTCGTCCTCGCTGGTGGCGCTGCACTGGGCGGCCAAGGCGCTTCGCTCCGGCGAGTGCTCCCTCGCCGTGGCCGGCGGAGTCACCGTAATGGCGACTCCCAGGGCGTTCACGGCTTTCAGCCGACAACGCACGCTCGCACCCGACGGCCGCTGCAAGTCCTTCTCGTCCGCCGCCGACGGCACCGCCTGGGCCGAGGGCGTCGGTCTGGTCCTGCTGGAGCGTCTGTCCGACGCCCGACGCCGCGGCCATCCCGTGCTGGCCGTACTGCGCGGGTCCGCCGTCAACTCCGACGGCGCCTCCAACGGCCTCACGGCCCCGAACGGCCAGGCCCAACAACGCCTGATCGAGAGCGCGTTGGCCGACGCGGGCCTCCGACCGGGCGACGTGGACGTGGTCGAGGCGCACGGCACGGGCACGATGCTCGGCGACCCCATCGAGGCAACGGCCCTGCTGGCCACGTACGGGCAGGGCCGGCCTGCGGACGGGCCGCCCTTGTGGCTCGGTTCCGTCAAGTCCAACCTCGGGCACACGCAGGCAGCTGCCGGGGTCGCCGGGGTCATCAAGATGGTGCAGGCCATGCGTCATGAGGAATTGCCCCGGACGCTTCACGCGCAGAACCCCACGCCAAAGGTCGACTGGTCCACGGGCCACGTAGAACTGCTGGCCGAGCCCCGCCCCTGGCCCGCGAAGGGCCCCACACCGCGCCGGGCCGGTGTCTCGGCCTTCGGTATCGGCGGGACGAACGCCCACGTGATCCTGGAGGAGGCCCCAGTCCCGCCCGCTGACGGTCCTGGCATCGCGGTGACAGCGCCCTGGATTCTCTCCGGCGCCGACGAACAGGCCCTGCGGTCCCAAGCCCGGCGTCTGGCGGACCACTTGGCGGCCCGTCCTGATCTCTCGGCGTCCGACGTCAGCTTCTCACTGGCGGCATCGAGGTCGGCGCTCACCCACCGTGCGATGGTCGCCGCAGCGGACCGCTCCCGCATGACGGCCGCGCTGCATGAGCTGGCCGAGGGCCGCGAGGTCCCGGACTCGGTACGAGCTGTCGCCGACACGAGCCTGCGCACGTCGTTCCTGTTCACCGGCCAGGGCGCCCAACGTCCCCGCATGGGCGCGCGGCTGCGTACGGTGTTTCCGGTCTTCGCTGCCGCCTTCGACGAGGTCTGTGAGGAGCTGGACGGTCACCTCGCTCTGCCGCTGACCGCGGTGCTCTCCGCCGAGGCGGGCTCGCCCGAGGGTGCCCTGCTCAACCGCACAGACTTCACCCAGGCCGGCCTGTTCGCCTTCGAGGTCGCCGCGTTCCGTCTGCTGGCGTCGTGGGGGGTGTCCGCCGACTTCTTGGTGGGCCACTCCGTGGGGGAGCTGGCCGCCGCCCATGTCGCCGGTGTTCTGGATCTCTCGGACGCGGCTCGACTCGTCGCCGCGCGAGGCAGGTTGATGCAGGCCCTTCCGGACAACGGGGCAATGGTGGCTCTGCACGCCCCGGAGGCGGAGGTGCTCAAGGCACTGGCGGACGCCGACGGGCCGGTGGCGATCGCCTCCGTCAATGGCCCGCGCACGGTAGTGATCTCCGGACTGCGGGACGTGGTGCTGGCGATCGAGGCGGAGTTCAGGCAACGCGGCCGCAGAACCGCCCGCCTGCGCGTCAGCCATGCCTTCCACTCCCCCTTGGTGGAACCGATGCTCGACGACTTCCGCCGAGTTACGCAAGGGCTGACGTTCCACCCTGCGCGCATACCGGTGATCTCCACCCTGACGGGCCGTCCGACCGAGGCAGATGAGCTGTGCTCGCCGGAGTACTGGGTCAGGCACGCACGCCAACCGGTCCGCTTCGCCGACGCTGTGCTCTCCCTCGCGGACAAGGGCGTCTCGGCGTGCCTGGAGATCGGCCCCGGAACCGGCCTCACCGCCGCCGCCGAGGACTGTCTGAGGGGTGACGGCATCTTCGTCGCCTCGTTCCCCGCCGACGAGCCCGAGCCCGAGGCCCTCCTCTCGGCAGTGGCGCGGCTCCATGTGCACGGAGCGCGTGTCGACTGGCCCGCGGTGTTCGCTCACACCGGTGCACGGCGGGTGGACCTGCCGACGTATGCCTTCCACCGGCAGCGGTACTGGCTGCAGGCCTTGCCCACGCCACGTCCCGCTGCGACCGCCGCCGGTCATCCGCTGCTGGAGCCGGGGTTCGCCGTCCCGGACACCGACCGGACGGTGTTCGCCGGTCGGCTCTCCGCTGCGGCTCAGCCGTGGCTCGCCGATCACACGGTCTCCGGGTCGGCCGTCATTCCTTCAACGGTGTTCGTGGAGCTGGCCGTGCAGGCGGGCCGCGAGATGGGGTGCGGTGCACTGGACGAGCTCCTCGTCCTCACTCCGCTGCCCCTCCCGCCGACGGGTGAACTGCGCCTCCAGGTCGTCGTGAGCGCAGCGGACGACGCGGGCCGGCGCCCCGTTGACATCCACGCACGGAGTGACGAACCGGACAGCGCGGACGGCTCCTGGACCAGGCATGCCACCGGCTTCCTCGGACTGGCCTCTCCTCCCGTGGCGCCCCAGGAATCGGTGTGGCCTCCGGAGGGTGCCACCGGGGTCGACCTGGCCGACGCCTACGACACCCTCGCGGACACAGGCCTGGCCTACGGTCCCGCCTTTCGGTGCGTACGGGCGATGTGGCGGCGGGCCGACGAGCTGTTCGTCGAGGCCCGCCTGCCGGAAGCGGAAAAGGCCGCAGCCGGCGGCTACGGGATCCATCCGGCCCTGCTGGACGCGGCCCTGCACGCTCCCCTGCTCACCGGGACGGCACCCGATGCAGCCATCCGCGTTCCCTTCTCATGGAACGGCTTCCAGCCCGGCACGACAGGTCCCACGGAGGTCCGGGTACGGATCTCACTCGGTGCGGCCACGGACACGGTCACAGCAACTCTCGAAACCCCCGACGGCACTCCGGTGGCCCACATCGACTCCATGACGACCCGCGAACTGCCCACCCTCAGTCGCGACTCGGCCAGGCAAGCCTTGTTGCGCCCCGAGTGGACAGTCATAGCAGGGGAGCACTCCGCCGACACCTCACGCTGGGCCCTCCTGGACAACACCTCGGACGGCGGGCTGGACCTGTCACGGGTGATCCCTGAGCTGGCGCTCTCCCCTGTGCCCGATCCGCACACCGTCCTCGTCACGGCGGCCGGACCCACGGGGGACGCCGACCCGCTCACCACCCTGCACCGGCTGACCGACACAGTGCACCGCGCTCTCCAGAGCTGGCAGCACGATCCGCGGACGGCGGGCTCCCAGTTGGTGGTCGTCACACGCAACGCCACCTCCATGACAGCTGCACCCGACACAGCGGGAGCCGCGGTGTGGGGACTGGTGCGCGCGGCCCAGTCGGAGCTGCCCGGGCAGATCGTGCTCGTCGACGTGGACGAGCGACCGGCATCACTACGGCAACTACCCGCGGCCGTTGCCTCGGGAGAACCCCAACTCTCCATCCGCGAAGGACGTTTGACGGTACCGCGCCTGACACCGTCCGCCACGGAAGGCACACCCGTGGCACTCCGCCCTGAGGGCACGCTGTTGATCACCGGCGGCACCGGCGCCCTCGGTGCAGAACTCGCCAGACACCTCGTGAGGTCACATGGCGTGCGCCGCCTGGTGCTGGCCGGACGCCGCGGCCCCGAAGCACCGGGCGCCGCCCAACTGCTCGCCGAGTTACTGGAGTTGGGCGCCGAGGTCCGCATCATCGCCTGTGACGTCACCGACCGGGCCGCGCTGGCCGATCTGATCAGCGCGTGTGGACCGGAGCTGACCGGCGTGGTGCATGCCGCCGGGGTCCTGGACGACGGAGTTCTGGCATCCCTGACACCGCAACGCATGGCGGCGGTGCTGCGTCCGAAGGCAGACGCGGCGTGGTATCTGCACGAACTGACCAAGGATCTGGACCTGTCGGCCTTCATCTTGTTCTCCTCCGTGTCCGGCCTGCTGGGCCGTGCGGGACAGGGGAACTACGCCGCGGCGAATTCCTTCCTCGACGCCCTGGCCCACCACCGCACCCGGCTGGGATTGCCTGCCCTCTCCCTCGCGTGGGGGCCTTGGAGCACAGAAAGCGGGATGACCGGCACACACCGGCTGACGCCGGACGCACTGCGGCCGCTCACCGTGGATCAGGGGCTCGCCCTGTTCGACGCGGCACTTCGCACGAGCGAGCCCGTGGTGGTTCCCGCCCTCCTGGACCGGGCCGCCCTCCGTTCCGCCCGGACACATCTGCCACCGCTCCTGCGGGGTCTGGTGCGCCCTGCCACATCTCCACCCGGAGCCGGCCACCCGAACTCGGGCGAACGAGAACAGCCAGGCAGCTGGCACAGGCTGCTGGCCGAAGCGTCACCCGCACAGCGCCTGAACACTCTGGTGGAGTTGCTCAACACCGATGTGGCGCAAGTACTCGGCTACCCGGACGCCACCTCGCTCCCACAGGGCAGGTCCTACATCGAGCTGGGTTTCGACTCTCTGACGGCGGTACAGCTCCGTAATCGGCTGAGCGTGGCGCTAGGGCTCAGGCTCCCCGCCACCGTGGTCTTCGAGCATCCGACACCGCAGGAGCTGGCCCGTCACGTACTCGGTCTGCTGGAGGACGACCTGCCCACGACCACATCACGCGCCGGGCAGCCGGCAGGACGGCGGCCCGCGCAGACCCTGTCCTCCCTTTACCGGCAAGTCTGCGAGGCAGGCCGGGTGATCGACGCGATGCACATGCTCGTCACGGCGTCCTGGGCCGTCCCGACCTACCAGGCGGCCGACAGCCGACGACATGCACTGCCGCCGGTGCGGCGTGCGACCGGACCCGGCGAACGCCCGGTGCTCGTCTTCTTCCCGGGCATCCAGCCTGCCCTCGCCGCCCCCGGCGGCGAATTCGCCCGCTTCCATGCCTGTTTCGAGGGCGAGTGGGACGTCTTCGAGTTTCCGCACCCCGGAATCAGCGCGGGCCACGAACTGCCGGCCGATGTGGAGACGCTTGCCCTCACGCACGCCGAGTCGGTGCTGCGGCACCTGGGCGAACGACGCTGCGTGATCGTCGGCGCCAGCACCGGCGGCGCGGTGGCACAGGCCGTCACCCAGCGCCTTGAGGCCATGGGCGCGGCTCCCGCCGGGCTGGTGCTGCTGGACACATACCTCATCGACGACGGCAACAGTGACAAGGAGTGGCTGCTGTCGCTGCCGGCAGTCATCGCACCGCACCTGGGCGGCCACGAGTTCACGGGCGACGAGGACGCCGGCGTCGCGGCATTGGGGGCGTATACCCGCATGTTCCTCAACTGGAAGCCGCAGCCGGTCGGCGCACCCACCCTGCTGGTGCGCGCCACCGCACCGACCATCGACATGGCTGGGCGCGTTCAAGGCGACGAATGGCGAACCTCCTGGCCCCTCCCCCACGCCCAAGTCGACGTCCCCGGCGACCACTTCTCGCTGTGGCAGCAGCACTCTCAGACCACGGCCGCCGCAGTCAGCGCGTGGATCAAGTCCCTTGTACGTGACGGGGGCGACGAGTGACCGTACTTCATCCAGCCGGGCGTACCCGCCGTGATTCGCACGGTGACGCCGTCAGACTGCTCCGGTCTCCTCCTCCGCCACCAGGCCCATCTCCGCGTCCCGCGCGACCTCGACCTCGCGGCGCAGCAGCCGGAACCACATGAAGAGCACGAAGCCGGCGAAGACGAACCACTCGCCGGTGTAGCCGAGGTTCTGGAACGCCTTCAGGTCGAGGCCGGAGCCGGTGGGGGCCCTGGGCGGCACGGCCGTCATCCCGCTGTCGGCCTTGTCGAGCGTGACCCACGCGTCGTATACGTCGTAGGGCACGAGGTTGACCAGCGACGCGGCGCTGATCGCCCCGGTCTGCCCGGCCGGCAGACCACCCTGGGCGCTCACCCCGTCGTCGCCGGGCGTCTCGGACCCCTGCAGCGCGCCGGTGACGGTGACCTCACCGGTGGGTGCGACGGGCGCCTTCGCGACATCGGCGGAACCCGGCAGCCAGCCCCGTACCACGGGCAGCGCCTTGCCGCCGTCGGTGCGCAGCAGCGTCAGGACGTAGAAACCCTGCTTGTCGTCCAGGTCGCGGTCGGGAACCAGCAGCTGCTTGCCGTACCGCCCGGTCGCGGTAGCCTGTCGGCCGGACGTGGCCTTGTTCACGGGCAACAGCGCACGCAGCGGGCCGGCCGGCTCGTGCCGATCATTGCTGACCTGTTCGCTTGCCTCGCGGTGGTCCTGCATCCTGTCCTCGAACCGGCTCAGCTGCCACGACCCGAGAAAAACGCACAAGGGTACGGCGAGCAGCACGAAGATGTTGATCGCCCACCAACGGGATGTCAGCAGAAACCGGTACACGCCTTCAACGGTACGGCGCGACAAGACGGGGACCCGCGGCGGGGTCAGTGCCAACCGGTCGAGAGGTCAGGCGGTCGGCGTCCACCGCTGCGCGGCCGCACCGTTGCAGTCGTAGATCTGCAGTTGAGTCCCGTCGACCGTGGAGCTGCCCGGGTCGTCGAGGCAACGCCCCGACTGCGGGTTGACCAGAGACGAGTTGGGGCCCGTCACCCAACGCTGCGCGCCAGAGCCGTTGCACTCCCACAGCTGCACCTTGGTCCTGTTCTCGGTCCCGCTGTTGCTGACGTCGAGGCAGCCGCCCAGCGCGCGAAGGGCGCCACCCGCGTCCGGTGTGTACGTCCACCGCTGCGCACCTGTGCCGTTGCACCCGTACAACTGCACATGTGTGCCGTTGGCGGTGCCGGAGCCCTGCACGTCGAGACACTTGCCCGCGATCCCTGAACGGAACGCGACGGTGCGGAGTTGGCCTGCGGAGTTGAGGGCGGATTCCACGAGTGACGCCGCTGCCCGCATCCCTGCTTCATTGGGGTGGTACGTGGCACGTCCCGCGGCCGGACGGTACGTCTCGACCCACGGGTTCGCGGCGCACGCGTCATGTCCGTGACTGGCGGCGGCCAGATCGATCAGGGTCGCCCCTGTGGCGGCGGCCGCGCTGGCGGTGGCGTCTGCCAGGCGCGAGGCGATGCTGCGTTCGAAAGCCGCCTGGTCACCGGTGAGAGGGACGCCGGCACACACTCCGGCGTCCGGCAGGAGTGTGAAGTAGTTGACCAGGTAGACATGGGCCTGGGGCGCCCTGCCATGCACCGCGTTGACGATGTTCTGGATACGACCCGCCAGCGACGGAAACGTCTGGTTGATCGCGTTCTGGTCCACGCTGCCGCAGTTGGTGCCGCCACTGGTCTGACAGGAGTAAGTATTGATGCTGCCGAGGTAGTTGACGTCGTTGCCGCCGATCGTGACCGTGACCACGCGGGTCGCCGAGGTCACCGCCTGCACCTGCGGCGGCTGTCCGGCCTGGCTGGTGGTCAATACGTTGGCGGTGGTCGCGCCGCTGCACGAGACATCCGTCAGGTTCGCTCCGGTCTCCCGGGCCACGAGGCTGGCGTAGTTGTTCGCCGATCGGGCGCACGCTGCGGCGCCAGTGCTCGTCTGCACCGGCGGAATGCCCGGACCCGCCGCGAAGGAACTGCCCATCGCCACCAGGTCGAGTCCCGAGGCGGCAACGACAGCGCTGCGGGGCTCGAACGGGGCCTGTGCCCAGGCAGCCGAAGCCGGCACTGCGGCGGCCAACGCCACCGCGGCGGCGCACGCCCCGCGTGCCCATGCCCGGAGGTGGACGCCGTTCTTCATGTGCGGACCCGGCATTCGGTTCCTCCCAGAAGTGGGACAGGCATGAGCGAGACGGAGCCCGACTGGGCAACGTTGTCATAAGGACCCTAACGGGTGTCATGTACTGGGCCAAGAGTGCGAACGCGTCCACGAACCGTCTGGGTCGCGGTGCCAATTGCCGTATGCCTAGGACCACGGCTGCCCGGACTCCACCCAGGACCGCCGTGCCGCCGGTCAAGTGGCGAAGGTGTGCGGCGCGCCGAACGAAGCCAGGACCCACATACCGGCTCCGGCATGGTCGGTACTGCTGCCGTCCTCAACAATCCGGATCATTGTCGGGCCGCCGCTGGTGACTTCACCCGCGGTCGGCGCATTGAAGTGGCCCGCCGCGGCCATCAGGCCCTGCGCGTCGAGTCCGTCCCGAATCGATGACTTGAGCTTCGCCTTGACCAGGTGGATGCCGACGGGCGTGCTCAGGCGCGTGTCCTGGGAGCGGTCGTACGTCTCGCGTGGTCGGGCACTCGTGCTGGGCCATCCTCGGCGCGGCGGTATGCCGTAGGTCGTGCACCGGCCAGACCATGCCCAGCAGGGCGTCGGCCCGCGCGAAGGACCGCGCCGTGATCAGGTCCGCGCACCTCCCAACGCAGCAGGGCGCGCGGATCAAGCGGTGGTCGATCCTGCTCATTCCGTCGCTCGCCCGCGCCCCGTGCCCCGTCCGTTCGCGCCCCTCTGCTGCACCGTCAGCGTGAGCACGCGAAGCTCGATGCGCTGTCGGGATCACCTGTGCGATACCTGGGCCAGGCCGGATAAGCGCACAGTGGACGTGTGCGGTGGTGGTTCGCGTCGGTCACAGTCGGATGCATGGGTGCCTGCCCTTCCTCCACCCATCGTTCGAGCGCGGAGAGGGAGTCCCAGCCGGCGGCGAACGCCGGCGTGCCGAAGTTCGCGTGGTTCGCCCCGGGCACCAGGTAGTACCGCATGAACGAGTGGGTCGCATCCGGACCCGACAGGTCGCGCACGCGCCGGTAGTAGTCACTCGTGGAGCGGGAGGAGACCAGCTCGTCCGCGGCACCGTGGAGCAGGATCAGCTTGCCGCCGGCACGTGCGAACGGGCGGAGATCCGCGTTGTTGCGATCCTCGATCGTGGACAGATGACTGATGCGGTCGAGCCACTTCCCGGGGTGTCTGGGGTCGACATCGAGGGAGTTGTGGTGCGGGTCCCGGGTCAGGAAGTACTTGACCCACTGCTCCCAGTACTGCATCCCGTAGCCGCTGGTCACGGGCATGGGATCGGTCGGCGCCGTATCGCCGAAGCCGAGGAACGGCGTCCTCATGTCCGCCCCTGACAGGAACGGGAAACCCGGGTATGCCCTCTCGCCACTGTCGATTCGGTACGGCCATGTGAACGGGGACGACATGGCGATCACGGAGGTGATCTGAGGGTCCGACAGACATGTAGGGCCGGTGTCGGCACCAGCAGGGCAGCGAAGCACCCGCGGGTCGAAGTGACAGCCGCTCGGGTGCGAGATGACGCCGTCCTCGACACCGTCCACACCGTCGCACGCGTTGATGACGCTGTCGTAGAGGAGCGTCTGTTTCTCGGGTCCGGGAAAGGCGCCGGGGCGTGACAGGACCTGTGCGAGGTACCCCAGGTCCAGCAGTTCGCTGAGGTTGTTCCAGGCTGGATAGGCGGAGATCACACCGTCGAACGCCCTGGGCCACCGCTGGGCGACGACGAGAGCTTCGCGGCCGCCCGTCGAGCCGCCCGCGAAGTAGATCTCGGCGGGATGGGCACCGTAGGCCTGCCGGATGAGGAACAGACTCGCGTCGCGCGTCTTTTTGAGTGCGTCACCGGCGGCGAAGTTGCTCAAGGCCTCGTCGTTCACTCCGAACGACCCGTCCAAGCTCGGAACCGCTGCCGGGCTTTGCTGATGACCGGAATCGCCGGCGAAGGTCGCATAGCGGCGAGCCAAAGGCGCCGGCTGATCCTTGGGGCCGAACGGCACATTCTGCGTCAGGTCGGGAATGGTGCCGTTGTAGCCTCCGCCACCGAACATCATCGCCTTGCGATTCCAGTCGTAGGGCAGGTCGATGCGCATCTTGATCTCGGGTGCCGACGGATCGACGGGATGGAGGTCGACGCCGACTTGGCAGTACTCGACCGTCACGCCACTGACCAGGCTGGTCATGACCGCTGTGGAAGTGACGCGGCCGCCGGTCGTCGGCAGGCTCATGGCCCATGCCGGGATCGTCATCTGTTCCAGCGCGGAACATCGCGGCACCGTCGTCGCGTGGGTGGCCTCGGCCGGGGTCGTCGCCGTGGCGGGCCCGGCCCCGAGTACCTGAATGGCACCCGCCGACATCATCATGGCGGCAAGCGCGGCGAGCCGACGCGTCCGCAGCCCGTTTGCCGTTGGTCTCCTCACACTGGCCTCTTCTCACAAATCTCGTAGGCATGGAGTGCAGTTGGTCTCGCGGCGCTCTGGCCGCCGTACCCGGCACCGGCCTTCCCCCCGCAGCTCCTGTCACCGTCCGGCTCCTGGAATCCGTCAGCCGTAGAGATGGGCACCCGGAACAGCGTCCGGGTCGTCACGGACCTCGGCGGGGTTCGTCTCCGGCAGGAACCACGCGCTGGCGAAGGTGATCAGCCCCATGAGCATGATGTAGCCGGCGACGGGCAGGGTGCTCCCGGCCTTGGCGATGAGCGCCGTCATGAGGAACGGCGTGCCACCGCTGACGATGATGGCGGAGAGCTGGTACGACAACGAGGCGCCCGAGTACCGCACGCTCGGCGCGAACAGTTCGCCGACGAAGCTAGCGATCGGACCGTAGGTCAGGCACTGGAACACGAAGCCCACGACCACGGCGATGAAGATCAGCGGCAGCGACGCGGTGTCGACCAGCCAGAAGTACGGGAAGGCCCATACCGCAACGCCCAGTCCACCGACCAGGATCAGCGGCCGACGGCCCACCTTGTCGGACATGTACCCGGACCAGGGCAGGGTCGCGAGCATCGCCACAGAACTGAGCAGCACGACGGCGAGCAGGGGGTTGCGCTCGAGCCCGAGCGAGTGGGTCCCATAGCTCAACAGTCCGGAGATGCTCACATAGAAGAGGCTGTTGGTCGCCGACAGGAGACCGCAGCCGAGGAGGACGGTCCCCCACCTGCTGCGGACGACCTGGGCCAGGGGTGCCCGAACCGCCCCCCTCTCCGGCTGCGACGCCTCCCGTTGCAGTGCACGGAATTCCGGTGTGTCCTCGACCTTGGCCTGGATGTAGAGGACCACCACGAACATCACGACGCTCACCAGGAAGGGGATGCGCCAGCCCCAGCTGAGGAAGGCGTCGTCGGGCATCAGCGCGCCGGCGGCCACGAAGATGAGATTGGAGATGATCACGGCGACAGGGACGCTGGTCTGACCGAAGGTCCCCGCGAAACCGCGGCGTTTGGGGCTGGCGGACTCGGTGAGGAGGAGCACGATGCCGCCCCATTGACCGCCTGCAGCGAGTCCCTGCATGAAACGCAGCAGGACCAGCAGGGTCGGGGCCAGCGCGCCGACGGTCTCCGCGCTGGGCAGGCAGCCGATCATAAAGGTCGCGGCCCCCATGAGGGCCAGGCAGCCGACGACGACCGGCTTGCGTCCGTGTTTGTCACCGAGGTGCCCGGCGAGCACGCCGCCGATCGGGCGCGCGACGAAACCCGCCCAGAACGTACTGAAGGCGAGCAGGGTCCCGGTCAGGGCCGAGGAGTGCGGAAAGAAGACACGCGGGAACACCAGCGCCGCCGCGGTGCCGTAGAGGAAGAAGTCGTACCACTCGATCGAGCTGGCGACGAGTCCTGCGGCCAGGAGCTTGCGCGAGACCTGGTGCCGAGCGGTGGACGCGCCGGCACCGAGCCGGCCGGACTGTCCTTCGGGTTGGACGAGCGGGGTTGCCATACATGCCGCCTTCGTCGAGAGCACAGCAGAGGTGATGGCGGTGACACTAGGGCGCCGCTACCCTTTGGTTGAGGTGTACATCACACACACCTCATCCCGACTCGGTGGAACTTTCTCCCACCCGACGCTCAAGGGGACGGCACTGTGATCAGCGACCCCGGTGGTGAGGCCGAGCCGTACTCGCTCGTGCGCCGACAGCGCGAACTCGCGTCGTTGTACGCGACCGCCAAGTCACTCACCGCGCTGGGCGAGATCGACGAGGTGCTCCAGTCGATCGTGCACCACGCACACGACCTGATCAGTACGGACTTCACCTACCTCTCGCTGGTGGGCCCGGACGGCAAGCTGTCGGCCAGAGCATCGGAAGGAACGATCTCCGCCTCGTTCCTCGCCGCCTGCATACCGGCCCATGTGGGGCTCGGTGGCAAGGTGCTGGCGTCCCGGAGCCCGCACTGGGTGCGCGACTACGTCTCCACGACCAGCATCGACCACGATCCGAACTTCGACCGCCTGGTCGACGCCGAGGGACTCGTCGCGCTGCTCGGTGTGCCCCTGGTCGTACGGGGTGAAGCAGTGGGCGCCCTGTTCGCCGCGGACCGCTCCGAACGGTCCTTCCAGGCGGACGAGATCGCGCTGCTCAGCGCCTTCGCCGATCACGCCGCGGTCGCCCTCGACAACGCCCGTCTCTACGAGGCGAGCCGGACCGCCCTGCAGGAACTGCGGGGCGCGTACCGGAAGATAGAGGAGCACGTGGCCGTCATGGAGCGGGCGCAGGCGATCCACGAAGCACTGACCGGTGCCGTGTTGCAGGGCGGGACACCCGGCGACATCGCTCAGCTTCTCGCCGATCAGCTGGGCGGAAGCGTGACCCTCCTCGACCGGACCGGTGCTGTGGTCGTTCGCCGGACCTCGGCGTCGGCTCTGTGCCGGATCCCGACGAAACTCGACCTGTCCGACGCCGTCGAGAAGGCACGCCGATCGGGCCGCTGCATCACTTTGGTCGACACCGCCAAAATCGCCCACAGGGTGGCGTCGATCCAGGCGGGCGACAGCCATCTCGGCGCACTCGCGTGGAGCAGGGAAGAAGCCGCCGACCAGGCCGCCCCGCATGACACGGACCTGCGCACCCTGGAGCGAGCCACCCACATCCTGGGACTGCTCATCCTCAAGGAGCGGGCCGTCGCCGAGGCCAGCGAGCGAGTGAGCGGAGAACTCCTGACCGAGCTCATGGTCGGCAGTCCCGGCATGAGCCCCGCTCAGCGCGCCCGTTGCCAAGCACGCGCCATCGATGCCGACCGCCTCGACCTGGTCCTCGTAGCGGACTCCCCCACGGTGACGCCGACCGACCTCTCCCGCCATCTGCACGACATCGCACGCGACCGCTCGGGACTGGCCGGCGAACACCTGGGCAGGGCCACGATGATCCTGCACAGCGTGGACGACGACCGGACCGTCAAGGAGGTCCATCAGCAACTGCGCCGCACCCTGGCATGCCCCGTCGTCGTCCTCGCAGAACGGGTGGTCCACCACGACTGGGCGCGCGCCTTCTCTCGGGCCAGTCGCTGCGGCGCCGTGGCACGAGCCATCGGCCACACCGACCTGGGCGCCACAACCGGCCGGTACGCCCTCTACGCCCTCGTCTTCGACGCAGAACGGGTCCACGAGCTCGACCGTTTCATCTCCGACTCCATAGGCCCGCTCCTGGACTACGACGAGCGACATGGCACTCATCTCGTCGACACACTCAGCGCGTACTACGACCACCACGCCAACGTGGCGGCGACCGCCCGAGCGTTGTACGTGCACGTCAACACGCTGCTCAAGCGCTTGGACCGTGCCAGCAGCGTCCTCGACCTCGACTGGCGACACGAGTACGACCTGGAACTGCGACTCGGACTACGGCTGCACCAGCTCCGAGCCACCGCAACCGTCCCGTCGCAGCCTGAGACGCGTCGCCCCACGAGCTGAGCCGGTCCGATCCCGGCAGGCCGGTGCCGGGGCTCAACCGATACGCGCCGACTCACGCAGGCTGCTCTTGGACAGCTTGCCGGTGCCCGTTTTGGGCAGTGAGGTCATGAAGACGATGTCGTCGGGCAGCCACCACTTGGCGACCATGGGCGTGATGTGCCGCAGGAGCTCTTCAGCCGTGTGGTCACTGCCGTCGCGCAGCACGACGTAGGCGACGGGGCGCTCCGTCCACCGCGGGTCCGGGCGGGCGATGACGGCGACTTCGGCGACGTCCGGGTGCGAGGCGATGGCGGCTTCGAGCTCCACGGAGGAGATCCACTCGCCTCCGGACTTGATCAGGTCCTTGATCCGGTCCACCAGGCGCAGATAGCCATCGGCGTCGATGGTGGCCAGATCGCCGGTGCGCAGCCACCCGTCGTCGGTGAAGCTGTCGTCCGCGCCCCGCCGGAAGTACCCGCTCGCCACCCACGGTCCCGACACCTGCAACTCGCCGACGGCATGGCCGTCCCGCGGCAGCGCGCGGCCTGTCTCGACGTCGACGATCCGCACGTTCACCAGCGGCAGCGGCTGGCCCTGGGCGGCTCGCACGGCCACCTGCTCCTCCTCGGTCGCCCCCCGGTGCTGGGTGCGTGTACCGCCGATGGCCCCGACGGGGCTGACCTCGGTCATCCCCCAGGAATGGGTGATGGGTACGCCGGTCGCGGCACGATAGGTCTCGGAGAGCGACGGAGGAACGGCGGAGCCGCCGCCGAGCAGGAAACGTGTGGCGCTCAGGTCGTGGTTCCGCAACCGCGGAACCAGGCTCGACCACACCGTGGGCACGGCACCGGCGACGCTCACCCGCTCGGCCTCCATCAATTGCAGCAGGTGCACCGGATCCGCGGAGTGACCGGGAAGGGTCAAGGAGGCACCTGCCATCAACGCTCCATACGGCAGGCCCCAGGCGTTGGCGTGGAAGAACGGCACGATCGGCATGACGACATCGCTCTCGCTGAGACCGATGAGACCTGCCGCCAGCGTGCCGAGACAGTGCAGGACCGTCGAACGGTGGCTGTAGAGCACGCCCTTGGGCCGTCCGGTCGTGCCCGACGTGTAGCACAGCCCGGAGGCCAGGTTCTCGTCCGCCGACGCGAACGCGTCCTCGAACGAGCCTGCGAACGGATTGGCCCGCAAGAGCAGTTCGTCGTAATCCAGGATGCGGGGGTCCGCCGGAATCGGATGATCACTGCCGTCGGGCAGCACCACCCAGTGCCGCACGCGGGGCATCCGGTCGGCGCTCGGCCAGATCCGTGGAAGGAGCCGGCGGTCGACGAACACCACGTCGTCCTCGGCGTGGTTGACGATGTACTCGAGGTGTTCCGAGGAGAGCCGGATGTTCACGGTGTGCAGGACCCGCTTGGTGGCCGGCACGGCGAGATAGAGCTCGAGGTGGCGTCGGTTGTTGCAGGCGAACGTGGCGACACGGGCGCCGACGGGGACGTCGAGGAGGTCCAGTCCGGTTGCGAGACGCCGAACGCGGTGAACCACCTCGGCATAGGTGTGCCTGTCTGCGCCGGCCGTGGTGACGCACTTGTGCGCGTACAGCCGTTCGGCTCGCTCCACGATGTGGGCGATGGTGAGCGGGCGCGGCTGCATCAGGCCGTCCATGGCGTCGGCTGCACCGGCCGACCTCAGCACGGGCGGCCACCTGTGACGCGCAGGGTCCGGCCGAGAGCGACGACGATGCCTGCAACCGGCCTGCCCGGGGTGGCGCCCGGATCGTGTACGCCGATGCCGCAGCCGACTCCCGTGAGGGCCGCCGTGGGGGACTGATCAGGCATGGGTCTCTTCTCCTTTCGGTCGGCGAGTCCGCCCCACCGGGCGGACACGGGATCGAGGGATGCGCGACGGATCTGGCGACGGGCCGGCACGCGAACAGCGCCTCGGCCGGCCCCACTCGGACAGGACTCCGGGCACCGCAGATGTGATCCGTGTTCGTGAGCGTCTTCGCCGTGCAGTCTCCGCTGCGTACCGCACACGTCACCCTAGATGCGGTTCTGACTCCAGGAGAGGTGAGAACCTCCCACTCATACGCCTGCTCCGGCGGCGGTTCCATACACTGCGCGCCGACATCGTCGGCGGTGTCCGGCTACCGGGGGCTGTCCACGGCGAGCATGGCGGCTCCCAGGGTGATCACATGCTCGACCAGTTCCTGTCGGCTCGTCAGATGCGTTTGCCCTAGGGACAGTTGGGCTTCCCAGTCGGCGAGGGCGTGCGTGAAGAAGCCGACCAGCAGCAGGAAGCGCTGGCGACGCAGGGGTTCCGGAAGGTGGTGCAGATTGCGCAGGATGCGCTGCTCGGTCTTGACCGCTCCGCTGGTCCACGGGGTGCCCGGACGGTATCCGACCGCGTCGGCCAGTTGGGGATCGATGGCTGTCTGGGCGAGGAAGCGCGCGTACCAGCTCGGCCGCCCCGGCTCGCCGAGGAGCTCGGCCAGTGGCAGTACCAGCGCCTCCACCAGTGTGCGCGCATCCATTCCGCGTCCGGCCGCATCGGCTTCTGCGAGCATTCGCTCCCGGAGTGTGTTGGCCGGGGTCATGCGATGCTCGAACACCGCCGACAAGAGACCCGTCTTTGATCCGAAGTGGTAGCGCACGGCGCCGGTGTTGCGCTGCCCTGCGGCAGCGCCGATCTCCCGTAGGGAGACGCCGTTCACCCCGCGCTCCGCGTACAGCCGCTCGGCGCACTCGATGATGGCAAGGCGGGTTCCGTCGGCGCGAGGTGCCGGGGCCGGACGGGATCGGCGTTCCGGAGTGGACGAGGTCATAGGGGGATTATCGCCGCCCCCGTATGCCGCCAGGGATCCCCTCCGAGCTCGGGCACAGGGACACAAACTTGCAATATTGCGTACATGGACCCCTTCTGACCCACGTGGGTTAATCGCTTTCGGGGCAGTCACCACCCCCCGTCCACCCACGAAAGCAGGCATCCGTCGATGACCTCTCCCACCGACTCCCGGATCCGGCAACTGGGCATCCTCGCCGTACTCGTCCTGCTCACAGAGACGGCTCCGCTGGAGGTGAGCCTGGTCTACCCGGCAGCCAGGTCCCTCGCGCAGTCTTTCGGCAGCGCAGGTGCCGACGCCGTCACCGGCACGGTGAGCCTGGCCGCCGTGGTGTGCATCCCCCTGCTGGGGCGCATCGCCGATGTGGTGGGCAAGAAGCGGGTGCTGCTGTACTCGGGGGCGCTGTTCGCGAGCGGGTCGCTGTTGTGCGCGGTGGCCGCATCGCTGCCGCTGCTGTTGCTCGGCCGGGTCCTGCAGGGCGCCGTAGGCGGTGCACTGGCGGTTGCCTACGCGATGGTCCGCGATGCACTTCCCCGCCATCGGGTGCCGGTCGCGCTGGGCATCGTTTCCAGTGGGATCGGAATCAGCGGGATCACCGCGCCCTTCCTCGGTGGCGCGCTGGTCGACCGTTACGGCTATCACGGCGTGTTCTGGTTCCTGTTCCTGCTGAGCGCGCTGGTTCTGCCGCTTGCGGCGGTAGTACTTCCCGGCGACCAGCGTCCGAACGACGCGTCCGCGCCGGAACGCCCGCGACTTGATGTTCCCGGAGCGCTCCTGCTCGGCCTGGCCGCCGCGGCACTGGTGTCGGGCATCAGCGCTGGCGTGCGCTCGGGCTGGTCCTCGCCCGGCTTCCTGGCGGCCCTTCCCTCCGCGGCACTCCTGGCCATCGGCTTCTGGCGACGTGAACGGTCCAGGCCCGACCCCGCCATCGACCTCGGCCTGCTCACCGCTCCGGCGGTGCGGGGCACGCTGCTTCCGGCCGTACTCACCACGGCCTGCACGTCCGCCGTCGCCTACCTGCTGGCCCAGCTCCTGCAGACCCCGCGCCATGCCGGACTCGGCTACGCCTTCGGGCTGACCGCACTGGCCGCGGCTGGCTGGACCTTCACTCTGGGACTCGGTTCACTCGCCGGCGGCCCCATCGGCGGGTACCTGGCCAGGCGCAGCGGCCCTCGCAGCACGGCGCTGACGGCGCAGGCACTGGTCACGGTCGGGGCGTTCGGCTTCGCCGCACTGCCCGGGCAGCGCGGTGCCATCCTGCTGATCAGCCTGGTGTTCGGTCTGGGCATCGGGCTCGCCTACGTATCCTTCGCCAACCTCATCACCGAGGCCGTGCCCGACGAACGAGCCGCCACCGGAACGGCCTTGCTCGCGGTCGCCAACCAGCTCGGGGCGGCAACCGGGGCATCGGTCCTGGCCTCGGTACGCACCCTGTACCCGGTCGGTCCCACCGGAACGCTCTTCGCGGGCAGCGGCTACCGCCTGGCCTTCATCTGCGCCGCGGCCGCCGCGCTGCTCGCCCTGCTGACCACCTGGCGCATGCGACACGGCCGCGCCCCGGCAACCGGCGGTGCCGCCACCCGTCGTACCGACCTGCCCGCAGCCGTGGCTGCGGGCACCAAATCCACCATCACCAAGGAGATGATCTGACATGACCTCTCGGACCGGACAACTCGAGACGCCCGCATTCGCCCGCTCCGCCCGAGCACTACGTCCGACCACGGTCGGACGGGAGTCCCGTCCGGACAGCACCGGCGGACCGTACCGGCACCTTGCCCTGGTTCCGCAATCCCGGCTGATCGGCGCCGAGGTTCGCGGCATCGACCTCGCCGAGGATCTCGTTCCCGAAGTGCTCGCCGAACTCAAGCGCGCACTGCTGGAATGGAAGGTGCTGTTCTTCCGCGGGCAGAAACTCACCGCCCGTGAGCACGCCGCCGTGGCCCGGCACTGGGGCGAACTCGAAGACCATCCCTTCCTGCCCAAGGCCGAGATCCCCGAGGTGGTCCGCCTCGAACACGACGCGACGCATCCCGGAACCGAGAACATCTGGCACAGCGACGTCAGCTTCAGTCCCAATCCGCCGCTGGGTTCCATGCTGCGCGCTGTCACGGTGCCCGGACTCGGCGGAGACACATTGTGGGCCGACATGTACGCGGCCTACGAGGGACTTCCCGCAGAAGTCCGCGGATACATCGACGGGCTGACCGCGCTCCACGAGATTCCGACGGTGCCTGCGGAAGCCGGGGGCGAGGTGGCGAAGAACATGCGCGCGGCACGCGCCCGACTCCAACCGGTGGAGCACCCCGTGGTGCGCACTCATCCCGAAACCGGCCGCAAACTCCTCTACGTCAACGCGGTGTTCACCACCGCCATCGTCGGTCTGACACCGAGCGAGAGCCAGGACCTGCTCGACCTGCTGTTCCGCCAGGCGGCGCATCCCGAGTACCAGGTCCGCTTCCACTGGGAACCGGGCTCGGTCGCTTTCTGGGACAACCGAGCCACCCAGCACTACGCGGTGAGCGACTACTTCCCCGACTCGCGGCTGATGGAACGAGTCACGGTCATCGGCGACCGCCCGTACTGAGCATGGGGCCGCTGCCAGATCTGCCCTGACCTGCGGCGCAGACAAATAACGGTCCCCCCTCCCTCTAGCTGCCGACGGGCGAGCGCGAATCGAGTGGCGCCGGCTCTGGTGCCAGCGCTCGCCTACGGGCTGGCCATTTTTGGACGATTCCGGAAGGTTTGTAACGCCCACAACCCTGGCGCGAGACCTCTGCGCGCTCTATAGTGAACGTTACATACACCACATGATCGGTCAAATTTGGTCCAAGCCCGGGCCCACGCCTCGGCGGTCTGAGGAACGAGAGGCTCCGCGATGTCCCCGACCATGATCCTTACGAAACCCCGGCAAGATTTCGAGATCGCAATCGCTCCAGATCTCGTTCACGTCCCCCAGGCCCGAAACGCCGCATTCGCGATCATGAAGCTTTGGGATATAGAGGATTCCCTGGCGGATGACATGCGGCTGGTTGTGTCAGAACTGGTGTCGAACGCGATCGAGCATGGTTACGGCCGGGTCGGTCTGCGCATCACAGAGACGGCCGACGAAGTAAAGATCGAAGTCTCTGACTCCAATCCGGCACCTGCCCGAGTGCGTTGCGCTCATGAGGAGGAGCTGAGGGGACGGGGTCTCATGATCGTCGCAAGTCTTGCGGACAGCTGGGGCGTGAGTGAGGACGGCTACTGCACCTGGGCGGCATTCCTGACCGGGAAGCAATAACGCGAAACAGCATCTGCCGACCCGCGCTCCGTTGGAGAAGTGCGGCGGAACAAACGCCGCCAATGCGATGCACTGCGGGGCCTTGACGTATTCCGGGCCCGCGTTCTCGGTGCAGCCAGCGCTGTACCCGCCTTGGTCGGCCCCGGTCTGCGTCGCTCCTCCAGATCCTGACCTTGATCCCGTAGATCCCGCTGTCCTCATGTTCCTGCCGGACGATCGCGCAGATCATGCCAGAGGAACGGGCCAGAAGTGCCGTCCCGCGAAAAACGATCTTCATGGGGATGACTCCCTGACAGGGCTTTCGGCACCCATGCCCGACGCCTTCGGCGAACCGGAGACGCCTTCGGAACATGGCGAGACCGGTTGCCGATGCGCTGGCCCCCGTCGTCCCGATCGGTTCGCGGACCTGGCTCGATGCCGCCGGAACTCACTGCCTGGCCTCTGCGTGCCGTTCCGGCAATCGGTGCGCTGATCAGCGCACCGATTTCGACCCTGGGCGCCACAGAGGATGCTTGAGCTTCGCCCACATGGGGTCGACCATGCCGGTGCGTAGGCCGGCGCGTGCCTCCGGGTCCGCCATGGCCATGCCGACGTGTCCGGCCAGGACAATGCCGGCGGTCAGGGCTAGCCAGTCGTGGACGAAGGTTGCGCTGGTCCGCCACCTGATCGGCGTGAGATGGGTGAACCACATGATCAGGCCCGTGGCCAGCATCACCAGCGACGCCCCGGCGATCCAGGCCGCGTAGATCTTTTGCCCGGCGTTGAATTTGGCCGCCGGCCGGGACGAGTAGCGCTTGTCGCGGCGCAAGGCCGCCCGCAGCCACACCTTGTCGTGCGGCCCGAAGCGGTTCAGATGCCCGAGGTCCGCACGGAAGTGGCGGGAGAACAGGCCGATGAGCACCGGCACGGGCAGGGCGAGCCCGGCCCACTCATGGATGCGGACCACCAGGTTCCGCCGTCCGACCATCTCTGCGAGGACCGGGATGTAGAGGAAGGATGCCGTCACCACGCAGACGCCCATCAAGAGGGCTGTCATGCGGTGCACCCAGCGCTGCGCGGGCCCGAACCGCCGGACTGCGGCGGCCTGCGGGCTGTGCGCCTCAGCTCGTGGGGTCATCGTCACGCCCGTTCGATCGGCCGACCCAGGCGTCGATGTCATACCCGAGGCGCTCCCAGTAGCCTGGGCGCACGTCCTCGGTGACAGTGATCCCCGACAGCCACTTGGCGGACTTGTAGAAGTACATCGGCGCCACGTACAGGCGGACCGGGCCGCCGTGGGAGTGGCCGATGTCCTTGTCCTGCATGCGCAGAGCCACCAAGACATCAGAGCGACGCGCTTGGTCGAGGGTGAGGCTTTCGGAGTAGGCGCCGTCGAAGCACGTGAAGCGCACCGCCCCGGCCTTGGCGTGCACGCCCGCGGCATCCAGCAGGCGGGACAGCCGTACGCCCTCGAAGGGGGTCTCCGGCACCCGCCAGCCGGTGACGCACTGGACGTCCCTGACCATCCGGGTCTGGGGCAGTGCGCGCAGGTCGTCCAGTGTGTAGGTCTTCGGACGGTCGACCAGTCCCCCGATCTCGAGGGTGTAGTTCGTCGCGTCCTTGCGCGGCACCGAAGAGGTCACCGAGTAGTAGCGGAAGCCGCCGCCGTTGGGCAGCAGACCGGTCAAGCCGGATGGGTCGAGCTGTGATGCACTGCCCAGAAACGCTTCGGTACCGCGTTGCAGACTTGGTGCGGCATAGACGCCCAACGCCCCGAGGCCGAGGGTGCCGAGAAAGACGCGTCTGCCCACGGGAGCGCCTCGCTTCTCGGGTCGTTCAGAGTTCACGTACTCATCTCCTATGAGTTCGCTGTACCGCCGAGGTCTCCCTGTAAGGGGGCTTCTTGCTCGTGTCCGAGCATCGGTTGCCGGGTTCACCAGGTCTCCATGAAGCCGACGCCTGGGCGGAAGGCGTCAGAACCCCATCATGAGATAGAACATTCTGTCATGTAAGAATGACGACGACTCGCGGACTTGTCAATACAGAACGTTCTACCTTTACGATGCCCGAGCGCCATCCGGCCGAAGCGCCCCGTCGCTCACCAGAAGTGACCTCCGCCCGCTCGACGCACATCCTGGCGCTCCGCAGCGAGGGCCGGCACAGCTCCTCGAAAGGAACCACAGGCATGACATCAGCTGCCGACGCCGCGTCGGCTCCCGCAAGAGCGGGAACGCCAGGAACGGTCGAGCCGAGCCGCTACTCCCACCGCGAGATCATGGTGATCCTTTCGGGCCTGCTCCTGGGTATGTTCCTGGCCGCGCTGGACCAGACCGTGGTCTCCACCGCCATCTACAAGATCGGCGAGAGCCTGCATGGCCTCACCGCGCAGGCGTGGGTCACCACGGCGTTCCTGATCACCTCGACCATCGCGACGCCGCTCTACGGGAAGCTGTCCGACCAGTACGGGCGCAAGCCGTTCTTCATGTTCGCGATTTCCGTGTTCGTGGTCGGCTCGACACTGTGCACGCTCTCCACGTCCATGTACATGCTCGCCGCGTTCCGAGCCGTCCAGGGTATCGGCGCCGGTGGCTTGTTCTCACTGGCGCTCGCCATCATCGGTGACATCATCCCGCCGCGTGAACGTGCCAAGTATCAGGGCTACTTCATGGCCGTTTTCGGTACGTCCAGCGTGCTCGGCCCGGTCATCGGCGGCGCACTCGCCGGTGCGGGCACGGTCGCAGGCATCGACGGCTGGCGCTGGATCTTCCTGATCAACGTGCCGATCGGCATCGCTGCCCTGATCGTCGTAGCCAAGGTGCTCCACCTCGACCACCAGCGCCGCGATCAGAAGATCGACTACCTGGGCGCGCTTGCGCTGATCACCACGTTGGTCCCTCTGCTCGTGGTCGCCGAGCAGGGGCGTGAGTGGGGCTGGGGTTCAGGCCGCTCGCTGGCCTCGTACATCACCGGCGCCGTCGGCGTGGTGCTGTTCCTGCTGGCCGAGCGCCGCGCAGGCGACGATGCGCTGCTGCCTCTGCGGCTCTTCCGCAACCGGATGTTCGCGATCGGCACCGCCCAGTCGTTCATCATCGGTATCGGGATGTTCGGCGGCATCACCCTGCTGCCGCTCTACCTCCAACTGGTCAAGGGCAACTCCCCCACCAAAGCGGGGCTCCTGACGCTGCCGCTGGTGCTCGGCATCATGCTGCTGTCACTCGTCTCAGGCCAGATCACCTCTCGCACCGGGCGTTACAAAGCCTTTCCGGTGATCGGCTGTGTTCTCCTGGTGTCGGGTCTGCTGATGTTGTGGAAGGTGTCAGCCGACAGCGGTCTGTTGTACATCGACATCTCGATGTTCGTCGTCGGCGCCGGGCTCGGCCTGAACCTGCAGACCATCGTGCTGGCGATGCAGAACGCGGTCTCCGCCAGGGACATCGGAGTCGCCACGTCCTCCACTACCTTCTTCCGGCAGATGGGCGGCACCATCGGCGTCGCCATCTTCTTGTCCATCGTCTACTCGCTGGTCTCCGACAAGATCGCAAGTGCCTTCGCGGCCGCGCAGCACACCACAGCCTTCGAGAAGGCGGCGGCCGCCCACCCGGACCAGTTGAAGATCCTGAGCGACACCAACACGGACGCACTCAACGACACGTCCTTCCTGTCGAAGCTCGACTCGACCCTGGCCCACCCTTTCAAGGTCGGCTTCACCGACTCGATCTCGGTGGCTTTCCTGGTGGGCGCGGTGGTCCTCGTCGTCGCGCTGCTGCTCTCCTTGCTGATCAAGGAGGTCCCGCTGCGAACCCACGCAGCCGCGTTCGACAAAGCCGAGTAGCAGAAGGTCCAGCAAAGAGTGCTGAACCCGGCCGGTCCACCGCCGGCCGGGTGAGGTGCGCGATAGATCAAGCAGTTTCCGCCGACCGCACGGTGCGGAACCCGGAGAAAATCTGCCGCCGGATCGGATAGTCCCAGTTGCGGAAGGTGCCCCGGCAGGCCACCGCGTCCACGGCGAAAGAGCCACCACGCAGCACCTTGTAGGCAGACCCGAAGAACACTTCCGAATATTCCTTGTAGGGAAACGCCCGGAAGCCCGGGTACGGAGCGAAGTCGCTCGATGTCCACTCCCAGACGTCGCCGATCAATTGCCGCACACCCAGCGGTGATTCTCCGGCCGGATAGCTGCCCGCGGGCGCCGGGCGCAGATGCCGCTGACCGAGGTTGGCATGCTCCGGACTCGGGTCCGTATCGCCCCACGGATAGCGCGTCGAGCGGCCGTCGACCGGGTCGTGTCGAGCGGCCTTCTCCCATTCGGCCTCCATGGGCAGGCGCCGCCCGGCCCATCGAGCCCAGGCGTCTGCCTCGTACCAGCACACGTGCAGCACCGGCTCGTTGGCCGGGACCACCTCGGTGACCCCGAAGCGACGCCGCAGCCACTGACCACCGTCACGGTGCCAGAACAATGGGGCGGTGATGGAGTGCCGCCGGATGTGCTCCCACCCTTCAGCGGTCCACCAGCGCGGTTCGTCGTAACCGCCGTCATCGATGAACGCCTGGTACTCACCGTTGGTGACCGGGGTCGTGTCGATGAAGAACGGTGCCACCTCACGTCGGTGAGCGGGTCGTTCGTTGTCCAGGGCCCACGGCTCGGAGGATGTGCCCATGGTGAACGGCCCGCCGGGAATCAAGACCTCCGCCGGGCCGGTGAAAAGCGGTGCGGGATGGGGGTCCGGGGCGGTCAGGGCTTGCGGCCCGGTGCGCAGCTGGTGAGTCACCAGCATGGTCTCGTCGTGCTGCTGTTCATGCTGGGCGATCATGCCGAATGCGAAGCCCGCCTCCGTCAGTCGCGTTCCGTGGAAGGCGGTTTCCTCCAGCACGTCCAGGGCTCGTCCACGTACGTCCGCCGCGTATCGGCGGGCCTCCTCGGGCGCCAGTAGCGGCAGGCTGGGTCTTTCGGAACGCGGGTGCTCAAACGCGTCGTACAGGTTGTCGATCTCGGGGCGTATCGCCTCCCGCCCGGCGACGGTGCGCAGCAGCCACTGCTCCTCCTGATTGGCAATGTGCGCCAGGTCCCACACGAGGGGGGACATCAGAGGGGACACCTGGGCGGTCAGCTCGGGACCCTCGACACAGCTGGTCAGCAAGGTGGTGCGTTCACGGGCGGTGGTAAGTGTGCTGAGAGCCCGCTCACGCAAGGCATCAGTACCTGTGGCCGCTTCGGCGGCGGCCGGAGCGGCGGTGTCATCGGCAGGGTGGTTCATAGTTCTCCTTGTTCAGGGAGCCGTGGGCGGTGCTGCCGGCATGGTCCGCATGTCGTCGGCGGGGCAGCGGCCTCGCAGCACGTAGCGCTCCATGAATCCGGCGACGGCGTCCGTGACCGCAGTGGTGGCGCCGAGCCGGGGCAGGGCGTCGAGTGCAGCGGTGAAGCACCTGACGGCAGCCTCACGCAGCGCAGGATCGGTGAGGGCATCGCGGGCCGCGGCCTCGTACAGAGGATTGTGCGGGGCCGGCCGGCCGAGTGTGCGCTCGGCGAGTGGCTCGACCACGCGATAGGCGGTTTCGGTAGCTTCGGCGTCATCGAAGAGCGCCGCCGTCACCGCGAGGGGCACGATCCAGCCGTCATCGCCGGGCTGCGCGTCGATCATGCGCAACTCCAGGTGACCGCGCGGCCGAACGGGCGGGAAGAGCGTGGTCAGGTGGTAGTCGAGATCGCCCCGGTGCAGTGGTCGCGGGGTCAGGTGGCGTGTCCAGTCCCGCAGGCTCAGGTCCTTCGGCACGTCCCAGGGTTCGCCCTCCCGGCGTATGCACATCACTGGAGCATCAAGGACGTGCCGCGCCCAGCTGGCACGCGGGTGAGTGTTCAGCGGAGCGCTGCCCGCGCGGCCCGCGCCGATCTGCATCCAGCGCAGCTGCCGGGTGGATCGCCAGCCGGTGGGCCGGTTCTCGGCCATCGGAGAGTTCGCGAATGCTGCGAGCAGGACGGCACCCAGGTGATGTGCCAGCCACCAACGACGTACCTGTCCGAAGGGCCCTGGCTCTTCGAACCCGGCGTCCACGCACACCTGCACGGACGCGGAGGTGCACATCATGTAGCGGCCGGCGGGGCCGACGCGGTCGAAGTGTGTCTCCATGGCGTCGTATCGCGGCTGCCGCAGAAAGCGGCGTGGCGTCTGCCAGGGATCATGCCCCAGGCCGACGAGAGCGAGACCGTCTTCGCGCAGCGCCGCCCGGACCCTGTCGAGGTCGGCTGAGACGATGCGGATGCACTCCATGAGCGAGGTGGCGGGAGGCGAACTCAGCTCCAGCTGGCCACCGGGTTCCACGGTCATGGCCGACGTGAGGGGGAGGGCCCGGAGTACGGAAAATGCCGCCGACAGCTGTTCGGGCGGGACGGGAAGCTGTGGAGCGTCCAGTCGGTGGACGAGCCATTCCACCTCGACGCCGAGGCGCTCGGGGGGACCGGTCTTGAAGCAGATGCCGCGAACCAGCGCTTCGACTTCGGCCTCGCCGAGGGCGTTGGGCCGTCGGATGCGGCCGACAACCGAATCGGACATGTGGGATCCTTCGGGAAGATGCTCGGTACTCCCCCGAGTATAGACCGAACGTTCTACCCTGCGGTTTCGCACCCACATCATCACCGGCCGCCTGCCGGCAGGAACGAAGATCCAGGTCGGCGTCGGCGCACCCCGACGTCAGGACGCGCTCCAGCCGCCGTCCAGGGTCAGTTGGGTACCCGTGACGGACATCGCCTCCGGAGAACACAGGAACGCCACGGCGCCGGCGACCTCGCTGGGCTCGATCAGGCGCTTGACCGCTGATCGCGTCAGCAACACATCCGAAAGGACCTGATCGGCGTTCAGGTCATGGAGCACCGCCTGGTCTGCCAACTGCTTCTCGACCAGGGGTGTCCGCACATAGCCAGGACACACGCAGTTGCTGGTGACACCCTTGGCGGCACCCTCCAGCGCGATGACCTTCGAAAGCCCCAGCAGACCGTGCTTGGCGCTGACGTACGCGGACTTGTAGGCACTGGCTCGCAGGCCGTGGATGCTGGAGATGTGGACGATCCGTCCCCAGCCCCGCTCGTACATGCCGGGGAGCACGGCGCGGCTGAGGACGAACGGCGCCTCCAGCATCAGCCGCAGCATGAAGGAGAACCGTTCGTGCTCGAACTTGTCGACGGGCGCGACGTGCTGGATGCCTGCGTTGTTCACCAGGATGTCCGCATCCAGCGCCCGCTCGGCCAGATCAGCCGTCCGGCTCAGGTCGATCACCAGAGCCTCGCCGCCGATCTGATCCGCCGTCCGTGCCGCACCCTCGGCATCGACGTCACACACGACGACCTGGGCGCCGAGCGTTGCGAGCCGGGTCGCCACTGCCTGGCCGATCCCGCTCGCCGCGCCGGTGACGATCGCGCGGCGACCCGTGAGGGCAGGACCTCCGACGGTGCCCGTCATGACGTGGGCGAAGCGAAGGGATTGGCGTTGGTGTGGTGGTGTCCCCAGACATCCGAGACGCCGAAGTCGTGCGGCACCCAGTCGTCACCCACTTCGATGCCACCGCAGCCGATCTCGAGGTGGAAGCCACTGGGGTTCTGCACATAGAACGAGATCGCCTTGTCGTTCATGTGCCGGCCCAGGCTGATCGAGATGGGCGCCCCGTTGGCCTTGGCCCGGTCGTACGACCGCCCTACGTCATCGATCGAATCGTGTTCGAACTCGAGGTGATGAATCGACGGCCTGTCCGCGTTGGCGAGGGCGATGTTGTGGTGGGTGGAGTTGCACCGGAAGAAATACAGGCCGGGAGCGCGGTAGTCGGTCAGCTTGAACTCCAGCACCGATTCATAGAGTTCGCGGAGCTCGGCGAGCTTGGGGCTGGCCAGCACGAAGTGGCCGAGGCCGGTGGTGCCGGGATTGGTGCCGTCGGGGCGGGCGACGCTGGTGCGCGCCTTGGCTTCACCGATGGCCAGCTCCACCCGGTAGCCGACCGGGTCGGTGAACCAGCGAAGATGCGTGGCGCCGCGGAGCTCCGCTTCTTCCGCCGAGCCGTCCTCGACGGTGAAACCCGCATCGGTGAGCCTCGCGGTGAGTCTGTCCAGCTCGCGCGGTGTGTCAACGATCCAGCCGACGTGCCGTGGGGTGTCCTCCGCGGACGGGTACAGGGCCACCCGGTACTTGAACTCGTCCAGTTCGGCGAGACCGATTTCCTCCGTGCCTGACTTGGCTGTGGTGACGCCGATACCCAGCGTGCGTCCGAGCAGGTCGGTCCAAGCCTCGACATCGGTGACGTTCAGCCCGACATAGCCCAGCTTGCGGATACCCACGGTGTCATCCCTTCGCTGCGGCGACCGCGCCGCCCTGCAGAAACTCGCGAACGATGTGGTTGAACTCGGGCGCACGCTCGTACTGCACCCAGTGCCGGCAATGAGGCAGAACGCGAAGCTCGGCGTTGGGGATGCCTTCAAGGATCTTGGGCGCCCAGGTCAACGGGACGGTTTGGTCCTCTCGCCCCCAGACGAGCAGCGTCGGGGCGCTGATGAGCGGCAGGTCGGGCGTCAGGTCGCCGAAGTTCGGCGGAATCGGCAGTTCGGGGTGGGCGCGCAGGCTCGACTCGTACCGTTCGTCGATGAGTGACTCGGTCGCCAGCTTCTGGTCGAACACCATCATCCGCACGAACTCGGCCATCGCCTCACGTGACGGCTTCTGGGCCGCCATGTACGAGAAGAGCCGCTCCAGTCCGGCGGGCCACGGTGGCGCATCTGCCGGAAGAACTCCGCCTGGAGCCATGAGGACCACTCGGTCCACCCGCTCGGGGTAGCGCATCGCGATGCGCATCGCGACAGCGCCGCCGTAGGAGTTGCCCACCACATGGGCGCGCTCGATGCCGAGTGCCGTCATGGCACGGCTGACGCGGTCCGCCGCGTGGAAGATCAGCGGTTCGTCCGTAGCGGGCCGCGGGGAGCTTCCCCAGCCGGGAAGATCCACCACGATGTTGCGGTAGTCCTGGAAAGCCGCGAGGTTGCCGCCGAAGTTGCTCATGCCCGTCGCGCCCGGTCCCGAGCCATGCAGCCACACGACCGGAGTCCCGGAACCGACTTCGGTATAGGCCAGCTGCGCGTCTCCGACGTCCACCATGTTCGTCATGCCGACCCCTTTCCTGTATGTAGCGCTCACTATACAAGAATGCGTGGAGGTAACAAGGTTTTCGAGCACACCGCGCGTATGGGATTCATCCCGAGACGGCGACGCGACGCCCCCTCCGGCAACCGGTCGAGAGGCGCACATGCGAAAACCCCCTGCGGGGAGACAGGGGGTTCGCTGGTGTCTCGTCCCGTCGCTGTCCGACGGGACGAGACACCAGGTCTGGCGTCAGCGGCCGTAGGCTTCCAGCAGCCGCAGCCACACCTCGCTGACCGTGGGGAATGCCGGAACCGCGTGCCACAGCCGGTCGAGCGGCACTTCCCCGACCACCGCGATCGTCGCCGCGTGCAGCATTTCCGCGACGTCCGGGCCGACGAGCGTGAAGCCGACGATCACCTTTCGGTCCTCGTCGACGACCATCCTGGCCTGACCGCGGTATCCCTCGGCCTGGAGGGAGGAGCCGGCGGTGGCGGCCAGGTCGTAGTCGACGACCCGGATCCGCAGCCCGGCAGCCTCGGCAGCGGCGGCGGTCAGACCGACCGACGCGAGCTCCGGTTCGGTGAAGACCACCTGCGGGACCGCGCGCTCGTCCGACGTGGCCACGTGCCGGCCCCACCGGCCCTGCTCGACTGTCGCGTTCTTCGCCCGGGCCACGATGACGTCGCCCACGGCGCGGGCCTGGTACTTGCCCTGATGAGTCAGCAGCACGCGCCGGTTGACGTCGCCGGCCGCGTACAGCCATCCGTCGTCGAACACTGCGCCGTCCTCGGCGACAACCCGCATGGTGTCATCGACGGTGAGCCAGGCACCGGGCTTCAGACCGACAGTGTCCAGGCCGATGTCCTGCGTATTGGGCGTACGGCCGATCGCGACGAGCAGTTCATCGGCCTCCACCTGCTCACCAGTGGTGAGCGTGATGGACACAGTTCCGTCGTCGGCTCGCTTCACGGATGCGGCCTCGGCTCCGAGGCGGACCGACACACCGCTCTCGCGCAGCGACTCGACGACGTGCTCGCCGGCGAACGGTTCGGCCAGCGGCAGCACTCCGTCACGCGCCAGCATCGTCACCGAGGCGCCCAGACCGGCGAACGCGGTCGCCATCTCCGATGCCACCACGCCGCCGCCGATGATGGCGAGGCGACGCGGGACCTCCCGCGTCACAACCGCTTCCCGGCTCGTCCAGGGCTGTGCCTGGCGCAGCCCTTCCACATCCGGGACCAGCGCGCCGCTTCCGGTCGCGACGACGACCGCGTGCCGCGCAGTCAGCGTGGTCGTGGAGCCATCCTTGCCGGTCACCTCGACGACCCGGGCGGAGCTGATCCGACCGTGTCCGCGGTACAGCGGCACACCCACCGACTCGAGCCAGGACGCCTGTCCGTCGTCCTCCCAGTTCGAGGCAAAGGAATCGCGGCGTTCGAGCACGGCGGCGACATCCAGGTCACCCGTCACTGCCTCACGTGCACCCGGCACCTGTCGCGCCGCACGGAGCGCCGCCCCACTGCGCAGCAGTGCCTTGGTCGGCATGCAGGCCCAGTACGAGCACTCGCCCCCGACCAGTTCCCGCTCGACGATGGCCGCGCTCAGACCGCCCTGCACCACCCGGTCAGCGACGTTCTCCCCGACCGGGCCCGCGCCGATGATGACGACGTCGTACGTGTTGGTGGTCATGTCAGACCTCCTTGCTGGCGCGGCCGAGACGCAGCGCAGAGACGAGGAAGAAGATGCCGCCGAGAACGGCGTAGCCGGCCACGCCGCTGAGCTTCGGGTCCGTCCCCGAGGCGCTCGCGACGAAATTCCCGCCTGCCAGCACGGAGATGCCGCCACTGAGGATCATCGGCCACTGGCCGCCCATCGTGCGGCGCCGGACGGCCACGATCAGCTGCACGATTCCGGAAACGATCGCCCAGGCGCCCCACACACGCAGGACCGCCGGAACGCCGGAGGCACTGGCGATGGCCAGGCCCACGGCGGCGATGAGACTGATGGCCATGTTGACCTGCAGGCTGCGAACCTGTGAGTTGTCGCCGGACGTGCGAGCGTCCCAGACCGCCGCGGCGACATCGAAGAGCGGGTAGATGACGACCAGGGCGATGCCCAGGGCTCCGAGCTCGGAATTGGTGGCGAACACCAGAACCGCCCAGACGATGGCGAATGCGAACCGCACGAAGTACAGCTGGCGCAAAGCAGGCGCGATGCCTACGGCTGCGGGAGTGTCAACGGTGGTCACGATGATCCTTTCGAGGTTGCGGCGAAGTCGAAGGTGCGATTCAGCAGGCACGTCCGGCTTGCTCCAGACAACGGCCCTGGAAGGGCCGCTAGAACCTCCGGAAGTAAGACCGAACGTTCTATCTGCATCTAGCATGACGACTTTGCCGCAACCTGTCAAGACCGAACGTTCTACCTATCTTTAGTTTCACTCTGAGGAGGGCCGAACCAAGCCCCATGACCTGGCCCGCGCCGGCTGCAGGACGACTGCGGCAGACGAGGGCCCGGGCCTTTCTGGGACAACAGCACACTTCGGAAGGAGCCGCAGCCGACCCACCGCCGCCGCAGCCGACCCACCGTCATCACCGGTAAATCGACTTCACCTGCTGGTAGTTAAGCAGCGCCTCCGGCCCGAACTCCCGGCCCAGTCCGCTCGCCTTGACCCCGCCGAACGGCGCCGCCGGGTCGACCGTGTAGTGATTCAGCCCGACCGTCCCGGTGTGCATACGACGGGCGACGCGCATGGCGCGCTCGTCGTCGCTCGTCCATACCGTGCCGCCGAGGCCGTACTCCGAGTCGTTCGCGATGCGCACGGCGTCGTCCTCGTCGGTGTAGGGGATGACGGTCAGCACCGGACCGAAGATCTCCTCACGGGCGATGACCTGCGCGTTGTCGACGTCCGCGAACACGGTCGGCGTGACGTAGTAGCCCTTGTCGAGGGTCGGACGCGAGCCGCCCACGACGAGCCGGGCGCCTTCCGCCCTGCCCTTCTCGATGTATCCCTCCACCCGGTCACGCTGGCGGGCGCTCGCCATCGGACCGACCTGCGTCGTGGGGTCCAGGGGATCGCCGACAGTCAACCCGCCCACGAGGGAGGCCACCGCGTCGACGACCTCGTCGTACCGGCTTCGCGGCGCCAGGATGCGGGTGCTGGCGAAGCACGCCTGGCCGTTCGCCAGCAGCGTCGCCTGGACGAACGGTTCGGACATCGCCGCGCCGAGGTCGACGTCGTCGAGGATGACGGCCGCCGACTTGCCCCCCAGCTCCAGCGTGACCGGACGCAGGAGGGTGCCGCAGGTCGCGGCGATCCGCCGGCCCGCAGCAGTGGAGCCGGTGAAGGCCACCTTGTCGATGTCGGGATGGGAGACGAGGTAGGCGCCGACTTCGCGGCCGGCCGGAACCACGTTGACGACACCCGGCGGCAGGCCCGCCTCCTCCACGGCCTCCGCGAAGAGAACCGCGTCCAGCACGGTCTCCGGAGACGGCTTGAGCACGAACGTGCATCCGGCGGCCAGACCGGGCGCGTACTTCGTCGCCGACAGCAGCTGGGGAGCGTTCCAGGGCACGATCGCCGCCACCACGCCGAGTGGTTCCCGGCGGACATGGACCGGCGTACCGAGCATTCCGTCGCGCACGGTCTCGCCCTGGTCATCCCGGACGAGGTCGGCGTAGTAGCGCAGCAGGATGGCCGGAAGGGCGCCCTCGACCTGCTGGGAGAGCCCGATCGTCATCCCGTTCTGGGCGCTGACAATGCGCGTGACGTCCTCGGCGCGCCGCTCAAGCGCGTCGGCGAGACGGTAAAGGGCGTCAGCCCGCCGCGCCGGCTCCCACCTGGCCCATCCGTCGGGATCGTCGAAGGCGGCCCGGGCGGCGGCTACGGCCGCGTCCATGTCCTTCTCCGTGCCCTCCGGAACGCTGCCGAGGACGTCCTCGGTGCTCGCTCCGAGGACCGTGATCCGCGCATCGGACGCTGGTACCACCCACTGGCCCCCGATGAAGAGCGCATCGTGGTGCGGATTCATGGTGTCTCCTTCATCGGGTGGCCTACGCCCAGCCCTTGTAGTGGTCGGCCGGCAGGGGGTGGTCGACGGGTACGACGCGGGAGTTGACCGCGGTCAGGCAACCGGGGCAGAACAGCTGGCGGAAGACGACCTCCGCGTCGACGTACTCCGACGGGTCGTGCCAGATGTGCGGGCCGGCTTCTGTCGGTGCCGAGTCGAGACGGGGCAGGGACGCGATGTACGCGCCCTCGGCCAGCGGGCCGATCTCGGTGGTGCAGTGGACGCACACCACCGTCCCGCCGTCGGACGAGTCCACGACGGCGAGGTTGTCGTCGAGCCGGCGTGCCTCGCTCAGGTCGTGGATGCCGATCGGCGCGAGCCGGGCATCGGACACTCCGACACCCGCGGCACGGCGGTGCCGCAGCTTCCGGCGGGTCTCGTCGGTCGCCGTCGTGTCCACTTCACCGTCCTCGCGCAGCACGACGCCGTAAACGTCCCGCGCGGCGTCCGCAGACACCCGCACCTGGAGGACGTCCTCACGGACACTGTCGACCGGACGCAGCAGCGGGTCGCCGTATCCGCCTCCGGCCTGCCAGTGCAGATAGAGCGCGTCGCCGGCGCCGAGGGTGGACTCCCCTTCGCAGGGCAGCACCTCGATCTCCCCGCCGAGCTTGTCCAGGTCGGCGGGGATCACCGTCGCTCCGGCCAGCTGGGGTACGTCGATGCCCCGCACCACCAGGTCGAGCTGCGAGTTGCCCGGGTACCCGCCGGCCAGTCCGACGTTCTGGTTCGCGACCTTGCCGGTTCCCGAGACGACCAGCGACATCGATCCGGTCTGATCCGGGTGCTGCACGTAGCAGACCGAGCCGCTCATCCCGCCCCGCTGCCGGCCCGGGCCGCCCGAGTCGGTCTGCTCCCGCCGCCACAGGGCGACGAGAGGGTAGAGGTACTCGGTCATCTCCACGTCAGGTGCCCGAGCCGAGGGAATGATGAGCCGGCCGCCGGTGTCGACGCCGTCGTGGTGCACCTGGGCCCCGTAGCCGCCGGCCATCACGTCGAAGACGGGGGACACGAAGCCCTTGGTGCCACCGCCGCGGACGTCGACGCCCGAGACCACGCAGAGGTCGGTGGTGCCGTTGCAGATGGACTGCACGTCGCTGCGGTGGTCGGGTTCGGCGTCCAGCATCTTGGCCAGCACCTCGGCGACGAGGTTGCCCGCCCCCCAGGCCGGTCCGAAGGGCCCCTTGCCCACGGCCGCCGGGAACGACGCGTTGGTGATGGTGTTCTCGTCGGTGATGATCTCGAAGCAGCGCATCAACCCGCCCGCTGCCCACGGGATGTCGCCCGCCAGGAGGGGCAGCATCGTGAAGACGATCCCGGCCCGCAGACCCGGATAAGGGCAGTTGATGATGCCGGTCTGTTCAGCTGTTCCGCGGAAGTCGAAGACGAGCCGGTCGGCTTCCTTGGTCATGGTGACCTTGATGGCGTGCATGCCCCGATCACCGGTCTGCGACTGCTCCTGGTAACCGACGGCGCTCCACGTCCCGTCGGGCAGATTGTCGAGCTTGGCACGCAGCCGGCGTTCGGCGTCGTCCATCATCCGGCGCATCACGGCCTTGACGGTGTCGGCACCGTACTTGGTGATGAGACGCAGGATCTGCTCGGCGGCGTTCTTGTTCGCCGCGATCTTGGCGCGCAGATCGAGACCCACCAGATGGGGAAGGCGTGACCTGCGCACCCATGCCTCGGCGACGTCGCGTTGCAGCACTCCGCCGCGCACGACCTTGATCGGCGGCGTGGGGACGGCTTCGCCGAACACGTCCTGGGCCGACGGGCTGAACGAACCCGGCCGCGGCCCGCCGAGGTCGACCTGGTGGGCGATGGCCGTCGTCCAGCCGAACAGCTTGCCGTCGTGGAAGATCGGCGCCAGGATCGCGGCGTCGTTCTGGTGCAGTCCACCGCCGATCCACGGGTCGTTGCAGAGGAACATGTCGCCCTCTTCGATGCCCGGGTTGTCGCTGCGGTTGCGCAGTGTCCAGACGATGGCCAGGTCCATGGACCCGATGAGACCTACGTTGTAGGCCCCGACCTGGACCTGCTCGCCGAGCTCGTCACAGATGGAGAAGTTGAAGTCGTTGGACTCGGTGACGACGTGTGAGCCCGACATACGGCGCAGGGTCTCGCCCATCTCCTGGGTGATGGCCCACAGCCGGTGCCGCACCACCTCGTAGGTCAGGGCGTCGACCTGCTCGGCCGTATCGGCGTCGATCTGATGCAGTGGCAGGGTGGGCGAGATCTGCCGGAGCAGTTCCTCGCGGGGCAGGGGGCGGCTGGTGAACTCGTCGGCCCCGGGGATCTTCGATGTCATGGAAGCTGTCCTCACTGGTAACGCAGAACGAGGTTGCCGAGGTGGTCGACTCGGCCGGTGACCCCGGCGGGGACCACGACCACCGTGGTCGGGACGTCGACGATGGCCGGACCGACAAGCTCGTGGCCTGCCCGCAGGCGGGCATAGTCGTAGACGGGGGTGGGTACGTAGCCGATCTGCGAGTCGAGGCAGACGTGGCGTTCCGCGATGAGGGCCTCGGCCGGGTCGGGGCTGTCGGCCTCGGACGCGGTCGGCAACGTAACGGGAAAGCCGAGACTGGCCTTGGCCCGCACGCGGTAGGTGATCGCCTGTACTCCGGCCTCGCGGTAGCCGGCGCCACTGCCGTTGATCCGCTCGTACTGCTCCTCGAAGCGCTCAAGGATCTCGGCACCGGTGTGCTCGGTGAACTCGGTGTCCGGTACGGCCGTGGACAGCTCGGTGACCTGCATCGAGTACCGCAGGTCGATCTCGCGCTGCAGCGTGACGTCCTGGAACTTGACCTTCTGCCGGTCGAGCGCGCGCTGCAGATCGGCTTCCAGGCGGGCGTAGTGGGATTCGAGCACCGTGTGGTCGACCGGGAAGGAGGACGGGTCGGACAGCTCGGCGCTCATGATGATGTCCGAGGCCGCGAGTCCGTAGGCCGAGAAGGCGGAGGCGACGGGCCCGAGGGGCACGACGACCTCGCTGACACCCAGGTCCTGGCAGTAACCGGCACAGTGGGCGGGGCCGGCACCGCCGAAGGCGTAGGCGACGAAGTCGCGGGGGTCGTACCCGGCTTGGACGACGGCCCTGCGCAGAAGGTCGCCCGCCTGAGCGTTCTGCACCTCGTGAATGGCGATGGCGGCTTCTTCGACGGTGAGGCCGAGCGGCTCGGCCACGTGCTCGCGGATCGCTTCTCGCGCCAGGTCCATCCGCAGCGGCTTCCGGCCGCCGAGCAGGCCGTGCGGGCTGAGAATGCCGAGGACCAGGTTCGCGTCGGTGTTCGTGGGGCGGGTGCCGCCGTTGCCGTAGCAAGCGGGGCCGGGGACGGCCTCGGCGCTCTGCGGACCCAGGCGCAGGTTCCCGCCGGCGTCCACCGAGGCCAGTGCCCCGCCGCCCGAGCCGATGGTGTGCACGCGGATGGTCGCCGCGTTGATCGGGAACTGGTTCACGATGGAGCCCGGTGCCATGACCGGTTCTCCGTCGACGATGAGTCCGGCGAGGAAGGTGGTGCCGCCGACGTCGGTCGTGATGACGTTGCGGTGCCCCAGTTGTTCGGCCAGGCGCATGCCGCCGATGACGCCACCGGACAGCACGGAACCGATCGTGGTGATGGCGTGTTCTGGCGCGCGGTCGGCGGTGATGGTGCCGCCCTCGCTCTGCATGACCAGCAGGGGCCCCTTGAGACCGCCCTCCTCCAACTGCTTCTGCAGGGGGAGGAGATAGGTGCGCAGGCGCGGGCCGACCTGGGCATTCATGATCGTCGTGGAGGTCCTCGCGAATTCGCGGATGCGCGGGCTGACCTCGGACGAAAGAGTGACGTACATGTCCGGGGCGATCTCGTGGATCAGTTCGCGGACGCGTTGTTCATGCGCACCGTTCTTGAACGACCACAGCAGGCAGACCGCGATCGCCTCGACGCCCTGGTCCACGAGGGACCGCGCGACACCGCGCACCTCGTCCTCGTCGAGAGGGACCAGGACCTTGCCCGCATGGTCGATCCGCTCCGTGACTTCGAGCGCCCGGTACTTCGGGATCAGCGGCGTGGGCTTCCGCTGCCGGAGCGTGTCCTGGATCTCATGGGCCGACCGGCCGAGCGTGCGGCCTTCGGCGTTCATGATGTAGATCGCGTCACGGTGCCCCTTCGTGGCGATGAGCCCCACATCGGCCACCTGACCCTGGACCAGGGCGTTGATCGAGGCGGTCGTGCCGTGGGCGATGTAGTCGGTCTGCGAGAGCAGTTCACCGACCCCGATGCCCAACTCGCCCGCGATGTCCTCGATCGCGCGCATGACACCGACCTCGCGGTGCGGCGGTGTCGTCGGCGTCTTGGCGGACACGATCCGGCCGGCACCGTCGGAGGCGACCGCGTCGGTGAACGTTCCGCCGACGTCGATGCCCAGTGCGTATGACATGTACTTTCTCCTGTTGATCTCTACCGCTGGTAGGCGGCGATCCGCCCGGTGACTGTCTGCAGGAACTCGTCGGGACGAGCGTCCGCCCCACCCATCCAGGCCACGTGTTGGTCTGGGCGCACGAGCAACAGCTCGGTGGGATAGCGGTCAGGCCACCGTGCGGGCAGGTCGACGACGGCCAGGGGGATGCCGAGGTCGGCGGCCGCCGAGGTCCAGGACGTCACACTGACGCTGGGGTCTGTCCGTAGGAGGGTGAAGTCGGGGCCGAGCACGTCGAGCACGGATCGGCTGTCGTCGAGCCAGACGTGTGGCAGCCGGAATCCGGGCTGTGCTCGTTCCATGTAGCCGCCCATGGAGATCGCCTCCTGGTCCTGGCCGCCGATCACCAGCGGGGAGCCCGCGTAGTGGTAGCCGAAGCTGAAGCCGTCGGGCGAGTACCGATGAGGCTCCGAGACAGCGAGCCGGTCGGCGAACTCGGAACGAGCCTGCTCACCCTTGGGACCGGACAGGTGGATGTCGGGCGAAAACTCCGCGAATGCCCGGTTCGCCGCCGACCCCACCGCGCCGGCGAACTGCTCACCGACCGGCTTGCGCTCCTGCTCATAGGCGTCCAGCACCTCCGGTGAGGCCCACCCGTGCTGGACCGCCGCCAGCATCCAGCCCAATGTCGCCGCGTCCTGGATCCCAGCATTCATGCCGAATCCCCCGACGGGGATCCAGATGTGGGCGGCATCCCCGGCCAGAAACACCCTGCCGGTCCGATACCGCTGGGCGACAAGTCGGCGCCCGGTCCAGCGGACCACGCCCAGCACCTCGTGCTCGACCGGACCCCCCACCGCCTCTCGCAGAAGCTCTTGCGGGTCCTCGCTCTCGGTGTCGTGGTCCGGCGCGAAGGCGACGTGGTTGAGCCACAGCGCGTCACCGTCAATGGCGATCAGCGAAGCGATCTGACGCCCATAGGTCCAGTACGTCCACGCCCGGTCCTGTGCGGCCAGCCGCCCGAATTCGGGCGATCGGAAGAACGTCGACACAAACTTCTGGATCGCGTCGACACCCTCGTAGCGGATACCCAGCTGACGCCGCACGGTGCTGTGGGCACCGTCGCAACCGACCACGTACGCACAGCGCAGGCTGCGACGCTCCCCGGAGGTCTCCACCACCGCCTCGACGTGATCGTCGTACTGCTCGAACTCGACCAGGCGAGTGCCACGCTCAAGGGTGAGGCCGGGAAGCCGGCGCGCGTGCTCTTCCAGCATGGGCTCGAGGTAGAGCTGGGAGATCCGGTGCTGCGGCTCCGGCGTGGGCCAGTCCTCCTTGCCCACGCCGGCCAGTACGTCGCGGGACGAGGGCAGGTCGATGCGGAAGATTTCCTCACCGCTCACGGTCGTCCGGTAGTGAATCGAGGTGGGGTAGTCCTCGGGCAGCCCGGCCCGCCGGATGTCGTCGGCGAGCCCGAGCCGGCGGAAGATCTCCATCGACCGCGCGGACGTGGTATTGCATCGGGGATTGACGCCCCGTTCCTCGGTCGCCTCCACGACGTGACACCTCACGCCGCGACGGGCCAGGTCAATGGCGAGAGTCAGTCCGGCGGGGCCGGCGCCGACGACCAGGACCTCAACTTGGTTCTTTTCGTTGCTGGTTGACTTCGTCATGCGCTCAGAAACTCTCCTACCAGGCTGCAGAACTCATCCGGCCGGTCGACGTGGATCCAGTGCCCTGCCCCCGCGACCACCTGCAGGCGGGCGTTGGGCAGGGCATCGACGAGGCGCTCGGAGACCTCGACCGGTGAGACCCGGTCGCGGGCCCCGTGCAGAGCAAGGACCGGACTGACGATCTTCGTAAGGTCGACGGGAGGAAGACCGTCCTCGACGTCGGCGAACATCGAGCGGAACGCCGACTCCGCCCCAGGGCGCAGAGCCTGCCGCAACCGGATGTCAGCGAGCTCGTCCAGGAGCTCGGCGTGCATGCTCTCGTCGGCGACCAGCCGAGCCAGGGTGGCTCGCATGGAACTCCTGGTCGGGTCTTCGTAGAAGGGAACGACCCGGGGCAGCGGTCCCGTTCCCGCTCCCCCCATGACGACCGCGCGGTCGACGCGGTCAGGCGCCATGGACAGCAGCGCCAGGGCCGCGGCTCCGCCTGCGGCCGAGTTGCCCAGGAGATGCACACGTTCCAGGCCAAGGCGATCAAGGATGTCCAAGATCCGCTGCGCTCGGGCCCGCGCCCAGGCGCGCGGTCCCTCGATCCCGGCGGAGCCGGCGATCTGCGTGCCGAATCCCAGGAGATCCGGGGCCAGGCAGAAGAACTCACCCGAGAGCCGGGATCGCACACCGGCCCAGTTGCTCTCGGCGTCGACGCCCGGCCCTCCTCCGTGGAGCAGAACCAGAACAGGACTGTCGCCTGTACGGGTGGCGTCCTCTGATGTGGCCGACACGTGCAGCCTCCTCACTGGATCGTACGTCGGGTCTTTTGTCACGGCAGTCGAGCAAGGGACTCGTGCGTATCGGCTAACTGCGACGAGGTCAGGGACATCACCCGCAATGCGGGCATGTGCATCTTCTCGGCAGACCTGGGGCCTGTTCCGAGGTCTGGACAGTCACAGGACGCGCAGCCGTCCGAGATCACCACGGAGCGGAATCCGCGTTCCAGGGCGCCGCGAGCGGCTCCGAGTACGCAGCACTCGGTCGTCATGCCGGTGAGGAACCCGGTTTCGACGCCGAGGCCCCGCAGGATGATCTCCAGGTCGTGGAGGGAGTTGAAGCGACGCTTCTTGATGACGGGCTCACCCGGACGCGGCGCGAGACTGGGATGGATCTCCACCTCGCGCTCACCGTCGACGCGGGCTGCCTCCGGCACCTTCTGGACGGCGGGGATCAAGCGCCGTCCCTCCGGAGACTCCAGCGGCGCACCCTCCACGAAATCGTTCCGCATGTCGATGTCGAGCAGCCCGGTACGGCCCACATCGAAGGGCGAAATGCTCATGTGGACCTCCTGGGGCTCGAACGGCTGGGGATTGTGGAAGGGCAACGTCATGCTTCGGCCGCTACGCCGTCGAGAGTGTTGAGGTCAGTCGCGGAGCCCCGCGGGGACGCGCGGACTCGCAGGTCAGGACCGGCAGGCTTGCGGCCATCGCTCCCACGGCCGCACCAGTGATCAGTCGGCTGGCGAGGAGCTGACCGAACTTCTGAGAGATGGACGCGGCGAGCATGCCCAGCGACGCCAGGGCCGGACAGCGAAGGCTGAGCCGACGGCGCCCGATGCGATCGGCGAAGGGGGCCAGGAAAAGCCCGCCTATGGCCATGATCACGAGACACAACGCGACCGCCCTGACCTGGGCGCGGCTCATCGGCGCGTCTTTGACCTGCTTCAGGACGTTCAAGGGAAACCTCGCTTCTTTGCGACGTTCGATTGGCCCTCGTGAGAGCTGAACCAGCGCTGGGCGCGCGCAGGACGCGAGACGCTCCGTGGTCTGTATGTAGCGTTCACTCTACGGCGTCGGATACGCCTTGGCTACATGCGCGACACGATTGTGGGTGCGCTTGTCCGTTTACCAGGGGAATTCGCTGCTGATGGACCCATAGTCACCGGTGCGGCGCATGCGATCACCGAAGGCTGGTCTACGGAAACGGCACCGCCGCTGGTCGGCGGACGGCACGTGGGACCGGATCCGGCGTGCCGGCCGGGGCGACGCCGACTGGCCGGCCGTCGCCTGGGGCGTGGCCACCATGTCGGTGGCGACAAGGAGTACAGCTCGCGGCGAAACCGCCTCTCACTGCGAAAACGTCAGATCAGGTACACCGTTCCCCCAGCCGAAGGACCAACGGGCCAACCGCAATCGCAAGGCACCGACGGCGGCCGAGCCACCGGCCTCGACCCAGAGATTGCAAGCACCGCAACGACACCGAACGGACGATCAACCGACTCGAGAATCACGGGGCAGCGCCACTCGCTACGACAAACGCGCCTACGTCTTCCACGGCACCACCGCCGCGATCCGGCTCTGGCTCCGGGCCTGAACGGCTGCCATTGGTCACGCTTCGGTCCCAAGTCCGCGACCGGCGTGCCGTCGCTGACTTGGGACCGGCATGCTGTCCACGATTCACAATTGATCAGCCGCATGGGCCATTACAGGAGACGGGCTCCAGCGCCGGCGGCGGATCGTGCGCGGTCACATCCCCCATCGGGGCGTTATCTCGGCAACAGTCAGGGACGCGGGATGCAAGGCCGCGTTGCGGCGATGTCGCTTGGATGTGGGCATGTCCGCCTTGGCCAGCGCGCGACCGCGGGCCACGTCGGGGCGGTCGGCGGTGACGATGAAGACATGAACGCCGGAAGTTCCTTCAGCAGTGAGCGTCGGAATGGTGACAGCCCAATAAGTCATAGCGTGTCTCCTGCGGGACATGCGGCAAGGGGGCGGACATGGGCGGGCGTTCCTCGGTCTGCGTCGGCCTACGGCCCGATACTGCGTGGATTGCAGTCTGTGTCGTTCGGATGTCATCGCAGCGCAGCCGAGTCTTTTCGTTCACGGCAGGTCGACAGCCTGCCAGGCAGCTTCCCAGCCGCTCGAAGTCTGGTGGCTCGAGCGGGGACAAAGGGGCCCGGGGGCCGAGCACAGAGCAGCATAGGGGTCTCCACGCTTCCCTTGTATAGAGCGCTCGGTACAGATCGTACCGCGAACCTGCCATCAGCCGAGACAGAACGTTCTATATTTGTGAAATAAAGCATGGATCCCGCGTCCAGTCAACGCTTGGACGCCTTTTTGATGGAGGGATCAAGAGCAGTGGAGCCGCCCCGGCGATCGACAACGCCGCACACCCGCACAAGCCTGCGCGGCGGCGTGCTTGCCCTGGGCGGAACCGCCTCAGCCGACACCCGGTGCGTGAGCGCTCGATGCGCCGGCGCCACGTGCGGGCCAATCTGCGGGCGCGCAGGGACGCGCAAACAGCACCCCGCCAGGGATTGGTTGGACCGCTACGCCAGGCCGCGTTGTGCTGCCAGCCCGCGGATCAACGAAACGAATGGGCCGACTTGGGAGCTGTAGGGCGAGTTGTCGAAGCTGTTCATCACCGAAAAGCCGTCCGTCATGGCTCGTCCGAGGACCGCCAACTCGTCGACGAGAACCTTGGCGTCCTCATCACCGTCCGAGGCGAAAATCGGAGTGAGGGCTTCCACCCAGGACTTGTAGGCATAGTCGCGGATGCGACGCACGATCCGCTGAACCGCTTCGACATCCTTGTGCGGGCCGACGCTGATGGCGACCAGGAGACGCAGATAGTCCGGCCGCCGGTCGAGAGAGCTGCAAGCCGCCGAGAACCACGCCTCCAGGCGCTCCAGCGGCGCCAACCCGTCGAACGAGGACGGGTTGGGGAACAAGGCGTGCAGTTCCTCAAAGGTGCGTTCGAGGAGCGCCGCCAGGACACCGAATTTGTTGCCGAAGTGATAGTAGATCGAACTGGGTGGAAGTCCTGATTTCGACGACAGGTCCGAGATGGCCATGCCGTCGTAGCCCTTCTCACCGATGAGCGAGCGAGCCGCGTTCAAGATGACCTCGCGACTGCTCAAGCCGGCACCAGCCGACGCCGAACCTGATTCCCTCGCCATGTGGGCCATCATAGATCCCAACACCTGTCGCCCACCGGGGGACCCGGCGCTGGACACGTTCACCTCTCGACCATGGCCTTCGCCGGCGACTGCGACACCCCGATCAAAGGGCACGTCCGGCGCACTCGAGAACCGCCCGGTACAGCTGGAGCGCTCGCACCAGACCCGTGCCCCTCCGCGCCGTTAAGCCACCCAACGACTGGACTCCGCGCACGGGCTCGGGAGGCAGTGAACAACCTGTAGTACTCGGCCAGGGGGCAAGGTGCCTTCGAGCGGGCCACGCATGTTGCCGGTTAACAGGACGAAGCCCTCACTGGAACCACTGGCTGGACGACGCCGACGTACACACAAAATGCGGGTCGCCCAGGGCCCGGGAGGCATCGTTCTGCCCCTGATGTCCCTCTGCGCAGTTGGCCGTCAGCCTCCGCGGGCAGAGAGCAGTCAGCCCATCCTCGCCACGAGTTGGTCGAGCTTTTCTCCCAGACTTCCAACGGCGATCGATATGTGCCCGTCCTTGTTCTCAATGTGAGCGCGAACGGTCGGCAGATGGGCGGCAAGCCAGGCCCCATGGGCGACCGGCACCATGCGGTCCATCGCGCCATGCCACAGCTCAATGGGGGCGGTGATGCCAGCCGGATCGAACCCCCATGGTGCCGTCAGCGCATGCAGGTCCTCAAACCATCCGGCGTACCCGTCAGCCAGTCCATGGTGCATGTTCACAGCGCTTTCCACGCCGTAGGTGCCATTGAGCAGCATGGCGTCCGCTGTCGGCAGCAGACTCGCCATCGCAGACGCGACCTCAGCAGGGTTCCCCTCCCGTATGGCAGCGGCCATCTGAGAGATGACCGTGCGCTGCGCCTCGTCGCCCCGCGCCAGGGCCCTGAACTGAATGATGTTCATCAACCCCATGTCGCCGACGAAATTGAGGCCGTCGGCGTCGTACGGAGCGAACGAGCCCAGCAGGAGAACGCCCGACACACGCTGGGGATCTGCCGCACCGGTGGCCATCGCGTGCGGTCCGCCCGAGGACCACCCCGCAACGACGTAGCGGTCAACGCCCAGATGGTCCATCAGGACATGACTCACCTCGGCTGTATCGGCGAGCGTGCGCCCCGGCATCGAGGTTGACGCACCGTAGCCTGGACGTGAGTAGGTGACGATGCGGTATCCCCGTTCCGTGGCCGAGTGGAAGAAGGAGCCGACCGGAACGGCAGAGCCTGGCATGCCATGGTGAAAGAGCACGACCGGGCCGTCCTCTTCTCCTCGTACCGCATACTCGAGGACACGGCCGCCTCCCAGGTCCAGGGACTCAAGGGTCCCGTTCGTGGAGCTGTGGCCCCGCCCCGTGACGACTCGGCGCCCGGCTCCGCTGTTGCTCAAGCCGCCCTTCTTGTCGTGGCTCGCAGCATCGAACTGCACTGGTTCTCCCCGGTTGATCGATCGTCCGTCAGCCCTCCACAGCACGTCGTCCGCACTCCGCGCACTTGACGCACCACCGAACATCCTTTCTTCTAGATAGAACGTTCTGCATCGCTAGCATGGCAGCCGTAACTTTGCCCGTCAAGACCGAACGTTCTATCTGCTAGGACTGAGACATGGTGCGTAGTAATCCCACCGGCCGACCCTCTGACGCTCGGTCCCGACTGCTCAGCACGGCTTGTCGGATCTTCTACGAGGAAGGAATCCACTCCGTCGGGGTTGATCGCATCGTCACCGAAGCACAGGTGACTCGGGCGACTTTCTACCGGCACTTCCCCAGCAAAGAAGACCTCGTGCTCGCTTACCTGGACGAGGCGCATCAAACCGAACGCCGGCAGGCGGAGGCGGCTGCCGCTGCCGATCTGCCGGCAGCGGACACCCTGCGAAACCTCAGCAGGTCCATCGCCCAGAAAATCCAAGTACCCGGCTTTCGAGGCTGCGCGTTCCTCAACGCCGTCGCCGAGTATCCCGACCCTGACCATCCAGTTCACCTGGCCGTACTCGCTCACCGCCAGTGGTTCCTCGAGACGGTTGGGCAGTTGCTTGCCAAGGTGCGGGAAGCTCCTGCCGAAGCCGCCGCTCATCATTTCGTGATGATGCGGGATGGGGCTACGGCCGCCGGCTGCCTGTTCGACCCTTCAATCGTGTGCGAGACGTTTCTGCGCGGGGTCGACGTTCTCCTGCGGGCTCACGCCGCAACCCCCTACGCAGAGCCGGACAGGATGTCCGCTTCCGGACTGTGATCGCCGAGTCCGTTGCCCTACTGGCTCCCGTGACGCGGGGACCGGAACGAACATCGACATGAAGGAACAGGGCGGGCGCCGCGGTGGCCGGCAGATCGAGCGGCCACCGTCCGGTGTTCGTGGCGGAACCACGAGGACGCCTCCGCGACAGCGCTCCACGTCGACACTTGTAACACGCAACTAGAACAGAACGTTCTGTCTTGACAGCAGCCCACACAGAGGGCACACTGATGGAGAGACAGAACGTTCTACCTCAGCCTCGTCAGTCGGGAAATCGCCACAGCGACGACTGCGGACGCGACTGCGGCATCTCAACCAGGCCACTTACTGAAACAGGAGAGCAAAGTGAGCGACACTATTTACCGAGGCATTGCCACGTCCACTGGTGACGGCAGGGCGGGAGGCCGGGCGCAGACCAACGACGGCCTGCTCGACGTCACGTTGGCTATCCCGAAGGAGATGGGCGGCCCCGGCGGCGCGACCAATCCCGAGCAGCTGTTCGCTGCGGGCTGGGCTTCTTGCTTTCACTCAGCGCTCAAGGCAGTAGCGGCCCAGCAGAAGACGCAGATCTCCAATTCTGCTGTCGTTGTCGAGGTGGGGGTCGAGAAGACGCCGGAGGGTGGATTCGGCCTGAACGCCGCCCTGCATATCGAACTGTCCGACGTGGAGCAGGAGACTGCGGACAAGCTGGTCGAGGCTGCCCACGCGATGTGCCCGTACTCCAACGCGACCCGCGGCAACGTGCCGGTGACCCTCGACGTCACGGTAGGTTGACGCCGCCGGACTGGGGGAGCTGGGCTCCGTCTCCCCAGTCCAAGCGGGACACCACACTTCCTCCGTACAATCCGGTACCATGGCTTAAATCGAACGTTCTATCCCGTCGGAATCCAAGTGATCGTATGAGTCGGAGTAGGGAAGGTGGCGTTGTGTCTGAGGCGCGGACGCGGCTGCTGAACACGGCAACCCAGATCTTCTACGCCGAGGGGATCCATTCCGTCGGTATCGACCGGATCGTCGCGGAAGCGCAGGTGACCCGGGCCACGTTGTACCGGCACTTCGCGAGCAAGGAAGACCTCATCCTGGCCTACCTCGGGCAGGCCGACCAGGGCATCCGGGAGCGGGTGGCGGCCGCGCAGGCCAGCAGCCCGTCACCGTACGATCAGGTCCGCGCCGTGGCCCGGACCATCACCGACGGCATCCAGTCGCCCGGCTTTCGCGGTTGTGCCTTCCTCAACGCGGCGGCCGAGTACTCCGATCCCGCCCACCCGATCCACCAGGCCGTCCTGGCCCACCGGCAATGGTTCCTGACCACCGTCACCGACCTGCTGGCACAGAGCAGCGAGACCACGGCCGAGGCTGCCGGCCGTCACTTCGTCATGCTGCGCGACGGCGCCATGGCAGCCGGCTGCCTCTTCGACCCCAAACTCATCTCCGACACCTTCCTCCACGGCGTCGAAGGCATCCTCAAAGCCCGCACCATCCCCGAACTCAGCCAGAGGACGACCACCCCCGCACTACAGCCCTGACCATCCGGCAAGGGTTCAGGCGCTCCCGCCGCGTAACGCTAAAGCGGCATGGGTGGTTGAGCGCACGATCGGCAGCTCAGAGGGCGTCCACCCCGGTGTCCAACCGGGGCCCGACCCGTCTCCGCATCCGTTAAAAGCCTTTGACGCCAGGCCGGTTATTCACAGATGGTGAGCCCCGGTGTTCTGACCGGGTGGACACCGGCTGCCGTGTTCGCGGCAGCCGCCTCGTGGTGAGGAAGATGTGGATGATTGCCGTGTCGGCCGCTTCGGGGGCTTTCGGTCGTCTGGTCATCGATCAGTTGGTGGCGAGGTGCCCCGCCGAACGCGTGGTAGCGGCGGTCCGTGATCCCGACAAGGCCGCGGATCTCGCCACCCGCGGACTCCAGGTCCGCATCGGTGACTACGACAGGCCGACAACGCTCAAGGACGCGTTCAGGGGATCCGACCGGCTCTTGCTGATCTCCTCTCCAGAACTAAATTCCGTCCGCCGTGCCGAGCAGCACCGGGCAGCCATCGACGCCGCAGGCCTGGCCGACGTCGGCTCGATCGTCTACACCAGCTTCCTGGGCGCCGACACCCACGCCGACGGCATGACCGCGGCGCACCACGTGACCGAGCGCGTCCTGGCCGAGAGCGGGCTACCCCATACCGTGCTGCGGCACCCTTTTTACAGCGAGGCTTTTCTCAACGAGGGCTTGCACACCGCCGTCAGCTCGGGGCACCTCATCGACGGCACCGGTGGCCGCGGTCTCAACACCGCTCTCCGCAGCGATCTCGCCGAGGCCGCAGCCCGCATCCTCACCGAGGACGGCCATTCCGGTCGCGCCTACGACTTCACCGGCAGCCTATGGACCTACGGCCAACTCGCCGACGCTCTCAGTCGCATTTCCGGCAGACCCGTCGTCATCCGGGATCGACCCGACCGCGCACCCGGTGTTCAGGGCTGGCTCGAAGACCAGATTCGCTCCGGCGGACTGGAACGGCAGACCGCTGACCTCCGGGACGTCCTTGGGCGCCCGTCCGTCCCTCTCGACCGCGCTGTCGCCTCGCTCCTCTCCGCCGCCGCTCTGGGGAAGTGACCACAGAGAACGCACAGAGCCGCAGCCCTGCGCAGTTTTCAAGGGACCGTCATGCCCCGGCATCGCCAGGATGCGTCGCCCATCGGAGACCGGCGGCTCGCTGCCCGCCGTACAAGGCCTTGCCAAGGACGGGATGAAGCATCCGCTTGTACGAGGAGCCGTGCGAGGTCGGTGCTCTGCAAAACGGTGTCGAGTGGAACTGGAAGCATGGCGAGAGCGCCCTCGTGCATCACGAGGAGCCGTGGGGCGAGGGTGGCTGGGTCACGGCAGCCCGCATGGGTCGCGAGTTCCTCGAACAAGCGCAACAGCCAGAGTGTTGGTCTGCCGCTATGCGGTGCGCGGGATGTGCGGGATCAGGAAGCTCGGCCAGCGCCTGCACGTGAAAGGGCGCGGTGACGGCCGCGACGGAGTCCTAACTTTTGGTAACGCCCGAGTGCTCGGCCCCCACGCCGACCGATGTGATCCCACGGTTGTAGAACAGCTCTTCAGCGATCGACACGATGCGTCGGCCGGCCGGTGTGATGCGCCGTTCGTCCCGCATCGAACATCCCTGGGAAGTTCAGCACGTGGGTGTGCCCAAGACCATGCGGGCGGTTCGGATCACGAAGCACGGCAGACCAGAAGTACTTGAGATGACAGAGCTGGCGGTGCCCGCCCCGCAGGCCGGAGAGACGTTGGTCCGAGTCGACACAGTCGCCTGAACAACACCGACCCGTACTCCCGAGGGCGCCTACGGCCGCCCTGGAGACCCGCAGGTCCTGGCAGGCTGGAGGGCCCGATCGACTTCCCCCGCAGCCAGGGCGCCGACGTGGCCGGCCGAGTCGGGGCCGTCGGGGCCGGGGCCACCGCGTACTCATCGATCCCGCCATCTACGACACCGCCGGGCCGGACGCGAACCCCGTGGACCTGATGGACAGCGAACGTCACGGCGGCTACGCCGAATATGTGACCGCATGGACGGACCGCGTCCACGATGCGACCGATTCACCACTCACGAACGCTCAACTCGCCGCGCAGACCGCCTATGGCACAGCTCTCGGCATGATCGAGCGGGGCCGGCTGCGAAAGGGCGAGACCGCCCTGATCTCAAGGGCATCCGGCGGAGTCGGCCTCGCGGCAGTTCAGATCGCCCGGGCACGCGGCGCAAAGGTGCTTGCCATCAGCAGCGGCCCGAAGATCGATTGCGGAGCGCAAGGCCAGCGCGCGCATGAGGTCCTCGACCACGTGCAGGACATCGCTGAACAGATCCGCTCCGCCGCCCCGGAAGGCGTTGTGCGCCGTCTGTACCTGCACGACGCTCAGGTGGACGGATCCGCGATGCAGACCCGCGCACTTCCGCCGGCTCATCTCCCTGGCTCGCCAAGCCGAGATCCGACTCGTCATCGCTGCGACGTTCCCCTTGCACCAGGCTGCCTGGGGCTTGTTGTGAAAGTAGATCTTGTTCCTACATGACTATTTGACCATACAGTCAATAACGTATTCTGAGGCACATGCCACGTCCCCGTAAGTTCGTAGAACGTGACGTCATCAGCAGTGCCAGCGAGGTGTTCGGCGTGAACGGCCTCGCCGCCACGACCCTCGACGATCTGGTGCGGGCGACCGGGCTGGGGAAGCAGAGCCTTTACAACGCGTTCGGCGGAAAGCGGGAGCTGTTCCTGCGGGCACTCTCGGAGGATCACGACGAGGCGGCGCGGGCCGTCTCGGAAGCGCTCCAGCACGGTGACGCGTCCCCACTGGAGCGGATCCGGGGCCACATGCTGCGCATGGCGATCGAGTTCAGCCGCGGCGACAGTCGGGTCTCACTCGCCACGCGTGCTCTCGTCGAGTCGACCGGCGAGCAGGATCAGCTCTCGACGGTCACCAGGGCCGGCATCGAGGAGCTCGCCGGGATCTACGCACACTGTCTTGAGGACGCCCAGCGCAACGGCGATCTCCCGGCGGACGCGAACCTGCGGTCGCTGGCGATGTACTTCGTCGCCGTCATCCGGGGGATGGAGCTGCTCGGCCGGGCGGGGGTCGGTCGTACGGCAGTCACCGCTGTAGCACTCGACGCACTTCGCGTGCTGCCCGGCCGGGCGGACACGGATCCCGCGCAGGCATAGAGCCTTCACGGCTCCCCTTCCCCCACCTATGGCGTCGGTCACACCTCTGACCCAGTTATTGCCCGTCTGGTCAAAAACTGTTTTATTGACCAGGCAGACAAAAATTAGGGAAGAGCAACCATGAACGTTCTGAAGGACAAGGTCGCGGTCGTGACCGGCGGAAATGCGGGCATCGGCCGGGCGATCGCACGGGCGTACCGAGCCGAGGGCGCGCGGGTGTTCGTCACCGGTCGCCGCCAGGCACAGCTCGACGAGGTCGAGGCCGAACTCGGTCCCCAGGTGACTGGGATCCACTGCGACGTGGACCAGCTCGAGGATCTCGACCGCCTCTACACGACGGTCGCCGACCAGGCCGGCCACATCGATGTCCTGGTCGCCAACGCCGGGATCGGGATCGTCGCCCCGCTCGGGGAGATCACCGAGGAACAGGTCGACGCCATGCTCACCACCAACGTCAAGGGCCCACTGTTCACCTTGCAGAAGGCGCTGCCGCTGCTGTCTTCGGGAGCGTCGATCATCTTCACCGGATCCTCGGCCGCCACCCGACCGCAGCCCACCCTGCCCGTCTACGGGGCGACCAAGGCCGCGCTCCGCAACCTGGTGCGCGGATTCGCCCACGGCGCCGGGGCAGGCGGATACCGCATCAACATGCTCTCGCCCGGCGGCACCCGCACTCAGGGCCTGGCCGACCTGATCGCGGCCGACGAACGCGTCGCCACCGGTGCTGTGATCCCCCTCGGCCGCCTGGCCGAGCCCGAGGAGATCGCCGCAGCAGCCGTCTTCCTCGCCTCTGACGCCTCCAGCTACCTCAACGGCTCCGAACTCGCCGTCGACGGCGGCAGCGCACAGATCTAGGGCTGGTGTGAAAGTGCTGGCCATAGCCACTCGTTGATGGCTGCAACCAGCATCCTCGCTTCGAAACGGACGGCGAGTTCGTCATGACGAGTAGCGACGGCGGTACCGGGACGGTGGCCCTGATCCCGCGCCTGCGCAGGTAGGAGCGATTGCTGCGGGAGTCATACGCCTTTTCGGGCCCGGACCCGGTCCGGGCGCTTGCGCGGCCTGCCGAGCCCCAGCCTCGGGACCCGGATCGTTTCCAAGACCGGTTCGAACTGTGGCGGGTCGCCCCGCTGGCTGTGATCACGACGGACAAGGGCTACTGCCCCTGCTCGACCGCCAGCTGGATCTTGGTGGTCAGCGCACCCCGCGAGCATCCGAGACCGTGACAGGCCGGCTCGACGGCGATGCCACCGGGCGGCTCCGCTGCAGATCCCCTTCTTCGACGCTCCGGCGGCGTACCGGTGAGCCCGGCAGACCGTGGACTCAACGTTCACACCCAGGTGATCAGGCCCTTTGCGTCGGCCTCAGCCTGAAGCCGGATGACGATCCTGGCCCAGGTGCCCTCGCACTGCCAGCGCAGGACGAGGTCATGGCTAGGCGCAGGAGGAACTCGCTCGCAGCACGTGGGGAAGATCGTCATGTGCCCCCCAGGGTGAGGCCGTCGAGGCCGGCAGCCGGCAGGCGCCCCTCTTGCCACGTCCGAAGCTGCAGACGGGTGCGCACAGCGTCAGCGGCAGGCGTCTCACCGTAAAGGTGGCGGTAGTCGCGGGAGAAATGAGAGGCGCTCCGGTACCCGACGGCCGATGCGGCCTGCGCCGCGGAATCCCCGAAGACGACCATCCGGTGGCGGGCTTCTCCGAGACGCAGCCGCTTCAGGTACTGCATGGGCGTCATGGACGTCGCATCCTTGAACCGCCTGAAGAGCGTCGGCTGACTGGTGCGCACCTCGGCGGCGAGCGCGTCGACCGTCCACGGCTCATCCAGTCGATCGGTGAGCAGGGCCACGGCCCGGGGCACCACGGCATCGCTGTCGGCCACCGCCGCCAGGACTCTGGGCGCCTGGTCCGTCTGCAGCAGGCGCACAATGACCTCGCGCGCCACCAACGGCCCCAGGAAAGCCATGTGTTCGGGTTCGTCGAGGAGTGAGATGAGCCGGGCAAACGCGTCAGCGAGCGGCTGTGTCCATGTGCCGAGCCGATCCATGCCAGCGGGCGGCTGGCCGTTGCCGGGCATCGCCGCTGCGACTTCCGCGACCAGGATCGGGGAGAGTTGCCACCTCGCGGCCAGAAAACCGCGTTCCTCTTCGGCCTCGACCACGGCTGCCACCACGGGAAGATCGACAGGGGTGATGATGAACCGCTCACGCCCCCAGGCGCGATCGTCGTCGCCGATGATGGTGCGCTTGCGTCCGGCGGCTACGACGGACAGAGAGGGGCTGTAACGCTGATAGCCGAGCCCAGTGGCAGCGGTGACGCGACTGAGCCGGAACCCCAGCCTGCCGGCGAGCGCATGGTTGTCGGCTCTGCGGAGGATGACGTCGGCTACCTGGTCGAGCCGCCCACTCGTCGATTCGTCCATACGCCATAGTCAACCGCATACGTCCAGGCCCCGACGTGCGGCGGGATCGAGCAAGGCGATGAGAGTCTCAGGCAAGATCCGGCACGGTCCGCGGTCCGAAGATCAAGGTATGCCAACCAACGAAGAGCTCCTCGCCTCCCTCCCGGCCGACACCACGCTTGCTGGTCGCACTGCGTTGGTGACTGGCTCGTCAGGAGGGATCGGCGAGGCCATTGCCCGGGTCCTCGCCTCCTCCGGCGTTGACACCGTCATCAGTGGGCGCAACGCAGACCGGGCGCAGGCTGTCGCGGACGCGATCCTCCAGGCCGGCGGCCGGGCTCACGCACTGACCGCCGATCTGGAGGCCGACCCCACCACCATCCGCGCCTTCGCGGAGCAGGCTCAGGACGTACTCGGGGGCCGAATCGACATCCTCGTCAACAACGCAGGCGTATACCCAGGTTTCCTCACCGCCGACGTCACCGATGACGAGATGCACGCCTTGTGGGCCACCAACATCCGTGCCCCGCACGTTCTCGTCGCAAGCCTGGCACCTCGTATGGCCGAACGAGGATCGGGAGTGATCGTGAACATCGGCTCCTGGATGGCACGCGTAGGTGTCCCGTTCAAGGCGCTATATCCGGCGACGAAGGCTGCCGTGGAGCAGCTGACGCGGGCATGGGCGGCGGAGTACGGGCCGCGCGGCGTCCGGGTGAACACGGTGGCGCCGGGGGCGACGGCGACGACGGGTACGGCGGCGAGCGCGGCCGTGCTCACGGAGATGGCGAAGGCGACTCCCGCCGGAGTCCCCGTGCGCCCCATCGACATCGCTTACGCCGTGCGTTACCTCGCCTCCGACGAGGCGGCGTTCGTCCACGGGGCGACGCTCGACGTGGACGGCGGACTCACGGCGACCCGCCTGCGTTGACAGCACGTGCTCAATGATGCCCACGGTTTCACCGTCGGTCGTCCGACTGATTACGTTGGGAGTGAAGAGGAATGGTGGCACGTTTACGACGACGTTGGCGCTATGCGGTCGTAGCGGTGGCGGGGGCGGTGCTCACCGCGGTACCGATCGGGCCCACCGCCTTGGCGAGCGCTCACACGTCATCGTCGTCTCCCCCGGTGGGCGTGTCTCGTCCGGATAGTGATCCGTTCTACGCCGTACCAGCGCATTTGCAGGAAAAGCCGGACGGCACTGTGCTGCGGTCGCGCCACCTGCCCGCCGACGCGCTGGCGGAACCGGCACCGGCCCAGGTGTGGCAACTGCTGTACAAGACCCGTGACAACGCCGGACGGGCGACCGCCACGGCCGGCACGCTGCTGATTCCGATGGCTCCCTGGGCGGGGGCCGGACCGAGGCCGTTGGTTTCCTACCAGCCGCCCGCGGACGGACTGGCCACATTCTGCGCCCCGTCGTACACGCTGCGGGCGGGCTCACTGATTTCCGACACCACCATCGGGCAGGCCGCTTTTGACCGTGGACAGGTCGCGGACGCCGTACGACGCGGCTGGTCGGTCATGGTTCCTGACTATGAGGGCCCCAGGTCGGAGTTTCTCGGCGCAGCCGCGGCCGCCCACGGTGTCCTCGACGGCATCCGCGCGGCCCGCGCGTTCCGCCCCGCCTCTGTTGACCGCCGGGCACCGATCGGCTTGTGGGGCTACTCCGGGGGTGGCTTCGCCACGGCCTCGGCCGCTCAGAAGCAGTCTCGCTACGCCCCTGAACTCAAGATCAGCGGCATCGTCGAGGGTGGCGTTCCCGCCGACCTCAACGCGGCCTTGAAAGCCACAAGCGGTCAGGTCTTCTCCAGCTGGATGCCGTTCGGGCTCGCCGCGTTGAGGAACGCATACCCGCAGGCTCACGTCGACCGGTACCTGAACGCGTCGGCGCGGGGATACATGGATGCGGTCGCTCACGGATGCGCCGGCGACGCCGTCGCATCCGGGCCGCACGGCGTGAGGTTGGAACAGTTCGAAGCCTGGCCGGGATCTGTCACGGAGGGTTCGTTCCATCGCTTCGCTCGCGGCTCCAGTCCGGTCGGCTTCGGAGGCACGCCGACAGCGCCTGTGTACATGTACCACGGCACGGCCGACGAACTCCTCCCGGTCGGAGCGGCACGAGAACTGGCGTCGCACTATCGCGCGGGGGGCGCCCATGTCGTACTCGTCGAACACGAGGGACAGACGCATGGGAGTGAGCAGACGTACGGTGTCGCCGGCGCCGTGGCGTTCCTGAACCGACACCTTTCGGAACCGCCACACGGCGACTTGCCGAGATGAGCACGCATGCGACGGTGTCAGCGGCACATCGCTCGCGCGGCACCACACGGGTGCCGCCCGCGAATCCATCGGTCCGCATCGACGGCGTTGGAAGGGCATTCCCGGCCGAATCGGCCTTCGTCTCCGTCAGGAAGAGCCCGTGACGCCTCGACAACATGGACGTGCCCAGCTGCGGCAAGTCCCCGATCGGAAAGCGGGCGGCACATCCTGCCTCTACCGGGCTCGTCCGATGCGCAGCGTCGCGATCTCAAAGGGCCGCAGATCCAGCTCAATGGTCTCCTGGGACTGCCACGTCTGCCGGTCCGCGTCGCGTTCGAGCAGGTCGGTCAGCCAAGCCGTCGTGAAGTCGACGTTCGGCTGGATGACCGCCCGGGCGCGTGCTCCGCCCGCTTCATACAGACGGATGATGAGGTCGCCGGAACGGTCTTCGGCGAGCTTGATCGCTTCCACGAAGACGGAAGCCGCGGTAACGGTCACCACAGGCTCAACACCCTGGCCGGCCTGGGGCAGGACTCGCGTCGGCAGATTCGTCCGGTACCCGGTGGACGCCGCGTCGATGACGCCCTCAGCGGCTCCGAGGACGGTACGCAGCACATGGACGCCTTGATCGGCTTCCGGGTCGGGGTATTTCGGTGCTCGGAGCAGCGACTCGCGCACCAGCGTGGTGGTCCCGCCATCCTCCCGGACCGTGCGGGTGATGTCGTGGCCGTAGGTGGAGGTGTTGGCGACCACGGCACCGAAGTCGCCCTCCGCCACATGCACCCACCGGTGTGCGACCGTCTCGAACCGCGCATGGTCCCAGGAGGTGTTGACGAACGTGGGACGCCGGACGTGGCCGAACTGAATCTCCGAGGCCGCCTCGTCGGCGCGCAGGTCCAGCGGGAAGGCGAGCTTGAGGAGCTTCTCCTGTTCGTGCCAGTCGACCACTGTCTCGATCTGCAGCTCGCTGTCGTTCTCGGCCAGTCGATACCGCTGGACGATCGACGACTTGCCGTACGTGTGACTCACTTCGAGAGTGTGTTCGGTGATCTCCACGGAGTCCGGGGTCCGCAGCTCGGTCATCGAACGCTGGTAAGCGCGGTCGATGTCCCATGCCTCGAACATGTTGGGGATGTCGCGGAAGATCTGCAGGACGGAGGCCGCCTGGTCCGGGGCGATGAGTTCCCGGCCCGTTCTGCGGTCGACGTACGAGATCAAGAGCCCTTCCGCGGTGAAACGCACAGTGACATGACCGTTCTGCAGCGTGTACCCGGAGTCGGTGCGGACGGGCACGACCGCGGAGTCCTTCGATGACGAGTCGGCGATCACGGCGCCCAGGGCAGGGCTGCTCCCAGCTGTCACCGGGGCGGCGTTGAAGACGACTCGCTCGGTGCCGTGGCCGGCAAGGGCGCGCTGGGCTGTTTCGATGAGGACTTCCAGGCGGGCCGCTACCTCCTGGTAAAGCTCCTCAGCCTCGTCGTGCACCCAGGCGATGGCCGATCCGGGGAGGATGTCGTGGAACTGCTGCAACAGGACCGTCTGCCAGATCGACTCGAGTTCGTCGTACGGATAGTCGATCAGCCCGCGGACCGCTGCGGTCGCGCTCCACAGTTCGGCCTCGCGCAGAAGATGCTCGCTGCGCCGGTTTCCCTGCTTTGTCTTGGCCTGGCTCGTGTAGGTGCCACGGTGTCCCTCGAGGTACATCTCGCCGTACCACACGGCAGGCTCGGCCAGCGTCTCCTTGGCCTCGTCGAAGAAGCGCGTCGGGGAGCCGAGCGTGACGCGAGGGGCGCCTTCGAGGTTGCGGTTGCGGTGGGCGGCGGCCAGCATCGCCGGCGTGGGGCCGCCGCCGCCGTCGGACCAGCCGAAGAGGGTGAGGGACGTGTTCGAGGCTCCCCGTTCGGCGTACTGCTTCTGTGCCTTCGCCAGGTCGCCGGCGCCCAGGTCGGAGCCGTAGGTGTCGTTCGGCGGGAAGTGGGTGAAGATGCGGGTGCCGTCGAGTCCCTCCCACAGGAAGGTGTGGTGCGGCATCCGGTTGGTGTCGTTCCACGAGAGCTTCTGCGTAAGGAAGCTGTCGGTGCCGGCCCCGCGCGCGATCTGCGGCAACGCCGCGGTGAAACCGAACGAGTCCGGAAGCCATGCCTCGCGGGACAGCACGCCGAACTCGCGGAGGAAGAAGTTCTGTCCGAGCAGGAACTGCCGTACGAGGGCTTCGCCTCCCGGCATGTTGGTGTCGCTCTCGACCCACATACCGCCCACGGGGATGAAACGGCCTTCATGGACCCGGGCCCTGATCCGCTCGAACAGTTCCGGGTAGAACTGCTTCACCCAGGCGAACTGCTGGGCGCTGGTGGCGGCGAAGACGAAGTCGGGGTCGGCGTCCATCAGGGTCAGCACGTTGGAGAACGTGCGTGCCGCCTTGCGGACCGTCTCCCGGGTCGGCCAGAGCCAGGCCGAGTCCAGATGCGCGTGCCCCACGGCCACGATCGAGTGCGCACTTGAGTGGGCGGGTGAGGACAGAACCTCGCTCAGTTCGGCCGCTGCCGCTGCGGTCGTGTTGACCACGTCATCGGGGTCGAGGACGTCACACATCCGCTCGAGGGCGTGGCGGATCGCCGCGCGGCGCGGGGAGGCAGGGTCGAGCTGGCCCATGAGCCCCATGAGTACGGAGACGTCGTGGAGCAACGAGTCCACGGCGAAATCGCGTTCGACCAGGGCCAGATTGCGCAGCGTGTAGATCGGGTCAGTGCCCGCTGTGGCTTTGTCGCCCAGGTGAACCGTGTGGGACCTGGTGGGCGCTGCGAAACCCGAGGGCAGCGGTGCTCCCCCGGCCGCCGAGGCCAGGGTCGTCACGAAGAAGTGCTCGAGAAGGTTGGGATTGGATGCGGCCTCGACATAGAAGTCGATCTCCGTGGTCTGGCCCGGGTCGACGTCGATCGCGTGGTTGAAGGGCTCGATGCCCTTCACGATGGTGCCGTCGGGGCGGTACACCGTGCCTTCGGCCTGGAATGCCGGAAGCAGACCGCTGAATCCCAGATCCACCAGCATCTGCACGGTCGTGCCGTCGCGTCCCCACCCCTCGGGCACCTCCCCCGTGACGTGGAACCACGTCGTACCCCAGGGTTTGCTCCACCGTTGCCCGACCGAGAACGGCTCGAAGGATTGGGTGACGGCTTCCGAGAAGGGAACGGGCTCGTCGGGGACCTCCCACGCCGTCACCGTCAGCGGCGTGGTCCGTCGGAAAAGGTGCGGGGCTATCCGGGAGCTGACCACATTGCCGATGCGGAGCTGCGCCTGGGAGTCGTCGTCAAACATGTCCGCACGCTAACACCAAAAAGCTCCACCTGGAACTTTTAGTTTCGCTAGGGTTGGGACCGCTGCACACCAAGCGATGGAAGGGCCGCCCAAAATGACCACCGAAGACGGGATAAAGGCATCTCCGCTGTCAGGTACCGGGTCGAGGGGGCGCTACCCGAAGGGGGTTCTCCGCCGCCAGCAGATCCTCGACCGCACCGTCGACGTCTTCGCCGACCTCGGGTTCGAGGGCACGTCATTGCGCGCGATCGGTGAAGCCATCGGTGTGAGCCATGCCGCACTGCGGCGCTATTTCGAGACCCGCGAGGATCTCTTTCTCGAGGTTCTGCGAGAGAAGGACCGGCAGGCACTGGCCGCGGCTCACGACAGCGGTTTAGAACCCGGGTTTGCCGCGCTCGCCGCCAACTACGTGCTCAAGACCCCCGGCCTCATGGCTCTGCGGCACAGCATGGTGGCACGCGCGCTCGAACCGGGTTACGGCCGCTCGCGCGAGTTCTTCCGCGACCGCTACCGGTCCATCCGCGCGGAGGCTCGGCTCATCCTCCAGTTCCACCGAGACCGCGGGACCCTGCGCAGCGACATCCCCCTCGACACCGCGGCATCGCTGCTGGTGGCGGCGATGGACGGCCTGTCCACACAGGCACTGCTCGACGCCGAAGCGGACATGTCCGCCGGTATGGCCCTGCTGGAACACCTGCTGGAGCCGGACACCACTGCGGTTCCCGGTCACGTCTGACCGCCGCCGACTGCCGCCGAACGAGACCGGGCAGCACTTCAGGCAGGCCAGGAAGAGGCTTCGAACACCCCATGACGAAAAAGTTCCACTCGGAACAATTCGATGTTACGGTTCGCCCAAGTTGACGCACCCGCCGCGTCTACCTCAGTTCAGAGGACCTTGATGTGGACGAATCAAGCAGCACACCTGTCACTGTGGGCACCGGTGGAAGACCCTCGGTAGCGCCCATCCCCCAGCAAGACACCGCAGGACCGCGGTCCAAGTACCCCGCCGTCGCGATACCCCTCGCACTGCTCGGCTGGGCAATCGCACTCGTACCGCCCCTGGCGATCACCATCGCCCTTCGGCTGCGCGAACTCGACCGCGCCGACTCGGCGGCCAACCTCGGGCTCGTCCTGGGGGTAGGCGCCTTCTTCTCGTTCGTCACCAACCCGCTTGCCGGACGGCTGTCCGACCGGACCATGAGCCGGCACGGGATGCGCAAGCCATGGATCCTCGCCGGGGCCCTCATTAGCTACGCAGGCGTCGCTGTCATCGCGTACGCGCCGAACGTCCTGTTCGTGTTGGTCGGCTGGAGCCTCGCGCAGATCGGGCTGAACTTTGCCCTCGCTGCCCTGATAGCGATGCTGCCTGATCAGGTCGAACCTCATCGTCGCGGTCGCGTCGCCTCCTTCATCAGCCTCGCTCAGAACGTCGGCGGGGTCGGCGCGACGTTCCTGGTGCAGCTTTTCCCGATCGGGACCCTGCAAGTCCTCGTTCCCAGCCTCTTCGGACTCGTGCTCATGCTTGGTGCGGTCGCTCCGATCAAGGACCGAACCCGGACCGAACGCCCGGCCGAGCGCTTCGACATGAAGGCCCTGTTCGGCTCCTTCGTGTTCAACCCGCGCCGGTACCCCGACCTCGGTTGGGCCTGGCTGACGCGATTCTTCCTCAACACCACGCAGTTCACCGCCACCAGCTATCTCACGTACTTCCTCATAGAGAACTTCGACGTGAGTGACGCCGAAGCGCCGACCAAGGTCTTCCAGGCCGTACTCGCCAACGCGGTAGGCCTTCTCCTCGTCACCCCGGTGCTCGGCTGGCTCTCCGACAAGGTCGGTCGCCGCAAGCCGTTCGTCATCATCGCATCCCTGATAGCGACCGCCGGCCTCGCCCTCATCGCACTGTCCACGTCGATACCCATGCTGCTGCTCGGGCAAGTCATCCTGGGCGCGGGAACGGGCGCCTTCTTCGCCGTCGAACTCGCCCTTCTCGCGGACGTCCTGCCCGACGAGGAAACCGCCGGCAAGGACCTGGGCGTCGCCAACCTCGCCCAGTCCCTGCCCCAGTCGATCATTCCCATCGCGGCCCCTGGCATCATCGGCGCATTCGGTTACCCAGGCCTGTTTCTGGGAGGAGCCGTGTTCGGGCTCCTCGGCGCCTTCAGCGTCACGCGTGTACGGAAGGTCCGCTGAGAAGCGGTCACTTCGCAGTCCGAGGATCCGGACTCCCTGGCAGTGGAAAAGTTCTCCTCCAGGTCCAGCACGACCTTCTCTCAGAAATGCCGACGCTGCGATCCGACATGAAACGGCCGGAACACCTGATGACGCACGTCGCCTGCATCCGTAGTGCTTCTGCCGACAGCGCGGCGAGTCTGCACAGTCCCAAGTTCCAGCTGATCACGGCGATACAGGCATGTCGGACGGGCCCAGTGAGGCCAGACAGCGCACGAGCAGATTACCGAAGAAATGCGCTGACCTGCTGAAACGCGCTCGCACTGGCAGCGCACGTAGTCCCTACGAATGGGCAGTAGGCCGCCTGCTTGCGCAGGCGGCCTACTGCCTTTGGGCGTGTGAACACCCTTCACGTCTCCGCGAGTCCCAATGGCCGGACCCACTCCAAGGTTACTCGTTGGAGCAGCGCACGGGCACGGGAACGCGACGCATCAGAGCGAGCGGACAGTCCCGCAGATCGTCCTCGCCACGATGGGGCTCACCCCAAGCCCGCCCCGCCGCCACGGCGTTTCCCTCGGATCGTCGCACTGTTGATCTGTGTGTGCCGTTGTCTGACGCCCAATGAGCACGGATCGAGCCACTGTTACTCGATCGGGCGCCCAAGCGGCGCGGGCGGTGACGAGATCACCGTCAGGTGATCGACACAGTCGCCTTCCGGTACCTCTCAGGCTGCCCGCACATGGATCTGCCGCAGGATTCGGCGCGTGGAAAGACGTCCGCAACCGGTGCGAAGGTAGGTCGCCGACGGCATCTGGAAGAGGGTCTTCACCGCACTGCCGTCCCAGGTGGAGACGGAAGGCGACCAGGGGTGGCGTCGCGGACGATTCCACCATCGCCTGTGCCCAGCACGTTGCTGGGGCCCGTCAAGAGGGGCCCCAGCCGGCAAACCAACAGATCATGCCCCCGGACACTCCCACGGCGGGCCCTGGCAGCAGACGGACAACGTCGGCCGGGTCGGACACAATCGGCGCCGCCACCTGGGGCGCCGACTGAGGGATGGCCCACTCATCACTCCCCGCTCCCCCAGCAAGCCTCATGCTCACGATCTACTCTCCTGGGTCGAAGCAGGAAGCTGCTGAACCCAAAGACCCTGTCCGGGGCAATCCCGCCCGCGCGGAACGCTCATCCGCGCGGGCACCAGGCGCGGCCTTCTAGAGGGGCAGCTTTATGCCCAGCTCCTGCATGGCGCGGGAGGGCGGGCCACCTTCCGACCGTTCCGTCTTGTAGCCCTTCACGCAGGGCTGGAGGGTACGAGGGTCGATAGCTTCCGCAGGAGCGCTGCGCGCGTAGAGCCCGTCAGGCTCACTGTCCCGATCATGGGGCAGCAGCCAGAAGACACGGCGCCGGAATGTGCCAGAAGCCCGTGAGGGCTTGGCAGCCGGCCCCAGGATGGCATAGCCCACCATCCGCCCGTCACGGTGGTACGGAGGCTTGCCCTTACGCGTGGGCAGGCGATCCAGACTCTGCCGCACGTAGTCGAGCTGGTCGATGTCCTCCAGCCACACGAATTCCGTCTCGTGGCTGATCTCGTCCGCGCTGATCAGGGAGCTCATGCGTCAGTGCCCCTCTCCTCGTCGGTGAGCAGTCCGATGCCCGGGTAGTACTTGCGCTGGTTGGACAGGATCATCTCTTTGGGCGAGGCCAGCCCGACCAGCTCACGGGTACGGGAGGCGAACGCGCGCGAAGAGATGAACTGCGCACCTTCATTCTGACACCAGATCTTGTAAGCCGCGTAGAGCGCCGTCTGTTCGGCTCTGAGATCGGGCCCCAACTGACAGCACTCCTCGTAGAAGCGACCTGTATGGTCTTCGGTTTCGGCATATGCAGTCGTGGCGATGCGTACACGCTCAGGACCGGTCAGATCACGATCCCCGCCAAGGTAGCGGCGGGCGCCGTCGATGAGCCAGGCCAGGATACCGGGGCCTTCCTCGATGACGAGAAGATCAGCCAGATTGTCGATCTTGCGATCGTCGGACACAACACGCTCAAAGGGGATCAAGCGCATACGCCGCCAGAAGGCGAACCCGCCCGTGCCTACTTCAGGCTTGTGATTGCCCAGCAGCCAGAGCTTGTGGGTCGGCTGGAAACTGAAAGGGTCCTGCCTCATGCGGCGGGCCTTGATGCGGTCGCCACCGGTCAGATGTTTCACGCGGGCTTCATCGAACCTGTCGCCCGGCTTGATTTCCGAGCAGACGTAGACGCGTCGGCCATGCAGTTCCGCAAGGTCGGTGGGATGGCCTTCGAAGGGCTTGGCCATCAGGAAGCCCGGTGGGGCGGCGTCCGCGTAGTCACCGAGCAACTTCATGATGGCATCGAGGAGAACTGACTTACCGTTTTTTCCTTCACCCCAGAGGAAGGGAAGGATCTGGGCGCCCACATCTCCTGTGATGGAGTACCCCAACAGCAGCTGCAGGTAGCTGATCATCTCCCGGCCTTCAGCGTCGTCACCAAAGGTGTCAGTGAGGAAACGCATCCACCTGGGAGTCGGCATCTGCCGAGGGCCGACGGAAGTTGAACGGGAGTGAAAGTCCTTGTTCGGGTCGGGAGCAGTGAGCAGTCCTGTACGGAGGTCGACAATCCCCTGCGGAGTGCACAGGGCATAGGGGTCGGCGTCGAGACGATCGGGCTTGAGAACCATCCCCGGGGCGGAACGGGCCTGCGACAACATGGCGTTCATGCCTGCGGTGGACAGGGCGCGTCGGCGGTGCTGCTGCAGCGCAGTCGTGGTGAACAAGCCACGGGGGTCGTGGGTGGCGATGTTCTCGGCGAGGTCGCCAGCAGCCCACACCACGGAGTCATCCTCGTCGATCTGCCATCGAGTGGTGTCCCACCGGTACCAACCGATCTTGGGTACATGACGGTAGTCATTGGCGTAAAGCTTCACAAAGAGTTTCGCATTGCCGCGGTCCGTCAGGGTATCGGGCAACAGTCCCCGTGCCGTTGCCTCGCCAGTCGGCCTTTCAGTCGCGGCCTGGGAAGGCAACGGCACGGTGGCAGTCTGGTTTCGGATCTGAGTAGCGACGGCTTCGGCATCGAACTCAAAGAGCGTCTCGTGTCCTGGAGAGGTCATGGGCGCCTCCCCAAGGTGTCCAGAGGCTTAGTGAGACCTGCGGCAAGACCACTTCGAATGATCTGTTCGATCCGCGACTGCTGACCGGGACGCGCAGCGATCGCAGTGTCTTTGAGCGCCTGCTCCGCCTGTTCCTGGGAGAGGCGCCCGGCTGCGATAAGGCCCCCGAGGGTGAAGGCAGCACGGTTAAGGACGTCGGAGAATCCCGCCCCTTCGTGAACTTGGCCGCAGGCTTCAACGGGTGCGAGCACTGCGTTGAGGACTCGTTGAGCCCGGTCTGATCCACCGCTAGCGGCAAGCACAGCCTGCTGGGCCCGCGGCGGTACGGGGCGAGGAGCAGGGATTGTAGGGGCAGGCAGATGCCCGGTACGGGCGAGTTCCTGAGCCAGCCAGAGAGGAAGGGCTGCCGGCTCTCGCGGCTCGCCCACGGGGGTATAGGTGCCCTGCTTGGTTGTGGTCCCGGGAGCAACGATGTAGCTGCCTTGAGCGCGGATATCTACTTGCCAGGCCAGGGCCCGGGCTGGGCTGGAGCCGACCGAAGACAACCACCGGCGGTGGCCCGTGGCCCGGTACCACACGTGAAGCCCGCCGGAAGGGGTGCGCACGCGCAAGGTGCTCGCATCATCGGCGGGGCTCTGCTGGTTGCGGAGGGCGGCCAGCACGGCAAGGGTATGGAAGCCGTTGGCCAGACCAGTGAGATCGATCTGGTCACCGATAGGGATGCCTGGCAGGATCCGGTCCCGGGGCGGGGTCTCAACCTCGTGGGCGTCAATGTCGATGACGACCAAACCAGCAGAGCCGCAGGAGACGCCGACTCCCAGACCAGGGTTCTGGCCCCACCAAGCCTCGATGCGGGACTGGTTGAGGGTGGCGGCGTGAAAACTATGACACCAGCCGCCCGTGAGCACACAAGGACAACTGTCCGGTGGGTGGGAGCCGCCTCGGCAGTCGGCGCAGTTCGCAACGGGTGTCTTGCGGCCAGGAGCAAGGGGATGCACGGGCCAGCCACGGCGAGCGCACCACCGGGCAGTGTTCAGAGACGCAGCTACTGGACGGGCAGGGGGCACGGGCTCTACTGAGTCGCTTTGAAAAAGCTGCAGATCAGAAGCCATGCTCGTTCCCTCCCAGCGACCGAAGCGACTCAACGACGAACACAGAGTAGCGAATGAGACCGGCGAGACTGTGCAGTACATGCGGAACATCGTTGACTCCGTGTCGAAAATGAGACCGACCGGTCCTTCTGGCAGCTACTAAGGTAGCGGCTCAGCGACTGGAGCATGTTCGGTCGCTGAGCACCTCTGCAGAGGAAAACAGCAGCTCAAAGCTACTTAGCTGATCCAAAAGCGACTGAAGCGACTGAAGGATGGAGTCTATGACGCCTACACGCACACTAAAGATTTCTCCTATATGCAAAGCCTGGGTCGCTTCAGTCGCTCTCCCTGTGCTTGACCCGTTCTGACCTGCGGTTTTGCCCCGCTGCACGAACAGCGACTCAGCGATTTGAGGGTCGCTGCCCGTTCAGTCGCTACTCGCCACCAGCCAGCGATCGAAGCGACTGAAGCGACCGAAGGATGGAGGTTCCCAAACGCCGCCCAGCTACCGGAGGGCCCGCATCCCCCGCCCCCCTGGCTAGGCGTTTTTTCCTGACAGCGACCGAAGCGACCGAAAGAAGCCAACAGGAGGTGCGTTGGGGCTTTTCCGAAGACCCTCTCCATGTGCTCGAACGGGCTCAGAGAGACCGACGGGGCGTCCGCCGGCCTACCCCCTCCCCCGGCTGCCCGGAGTTCCTGTTGACGCGCTCCGTTATCTGCCTCGCGGTCCTGCAAGAAGGAGGTTGACCTGTGGGCGCGGCTCAGCTGGTCTAGGCATTCCCTCCAAGCTCCCTTCACCCCCGGGTCGTTTTCACCCAGGGTTGCTTCAGTCGCTGACTCGATGGCCTCACGGGATGTACGCCCCCACTCGCTGGCTACAGCTTTGTCGGCCGGATGCTCGTCTTTGCCGAACGAGTCTCTTGAACCTCGCCGAGTCGCCAAGGAGCCTCGATCCGCAGACTCGGCCGCGCCTGGGCGAGATGCCGTCAGCCCTGGGTGCCGCCGCGGTCCCAACCGGTGACCGACCGTCGGTTCCGAGTTCTGTCCAGTAGGACGATGACGCGGTCGTTGGCTGGGTCTAACTGGCCCCGACAAAGCCTCTGGAGGAGGCGGTGGTTGATTGGGCAGACGGCGAGTGCGAGGAAGGCTTCGTGGATGTCGTCGCGTCGTTGCCGGTGGATGCGCGGGCGGCGGATGCTGTGCAGCTGGGTGGTGGTGTCTCGACGGCCCAGCGGAAGGTGCCCAGGCCGGTGCTGTGCGGCTGGCCGCGTTCGGCGATCGCGGGCCGGATGCCGCGCTGCCGAAGCAGTCGGCGGTACTTGTCGTGGTCGTAGCCGCGGTCGGCGAAGAGCATGTCGGGCCGCCTGCGCGGCCGTCCGACGACGCCGGCCACGGGCGGGATCTTGTCCAGCAGCGGCAGCAGTTGGGTGACGTCGTTGCGGTTGCCGCCGGTCAGCGACACCGCGAGCGGGATGCCCTGGCCGTCGGTGATGATGTGGTGTTTGCTGCCCGGGCGTGCGCGGTCGACCGGGCTGGGTCCGCTTTTGGGCCCCGGCGGGCGGCCCGGACGTGGGAAGAGTCGATCACCGCCCGGGACCAGTCCAGCTGGTTCTTCGACCGCAACGCGTTCAGCAGAAGCTGATGCAGCTGGTCCCACACACCCGCCTCGTTCCACGCCGCAAGACGCCGCCAGGACGTCATTCCCGAGCCGAAGCCCAGCTCCTGAGGCAGATACTCCCACTGGATGCCGGTGTGCAGGACGAAGAGGATGCCGCACAATGCCTGCCGGTCCGGGACTCGCGGCCGCCCCTCCACCTGCCTCGCCGACGGCTCGGACAGCAACGACTCGATCACCGACCACAGTTCATCCGACACCATCCACGGCCGCGACTGACGCTTCCCCATGCCCACACCAACGACCGATCAAGCAGACACCCACATCACCGAACCGCTTCTGCTAGACCCAGTACAAGTGGTGGGCGTGGTTTGGGGTCACTGCGGGTCTGAGGAGGCCGTTCCGGCCAGGTTCTTTGCGGTGAGGCGTACAGCTTTCTCCCAGGCCCGGACCTCGTCGGGGGACATGAAGTCGAGGTGGTACTCCAGACCCACGGCCGCCACGAACTCCCGCTCAGGATCTGTCAACGCCTCGATCCCCTGCCAGACTCGGTGTGCGGCGATCTTCGGTGACAGGGCACCGGAGGACAGTTCTGTCGCCATGTGATGCAGGAAGCGACGTTCAGCGGTCTCGTAGTCCGGGATCTGGATCCCGAGTTCTTCCATGGTGTGCCCGAAGAGCTGGCGGAGGTCTGCTGGGTGCTCGTGTCGGGAACGGCCGGCCAGGTCGCGCAGTGAAGGAGAGTCCTGGCCGACAGTCAGTAGGTGGGCCGCCAACATGGGCAGGTCTTCCACGCTGATGAGGTTCGCCACGTACTTCCAGGCGATGGTGGCTGGTTCGTCCATGCGCGGATCCTGACCGAGGCGAGTGCCTCTGACCAGTAGGTTATTGGCTCCCTGTGAGGCGCCGTTGGCCGATGAGGAGGGCAGCGATGCCCACCAGGGCCAGGAGTGCACGGGCTTGCGCTCCTAGCGGCGATGCAGACGGCGACAGCCTGCCAGGACACCGTTCGCTCGACCACCCATCTGTGGCGGCCGAGCCGCTATGAGGGTTTGAAGCCTTTGTGGGCGATGCGGTGGTGTATGCCGCGACTGTGGAGCCATCGGCGAAGATGGTTGTAGCGTAGCCCTTGTCGCTATGGCGTTTCTGGTCGCCTGCGACGCGGACGCAGGCGGGACCGGATTGGCGGCATGCCCTCCGTACCAGCGGAACCAGACCCTGACTGTCGTCCACGTTGGCTGCGGAGATGCCCTGGGACAGGGGCAGTCCGCTTCGGTCGGTGATCAAATGAGTCTTCGATCCGGGCTGGCAGCGAACGGTTGGATTTGGTCCCGCCAGTAGCCCTCTTTTGGGGCCCTGATTACCGAGCCGATGCCACATCGGGACCAGTCCAGCTCACCGAGCCCGCAGAGCCCGCCGAGTTCGTCGAGGATGACGTAGCGCAGCCTGGCCCAAACGCCGGCATGGCTCCACTGCACAAAGCATCGGTAGACCCGGGCCACGCCGGGCCGAAGACTGGCGGGAGCAGTACGACACCACGAGGTCAACCAGGTAGACGGGTTCGGGGGGCCGATGGAGGAGCAGCCGACCGAGGTCCGTGCGGCTTGAGGGCCCCCTCAGGCCGCCATGACCGCCGCCAGGGTGCGGTCCATTGCGGCGTTGAGGAGCGAGACGTCCGGGGCGACCTCGCCGACGGAGAGCGGCAGAACTGAGGTGCTCCTGACCGCGACCTCCGGCATCAAGGTCAGGACCGCCTGAAGAGGGTGAGCTTCCAGCAGTTGTCCGACCTGTGTCTCCAGGGCTCGTCGCCGTTCATGGACGGCGACGAGCGAACGGACCAGCGACGGGATCACGACGTCGTGACGACGACGGTCTCCTCTTCGAGCGGGTCGAAGACCTCTTTGACCAGCTCACGGCGGCCACGCGCCAAGCCCCGTGCCGGATCGCCTCAACCAGCTTGCGGCGACCGGCTTTTGCAGGGCGGCCGGAGATTCGTAGCGCTCCAGCAGCCACGCCCCCGCTGGGCGTCCCGGCGTGGGCCCAGGACGCGCTCAAGGCCGGGGTGGAACGTTTTGAGCAGGCGTACCCGGTTGGGGGTGCGGGTGGCCCCCTCCGCGAGGAGCTAGTCGAAGCGCGCCCATGGTCAGCTCGGTGGTGATCTCGTCGGCCAGCTGCAGCGTATGCGATCACCGCGGACTGCTGCGAGTTGCCCTTAGAGAGCCGCGATCCGCCGCATGGGCAGATCGGGCAGGTGGATAGAGCTGGCCGAGTATGAGGGTGAAGAGGTCCCTCTGGGTGGGTGCGTGCCAGTCTCCGTGATCGTTGCGGCGGCGTTGGTAGTGGGTTTTGGCGCCGGGTGAGGCCCTGATGGAGGCGAAGGCCCCGAGGTGGCTGCGTGGTTGAGCCGGTCGTTCTTCACCCAGCGTCGTGTGATGCTCGATTCTCTGCCGGATGCCCTGGTGATGGGTGAGGCATCGGCATATGCCTTCACACTGCAGGCGTCGGTGCACTTGGTGCGGCCGTCTTCGATAGGCGAGTATCTGGGCGCAGAGATGGATGCCGAGGCCGGGGAAGCTGATGATGATTTCAGCGTCCGGGTGGTAAGGGGGAAAGCGTCTTCGACCGCCCCGGCAATCTGGTCGGTGGCGGTGCAGGCGGCTTCCAGCTGGATCAGGAGTGCGAGCCCCCTCCGCAGGCCAAGCTCCTGGAAGAAGCCGAGTTGCTGGCTATGGGACTAAAGGGTGAAGTCGCGGAGGGCGAGAGTACGCCGCCCTGAACCAGGTCCTGTTTTCTCTACGAGGCACGGTGCACGGACGGCAGATCATCGGCCGCCTGGTCACTCGAGCCGCTGATTCCGAGACCGCGGAGTTCGAGGGCCGCCCTGGCGTGGACGGAAGCATTCAAACGGTGACTCTGCCGGTGCTGTCGTGAACGCGACAGAGTGCCGTGCCTGTTGCTCTGGGGCCATTACACAGTTCTCCCCCGCCAGGACATCAAGCTTGCGCCGTCGCCCGGCCTGACTCTTCTCTCTGGGAGATCTTTCGTGGAGAGCGCCGAGACTTGCGGACTCCCGCCCGCAACGGTTCCGTCAGCGACGGAGTAGGGAGCCACAGCTTCTCCTTGGTCTCTACTACGTCCGGTCACACCTACCCGCTGCACGCTGATGAGCCCCGCGCATTACGTTCGCGTACGCCGACTGCGCGTGCAGCCCACCTGATCAACCTCAGCCGGTACAGCCGTCCAGTCAGCGTGTCGCTGTCTATACGGCCTCTGGTGATTACGCCGTAATCACCAGAGGCCGCTGCCCCAGCGTTTGCGCTTGGACGAAGTGGTCCTATCCGGCCGAAGCTCTTCGCTCTCGCTCCGAGAGCTGAGATGTCCCATCTCAGTGAAGGCGAACGATGTCTGGAGGCCCTGCCCGGGCCAGGCGTGGCTGGAGTCGCGTCCGCGACGGGCGACGAACCAATCGTGCCACCCGGTGAGCCCGCGGCCCCATGCCTCAGAGCACGCTGGTCTGAGCCGGTCAGGAAAACGCGGTCAGCAGGTGGAACGAGGTCTTGCCGACGAGCAAGCCAGGACGTTGCCTGACGCAGGCGACGTGCTGACGATCAGTCACCCCTACTAGAGGCTGCGCCGTTCGGCACAGTCCGCTGCGAAGAACCCCCTCCTCCGACTTGGAAGGCTCCCGCTGACGTGGATTCACATTCTGTGAATCCACCGCGATAAGGCAGACTGCGATGTATGCCTCGCTCAGCCCGACGCTCCCCCGCGCCCACAAAACCCCTGGTCAAGACGCCTGTCCGTATTGGCTCCATCGATACCGTTGCCGTTGTCGGACGGCTGCGGCAGCATCATGAAAGCGCAGAAGACAGCGACATCCATCGCATGCCAGCCGATGATGAGTTGTACGGAGCTTTGCTGTATCTGGAAACACACGCCGCAGCACTGAGGAACATCGATGCGCGGCGAGACTCCGCACTGGAACGGGTCCGTCTGTGGGAGTACCTGCGGGAGCAGGCAGATGTGCGGCAATCCAGAGCAATCGAGGATGCCCGAGCAGCAGGGGTTGAGTGGGCTGAATTGGCTCCAGCGCTGGCAGTGAATGCGTCCAGTGCGGCCTACAACAAGGCGATGCGGTTGCGAGCCGCGGCGTTGGTCAACCCTGCGGATCCGAGCCTGCCGGTGCGAAGGACGCCCGAGGCGGTGATGCTCGCGGAGCGGCAGGCGGCCAGCAAGGCGGCCGCCGACCGGCGAGCCGAGGAACTAGCCGCTCGCCGCCATGACCTTCTGGCACCAGTGGCGCGCCGACTCCTGGACTATCGCGCAGAGCTGGATGACGACGATGACGTTGAATTCTGGCTCGACCAAGTCGAGGCGGTACTCCCCCACTGTGAGACGCCCACGCAATTCGTCAGCTTGAGCATCTACATCAAGGCCGTAGTGCGGGAACTCTTGAAGACGGGTCCGGTTGCACAGAGCGCACGTCGGTTGAGCGAAGCCGCCCAGGCGGCTGTGGAGGCTGCTGCAGCGATTGTCACCGAGGCTTGAGAGGCCTCGGATGCTCTTTGCTGGTGGTTCAAAGCACATCTGCTCGGTGGTGCTTGTCGCCTCTCTGGGCGTAAGGACCCGCGTCAGCCAACGGATTCCCACCGACGGATCTGCTGTGGTCGATCAAGCTGCCGCCGTTGACGAAGTGTCAGTGTCATCGGAGCCACGTCGTTGCTTGTATCTCCCCTCTGGGGAGCTCGCATGACAGCATCGCTCGTCTCTGCTGAGGCAGACAGCCGTCGGACAGTCGGCCGAAGCAACTTGTGGGGCGGGAGACAGCCTCGGCGCTCTCGCATGGGGGGCGATGACGATGGGTCAGGGTGAGCGCGACTGATTACGTCGTAATCAGCTCCGGCCACTTCACGGCGCGCACGGATAGCGAACGATGCAACCTGTCCTGTCCCAATGAAGTTGGGGATCTGCACGGCGGTGACCTATGTGGACTGAGTTGGGTGAGACAGGTCGACTCGGTTCGTTGAGACGAAGGGCCGGAGCCGGCCCGTGGGGAATCAGAGGACACCTCAGTGGGGCCTCGCTTATGCCAGGCCCCACAACGGGATCAGACGGTCAGGACGAGCTTGCCCTGGAGGTGACCGCCGTCGAGCAGCCGATGCGCGTCGGCGACGCGCTGGAACGGGAAGGTCTCCTGCACGTGGACCCGGAGCCTGCCCTGTTCGACGAGTTCGACGAGACCTCGCAGGGCGACCGGATCGGGTTGGACTGCGATGCCGCTGAAGCGCATGCCGGCCGCCTCGTACCTGGCGATGAGCTCCGAATCCTCCTCGGCTACCGCCGTCACCAGGTGACCGCCCGGGGCGGAGCACTTCGAGCGACCGCTCGACGGTGTCGCCGCCGATCGTGTCGAGTACGACGTCGATGTCGCGGACCGCCTTGGAGAAGTCGACCGCCGTGTAGTCGATCACCTCATCGGCGCCGAACCCCTCGACGAACTTCCGCTTGCTTCCGCTGGCGGTGGTGATCACGTGCGCGCCGAGCGCTTTCGTGATCTGGATCGCGACGTAGCCGACCCCGCCGCCACCGCCGTGGACCAGGACGCGGTCGCCCTCCCTCACGCCGGCGAGGTCGACGAGGCCCTGCCAGGCCGTCAGTCCGACGATCGGCAGTGCCGCCGCCTGGACGTGCGTGAGTGAGGCCGGCTTGCGTGCCAGGTGCAACGCCGGCGCCGACACGACCTCGGCGTACGCGCTCACCGCCCGCGGGAACAGCGGCATCCCGAAGACCTCGTCGCCGGGCCGGAACCGCCACGTCTGCGGGGCGTCCTCGACCACGCCGCTGATGTCCCAGCCGAGGATGAACGGCGGCTTGCCGATCAGCGGGAACTCGCCGGCGCGCAGGCGCGCCTCCAGCGGGTTCAGCCCGATCGCCTTGACGCGGACGAGAACCTCGGTCGGAAGGGGCTGGGGCTCGGGCGCGTCCGCGATGGTGAGCACCTCGGGACCGCCGAGCGTGTGCTGGGTGATGACTCGCATGACTCTCCTGGCTTTGGAAGGGGGAGAGGACCCAGGCTATGAATCTGATAGGAACCAGCAGGTACCTTCGGCGCAGGTAGCTTTGGCTCCGTGAGCGGTTTTAGTCCCGGTGATTCCTTTCTCGCCGACTGTCCGGCGCGTCTTGCGGTCGAGCTGATCGCCGACAAATGGACGGTGGTCGTGCTCTACGGCCTCAACAGGGGCCCGGTGCGCCACGGCAGCTGATCGAGCTGATCGGCGGCATCTCCCGCAAGATGCTCACTCAGACGCTTCGACGGCTTGAGGCGCATGGACTCATCCGCCGCCACGTCTATGTCGAGGTGCCGCCCCGCGTCGAGTACGAGCTCACCCCGCTCGGGGCGACACTGATCGATCCGATCCACATGCTGACCGAGTGGGCGAGGGCGAACGGCGACGCAGTGCTCGATGCGCTCGACGCCGACTCCGAGCGGGTTGCCCTTAGCGACTGAGGCCCCACTAGGGGCAGCCCTCCAGAATCCACCTGCAACGAACGACTCGGCTCACTGAGAAAACGACTCGACTGAGCGAGACTGGACACAACCGCCTTCGGTTTCCTGCCGAGCGGGTCCGGGACCCCACGGTGAGCTGACCATCGTGAGACGAGGGCCCGAAGCTCAGGGAAAAAGCCACGATGGCTGACTGATTACGGCGTAATCACTTGCGACGGCCCGGAAGCAACGTTCGACGGAGTTGAGACCTCGGTAGATCGGCTGATCGCACCAGGGGAGAGCGACGACCCGGTGATCAAGTCGCTTCGGGTACCTCCGCGGCGCACCAGTTCGGTCCGATCCCCACCTCTCCGCTGCGGGCCGTGGAGTTGAGGCCGTTGTTGATGATGACGCGGCAGGGCCCCCGGCTGCGGTCGCTCGATCAAAGCTCGCTGTGTGCGTGGAGCTAGCCGTTTTTGCTTCCCGTCGCTACACGCGAGCAGGCGAACCCACCATGCCTCCCAACCATCTCGGACGCAGCAGGGGCTCCGGCAGGGTGATTACGCCGTAATCACTCAAGTAGCGGGGGCTATTCAGTGGAGCGGCGTCGGACGCCGTGGCCCGCGGGAGCTGTTGTCCTCCCGGCGTTCGACAACCTGGGGCATCGCGGCCTGGTCGGCAGCGCGATCAGGACTCGTGAGCCACGGAGGATTACGCCGTAATCACCCAGACGGCGCCCTGGAGACCCGCAACTTGCACTAACTAACGTGTCGATGGTGTAGATGATCAAGAGCGTTAGTATGGTGTCCTCATGAGTTCGCCAGTCACCTCCAGCGACCGTGAAAAGGTCGTCTCCAAGCTGCCGGGATGGCTCCGGCAAAACCTGAAGATCAGAGCGGCCCAGCACGGCATCGAGATCCAAGTCGCCGTGGAGGAAGGCATCAGAGACTGGTGCAACCTGGCCTCCACGTGCGCCACGATCGACACCGCTGCTGCTGACTCGTTCTCCACCTTCCTGCCGACCGGACAGTGGGAGCAGTTCCGGCAAACTGCCACGGACCGACGTGTCTCGCTCATTCAGGGCCTGGCGCAGTCCGTTCAGTTGTGGCTGGACACCAATCCAGCCCCGAATGTCGAACGCCCCGCGATCACCCGCCGCATCATCGTGTGCAATCAGAAGGGTGGCGTCGGCAAGACCGCCATCACTGCTGGCCTGGGCGAGGCGCTCGCGGAGGACCCCAACACCCTTTACCCGGCGCGTGTCGCCAAGGCTCTCGCCAAGGCCGTGCGTGCAAGCGAGGTGCACGACGCCGAGGACGGCCTGGACAACGATCCCCTCGACATCGAGAACCTGCCGGGACTTGGCCAGAGAGTGCTGCTGGTCGACTTCGACCCGCAGTGCCACCTCACCAACCAACTGGGTGGCACTCCTGCACCGATGGGTGGGGACAGCCTCACCAACCACATGGCAGGTGACCCCAAAGGCGACCTGCGCGACCTCATCATCTCTATCGACGATGAAGCATTTGAGGGCCGTCTCCACCTCCTGCCCGCTTGCAATGACGCCTTCTTGCTCGATGTGCGCCTGTCCGCGGTACGAGCCCGGGAAGCCGCTCTTGAGCGGGCACTTGCTCCCCTTGAGGCCGAGTACGACGTCATCATCGTCGACTGCCCCCCCAGCCTTGGCTTGAGCATGGACGCCGCCGCTTACTACGGTCGTCGACGCGACAGCGAGAAGCCCGGCCAGTCCGGAGCTCTCATCGTCGTCCAAGCAGAAGACAGCTCCGCCGACGCCTATGAGTTGCTCACCACGCAGATCGATGATCTGCGCGGTGACCTCAAAGTCGATATCGACTACCTCGGTATCGTCGTCAACCTCTACGACTCTCGTCGTGGATACATCGCCACCTCCTCACTGCAGGGCTGGGTGGACATAAAGGACCCGAGGGTCGTAGGACTCATCGGAGACCTCAAGGAACAGAAGGAAGCCGTCCGGGTGAAGAAGCCCCTGCTGTCGTACGCCCCGAAATCTCAGCAGGCCGTTGGCATGCGCGCACTGGCAAGGGAGGTCTCGTGAGCAAGGCCGACCAGCTCGGCGCAGGCCGTTTCGGCGGGGGAGTGCGTCCGGTCAGTGCGCGGCGCCAAGCAGTCGCCGCTGCCACGGGCGTTCCGACCGAGGGGATCGCCCCACCCACTGAACTCCCCGTGCACCGGATCAGCCTCAATCCGGACAACCCCCGCACCAGCCTCGGAGACTTGACCGACCTTGCGGGCAGCCTGAAAACTCACGGGCAGAAGCAGGCGATCACGGTCATGAACCGTGACGCCTACCTCAAGGCGAATCCGGGGCAAGAGGCCGATCTGGAACCGGACACCACCCACGTCGTAGTGGACGGCAGCAGTCGGCTTGCTGCCGCTCGAGAAGGCGGCCTCGCCACCATCAAGGTGATGGTCAGTGATGAGCAGGGGTCCACTCCCGAAGAGCTTCTTGAGTCCGCCCTTGTGGCCAACATCCACCGGCAGGATCTTGAAGAACTGGATGAGGCGCGTGCTCTCCAGCGCCTCCTCGACATTCATGGCAGTCAGCGAGCTCTCGCCAAGCACCTGCACCGCTCACAGGGATGGGTCTCACAGCGGCTCGCCTTGCTCAACCTGACTCCTGAACTCCAAGCCCGCATCGGCAAGGAGCCCATCGATCTATTGCGAGCTGTCGGCAACAAGCCTGCTGACCAGCAGCAAGCCGCTCTGGAGGAGCTCAAGGCCGACCGCGCACGGAAAGATGAGGAGACCCGAGCTCGGCCGAAAGCGCAACCGACGTCCAACGCGGGCGAGGCCACCACTCAAACCCGGCAGGAGAGTGATTACGGCGTAATCACTCGCGCCGCGGAGGAACCTGGCGCCGTCGGCATCGACGAGGCAGTGAACGCAGACGGCAGCGCAGCAGCAGGGGAAAGCTCCGCAACACCGGAGCTTTCCCCTGAGCTTGAGCTATCGCCTGAGCCTGAGCCGCCGTCTGAGCCGGCAGCCACTGCAGAGCAGGACCTGTCTGCCGGGCAAGCGGACAGCGCCACGCCGTCCGTTCCCGCGCAGGTTGTACAAGACAGTGGTACTGCGCAAGCGGCAGACCGTCTGCCCAAGAAGTTTCCCTACGACGACGGGCACTTCGCGGCGCAACTACTGATCCACAAGATGCCGCCCGACGAGTTCAACAGGATGCTGGACCAGCTCATCAAGCACAGGGACGCTCAGCAGGCGGCCACCTGATCTCCTCGGTTGGCAGGCTGCGCCTTGTCTGCTTACCGCTGTCTTCCTGTTGTTGTCTCCCACAACAACAGGAAGACAGGCAGAGCACCATGGGGGCGCGAGGACGGCCATGCGCCCTTACCCATCGACTTCTGCACTCCGTGTGGCTGAGGCCGAGTCAGCAGTGGAGTGATGACCGTCCGGCCATGTCGCCAGTCACGATCAGTCCGAGCTACGCCGAGCAGAGACTGGTGGAGCCAGATACGGATCGTGACAGCGGGCAGCGGGCAGCGGGCAGCGAACCGCGGCACGATCGGCCCGTCGTGCCAAGACACGAGCAGGACAAGAAGCCACGCCCAGCCGACTCGCACTCCGCGCTACTCGGGACGACGAGCCGCCGCCCTACCGATCCTGTTCAGGTCGTTTTCGATATCGGCCAGCAGTGATGAAGCCGCTCCAGGCGCCTCTTTCAACGCTCTGCGGACTACTGGCTTGCTCAGAGCCTGTGCGGCTTCACGCAACAGAGCCTGTGCCTTCGCCAGCCGCTCCAGATCGCCGGGGGCCCCACCAGTGCCCCCGACATCACTTCGGCGCCCTCGCGACTCCCCAATTGGGGAGTCGCGCAGCGAGACATCTGTCTGGACGCCGTCGCCCTCACCACCGGTGATGACCGCTTGCGTCGGCCGCGAAGCCGGTGCCACTGCATCACGTGGGGAAGTGAGCATCTCTCGCACCAGTGCGTCGAGCTGAGCGCGGTTCAAGTCTCTGGAGAGGGGGAGGAGCTGACGTGCGACGCGTCCCAGGAGCTTTGCCGTGACCCGTTTGTCCGAGCGGGCCACGGCATCGTAGACCGCGACGGCGGCCTCATCGCCGGCCGTCCGCTTGATGTCGGTCAGCTCTCGCACCTGCGACTCCCGAGGACGATGTCCCAGCTGACTGAGCGACTCGCCGATTCGCCATCCGTCCATCAGGCGGTAGACCTGAGACTCGGAGATCTCCCAATTCGCCCACACGAACTCGGCGAAGTTGTCGAAGCCCTCGTTGCGGTGCAGGTTGCCGACAGCCATGGTTTCCAGACTCTTGCCGGCCACCCAGAACGCGTTGTGCAGATTGTTCATGCCCGCTTTACAGGCTTCAAGAGTCGCTCGTTCCAGCGCGCTCAGGTCTCCCTCGCCGGCTGGTGGGCGAGGCGCTGGGATGGATTCCAGAGTTGTGCCGACCGGAGCCTTCACCACAACGGAAGCCTCTCGGAGCACGTCGGGCAGCTCTCCCCTCAGCAAGCCCTGCCCCATCGGCTCTTGAGTCGGGTCGTCGTCGAACACTCCGCCCATCACGCGGCAGCCTTCCTGCAAAGCTCATCAATCTCGGAGTTGAGCAGATCCATCTCGGCGGCCAGTGGCTGGATCGACTGCGGAACCACATCCGCACGTGCCGCCCGGCCGGCGGCGACGTCGTAGCTTTTCGCACTGGTGGGCAGCAGGGCCGCGTACTCGCTGAAGGTCAGGCCCTTCCTCCGGGCGTTGACCGCAGGCATCTCGCGGTACCCGACTACCCGTGCCGCCATCGGCGTACTGGGCCCGAGTTCCCTCATGATCTCGGCACGTACCTCACTGTGCAGTTGAGTGGCGCTTGGATTCGAGCCGTAAAGGCAAGCACCGACAACTTGGAGCTGAGGGTTCAACTGTTTGCGTACAAGCTTGTAGTTGCGGGCGATACGCCGCATTCCACGAATCGATGCGTCGTCGGAACGTGTAGGCACGAAGAGCCAACGACATGCTGCCAAAGCGAGCTGCTCAAGGCTGTCCTGCTCAGGGGCACTGTCGAAAACGATCTGGTCATACCAGTCTGCCAGAGGAGCAAGAGCGCGAGCCAGTGATGAGACGACGCCGATGCCCTCGACCGGCAGACGAGCGGTCAGCAGTGCAAGGAGCTCACCAACAGCTTCTCCGCCGGGGACGACGTCGAGATTGGGGCGGACTTCACGCACGGGCACCAGGGGGGTGCGCTCTTGGATCGCGCGGAAAAGACCCTGCCCGTTCAGTACTGATGGGCCTTCAGGACGGATGCCTCGCCCGAACCGCTCGATGCCCAAGTCGTCGTCATCCTGGCCCGTGACACAGATGAGCAAGGTTCGCTCGCCGCGGGCGGCATGCCAAGCAGCTTTGTGAGCGGCAATGGTGCTCTTGCCCACTCCACCCTTGCCGGTGCCGATCATGACGGCGTTCGGAGGGGGTTCGACGAAATCCTTCGTATCGCTCAGCACCGGAAGTGGCCTCCTCTTGCGATACCTCACGCACCGGGATGAGATGCAGCCATCAGGCATCCTGCCCCACCAGGACCTGTGAAACGGCAGGTTCTTGCGGCACTCCCCAATGGGGGAGTAGTCCAGGCGCCTTGCCGGCTGTCGCGGGCGGACGGTGAGCACCACCACACGGAATCACGTGCAGCAAGCCCCAGTGAAACAGACGCGCACGAGGCTGCCTGCTCGCCTCACCGGTCTACGCTCCGGACGATCAGCGACATCATCGTGTCTTCTCCCGAGGCCGCCGCACGTCCCGCGGGCCACTCTTCGAGCGATGGCGTCGAGGGCGGAGATTCGTAGGTCCCGGCCCGAAGCCGCTGGACGACCGCCAACGCGGGCAAGGCGTTCTCTACGTGCGCTACGCGGATCGGCGTTCTAGGCGGCAACGGCCCATTGAACGGCGGATGGAGCACTACGGTGTCACGCTGCGCGGTTCCGGTCCACTGGTCGCCGGAATCGCCGAAGCAGTCCAGACGGCCGGAGGCGAGCCGCAAGTTGTCCCACTGACGAAAACAGGCTGGGACTGTGACGGGGGGTACGGGGAGCAGGATGCCAAGAGGGTTCCCCCCTCAAGATGATCATGTGAATGCGGTACGACTGATTACGCTCTGTATGCGGCTTTTTCATGCGGGTGGCCAAACTTAAGAAGGGCAGTGATCATCAAGCAGTGGAAGACTCCGGTCGGCTCTGCGCATCGATCTGCTTCCAGTAGGGGAACGCGGCGGGACGGACGCCATCCTGAGTGAGTCCGTTGTGCGAGTTCTTCCGGGTCGGCGAAGGAACGCGTGGCTCCTTCGCGGGGAGTGCCCAGCGGACGAATCGCGCACCGGTGTCGGAATCTCGATCTATGGCAGGGGCCAGGATCTTCGCCACATCGCTGTCATCTGCGGGCACTGCGCGGATGACTGTGCCGACTGAGGGGCATTCGCCCGAGAGCATGTCACTTTCGGTGCCGTCCACCGTTCCGTTGGCCGCAGCGGCAGTGACGAGACCGTCGTAGCGCTGCTGTCTGGCGTCATCGGTGGGGTTCGACATGCCGCCGCGGGTGGCGTGCATCGGCTGTACGGTCACGGTGTCTCCGTGGGACTCGCATGGGTGGACGTCCACGGAAGCCGGAGACAGCTGGGAAGCGACGGAGGGCAGTGCGCTTGCGAGGCCGGCGACGGTGGCCAAGGCCAAGACCGGGAAGACGATGTACCGATGGAAGGTCATGACGCACCAAGTATGGAGGGGATAGAACGTTCGGTCTATCGTCATTAGATAGGCGTCCCTCGACAACTGTCAAGACTGAACGTTCTACCGTTTGGTAACATGGATCGTATGAGTCGGAGTAGGGAAGGTGGCGTTGTGTCTGAGGCGCGGACGCGGCTGCTGAACACGGCAACCCAGATCTTCTACGCCGAGGGGATCCATTCCGTCGGTATCGACCGGATCGTCGCGGAAGCGCAGGTGACCCGGGCCACGTTGTACCGGCACTTCGCGAGCAAGGAAGACCTCATCCTGGCCTACCTCGGGCAGGCCGACCAGGGCATCCGGGAGCGGGTGGCGGCCGCGCAGGCCAGCAGCCCGTCACCGTACGATCAGGTCCGCGCCGTGGCCCGGACCATCACCGACGGCATCCAGTCGCCCGGCTTTCGCGGTTGTGCCTTCCTCAACGCGGCGGCCGAGTACTCCGATCCCGCCCACCCGATCCACCAGGCCGTCCTGGCCCACCGGCAATGGTTCCTGACCACCGTCACCGACCTGCTGGCACAGAGCAGCGAGACCACGGCCGAGGCTGCCGGCCGTCACTTCGTCATGCTGCGCGACGGCGCCATGGCAGCCGGCTGCCTCTTCGACCCCAAACTCATCTCCGACACCTTCCTCCACGGCGTCGAAGGCATCCTCAAAGCCCGCACCATCCCCGAACTCAGCCAGAGGACGACCACCCCCGCACTACAGCCCTGATCACCGGAAGCCCCGAGGGTCTCGGCATAGCAAGACGCTCCCGCGTCCAAAAGCCCGGTGGCTGTCACGCCACCGGGCTGATCCATTGACGCTGTCCAATTGCAAGCGCCGCCCGGCTGAGCAGCCGGGCGGCGCACATGGCCATCCTTTTCCGGAGCGACTACGTGTCTGCGAAACGACGTACGTCGCGCGCAAGACGGCCGAAACCAGGCTGCCGCGAAGGGTGCAGCAATGCCAGTGGTCGTGGCAGGTCTTGAAGGTCTTCGTGCCGCGCCGACGGAAACCGGCCCGGCACGAAGAACTCGTTCAAGCGGCTTGAGATGACCTGGGTGCCGCGGGGGAGGCCCGCCGGGGCTGGTCCGCTGAGCTGTGTCTTCGAGGAATGGTCAGCTCTGCTGCTCGCCCAGTCCGGCCGGTCGGCACACCGAGTCCGTCGCTGTCCTGAGCGCCTGACGGTGGAGCGTGTCCAGGCGCTCCAGCGCTGCCCCTGATACTTCGGCCAGGGCAAGCTGCACTGAGCAGGTGACCGGCTTGTTGCGCAGGGACTCCGTGTCCTTGAGTTCCGCGAGCAAGGCCGTCGTCAGCTGGTCGAGTCGGCCCCGGATCTCACTGAGATCGGGCCGCGTCGTAGGTGCTTCGTCCGGGTGCGCAGTCCAGCGGGCGAACAGTCCACGCTGCACTTCCTTGCTCGCGGTGATCTGGTCGCGGAAAATCGCCACTGCCGCCTGCGAGTTCACTCCGACAGCCTCGGCCTGCTGCCGAACCTGCTCGAGTACCTGAGCCTCACGAACGGGGTCTTCGATGGGTGAGGCCGTGCCGAACTTGGACGCCGCTACGTCGTCGCTCACCAGCAGGCGCTCGATGACAAGGGCGGTCAGGGGGCCGAGCTGACCAAGCGGCTTGGACGTCACGCTGTTCACAGGTGCGGAGCTCGGGCCCTTACTTGCTGCCATGGCCTGGGGAGCGGCGAGCACTGTGGTGGCGAGGAGCAATCCGATGGTTGCCGCGCCCTGAGTCGTCCGATTTCGCAGATTCAATGGTTTGTCTCGTTCTTGATAGTCGTGAGGGGCGGTTGCGTGACTCATGACGCCGGGTCCGGCAGCGGGGTCGCGCTGAAGACGTGATGCGGATCGAAACGGCGTTTCACAGCGAGCAGCCGCGCGGTGTTCGGACCATACGCATGGGCAATCTGTGACGCTTCATCAGGTCCGAGCAGATTGGGGTATCCGCCCGGCAGCGCGTCGGACGCGAAGGAACTGCCCACCTTGTCGGCCCAGGCGCGGTGCTCTGCTGCACGACTGTCGTCTGCATCCCAGAGAGCGATGATCTCGATCATGAGATGTGGGGTACGGATGCCGAACGCCGTGTCCTCCACGGGCACGCGCGCTGCGGCCCCATGCAGGCTGTGCACCGATACGGCCGAGTAGGGCGAGGTGAGCGTCGACCCGGCGAGCGCCAGCGTGTCACGTACGCCTGGGGTGAGGGTGCGCACCGAGCGTTGACGGATCTCGACGTGCCGTCCGAAGGGGAACAGCGCGTCGACGCTCGCGAGCATCTCAGGGGTGGTGGTGGGGGCGATCTGGGAGACGAGGGCAGTCCCAAGCGAGTCGAGCCGCGCCAGTGCGCGTTCCCCAGCAGCGGTGTCATCGCCGCACCACGTCGGCGAAAGGAACACCATGGGCTTTCCGTCGGGGCCGGGCAGGACACCGGACTGCACCGTCAGGTCGTCCGGGCTCTCGACCAGAACGTCCGACAGCCCGGCCAGCACGGTGGTGACCTGCTCCCACGGAAACAGCATCATGCCGGACAGCAGTGTGGACACACGGTGAAGGCGCACGCGCATCGCGGTGACGACACCGAAGTTGCCGCCACCGCCGCGCAGGGCCCAGAACAGGTCCGGTTCCCGATCGGAGTCGACGGTGACGATCGAACCGTCGGCGAGCACCACGTCCGCGGACAGCAGATTGTCCAGAGCGAGTCCGAAGCGACCGCTCAGCGGTCCGTAGCCTCCGCCGAGGGTCAGGCCTGCCATTCCAACCGAGCCCGCGGAGCCAGTCGCAGCGGTCAGTCCAAAGGGGTGTGCAGCGGCGATGACATCGGCGACCGTAGCACCTCCCGACACGTGCGCGACCTCCGCCGCGGGGTCGACCGACACCGATCGCATGCCGGAAAGGTCGATGGTCAGGCCGCCGTCGCTCAGCGACCTGCCGGCCCAGTCGTGGCCGCCGCCGCGCACCGTGAGAGGCACCCCGTTCTCCCGCGCGGCCAGTACAGCGGCCCGGACGTCGGCCGGGTCGGTACACCGGATGATGGCTCCGGGGCGGGTGGTGACGGCGCCGTTCCAGATGCTTATCCCGGCGTCGAAGGCCGGCCCGGTGGTAGCGACTGTTCCCGTCCGGGCGGTCCTGCGCAGCGTGTCGGTGACGCGGGTGATCGGGGTGGGGGTGGGCGGTGACATGGCAACCTCGTCGGTTTTCTCGCTTGGAGTGGGCAGTTGCGTCTTTGGGGTAGTTCCGGATGGCGCCGTTCACCGAATGCCGCGGGCGGGGGGCTCCTGGAACACCGCTGTGATGGTGGCGCTGCCGGGCCAGATGACGATCATGTGGGCCCGCTGCCAGGTGCGTTCTGGACGATGGGTTGTGCGTCCAGAACTGCGACCGCGAATCGTGTTCGCAGCCGATGGACCGTATCCAGGCCGTGGAAAGGGGTAGCCCGTCTCGACCGGACGTCGCACCTGAAAGGAACGAACGTTCTGCCTTGATCAGGTTCTCAGTGTTTGGTTCACGATGTCAAGACAGAACGTTCTACATAGAGGTGCGCAGTGCGGCGTTCCTCATGCCGTGAACGCGGCTTGGCGGCAGGGATTGCAGCGATCCCTCCCGGGCCCAGAGGTGATCAGGACGTCCGCTCCTTCTGTGCGTCTTGGCTCAGGCCGTTGGTTGCACGCAGCGGGACCTCCTTGATGAACAGAGTGACCAGGAAAGCGATCAGGGCGACCGGGGCGACGTACAGGAAGATGTCGCCAATGGCATGACCGTAGGCGCCCTCGAGCCAGGTACGGACCGGCATGGGCAGCGCGGCGAGGTCGGGGAGTTGGCCGCTGCCGGAAGCCTTCGCGGCGGTGGCCTGGTCGTCAGGGCTGAGCTTGCCGATCGTCTCCAGGGCATGCTGGCCGATACGGCTGGAGAGGATCGAGCCGAGAACCGAGACGCCCACCGCGCCGCCGAGTGAGCGGAAGAAGGTCACAGTGGAGGACGCGGCACCAAGGTCATGAGAGGACACCTGATTCTGGGTGCACAGGACAAGGTTCTGGAGCGTCATGCCCACCCCGAGCCCGATCAGGGCCATGCAGCTTGCTGTGTACAGGTACGGGGTGTCGTAGCGGAGCATGCCCAGCAGGCCCAGACCCGCGGCGAGCAGGATGCCGCCGGCCAGCAGCCAGCCCTTCCATTTGCCGGTGCGGGTGATGACGCGTCCGGAGACGGTCGAGGAGATGAACAGGCCGCCGATGAGCGGAATCGTCATGACTCCCGACATCGTCGGAGACGCGCCACGCGCCAGCTGGAAATACTGACTGAAGAAGACGGTGCCGGCGAACAGGGCAACGCCGACGAACAGGGAGGCGACGGAAGCCAGGGCGATCGTCGGATTACGGAACAGGCGCAGGGGGATGATCGGTTCGCTGACCTTCGTCTCGATGTACAGGAAGATCAGCGTCAGTACGAGAGAGATGCCGACCAGCGTGTAGGTCTGCCAGGACAGCCAGTCGTACTTGTCGTCGGCGAAGGTGACCCAGACCAGCAGCGTGCTGACGGCGGCCGTGACGAAGTACGCTCCAGCCCAGTCCACCTTCACGTGGCGCTTGGTCAGCGGCAGGTTCAGCGTGCGCTGCAGCACGACCAGCGCGACCACTGCGAAGGGGATTCCGACGAACAGGCACCAGCGCCAGCCAAGCCAGCTGGTGTCGGTGATGACACCGCCGAGCAGCGGACCGCCGACGGTGGCGACGGCGAAGGTCGCGCCCAGGTAGCCCGAGTAGCGCCCTCGTTCACGAGGGGAGATCATCGCGGCCAACACGACCTGTCCCAGTGCCGACAGGCCACCTCCGCCCAGCCCTTGGATGACGCGCGCGGCGATCAGCGTGGCCGGGTTCGGCGCGAAACCGGCGATCAAAGAGCCGAGGACAAAGATGACCAGCGCCGCCTGGACCAGAATCTTCTTGCTGAAAAGGTCGGCGAGCTTGCCCCACAAGGGCGTCGAGGCGGTGACCGTGAGGAGCGACGAGGTGACGACCCAGGTGTAGGCACTCTGACCGCCGCCGAGGTCGCCGATGATCCGCGGCAGCGCGTTGGTGACGACGGTCGAGGACAAGATGGCGCAGAACAGGCCGAGAAGCAATCCGGAGAGGGCGCGCATGATTTGCGCGTGGGTCATCGCTGCCACTTCGCCGTCATGCTCGTGGAGGACGGGTGACTCCGTACTTCTGCTAGGCGTGGTGGGCATGGGGTGCGGTTCCTTTGTCTGAAGCGATGGGAGTCATGCGGCGGGGGTCTCGGCGGGATGGACGTCACCGACCTGTCCGGCATACGCGCGCGGTCCAGCTCGGCCACTGTCGAAGGCGGCGTGGAGTCGGGACAGCAGAGCAACCAGTCGGCGTATGTCCTCTTCGCTCCAGTCGTCCATCCGCGCAGCCAGCTCTGTAGCGCGACGCTCGGAGAGTTCGGCGAGCCGGGCGCGACCCTCGGAGGTGAGGCGCAGGATGCGTGAGCGCCTGTCGGCAGGGTCGGGCCTGCGGTCGACCCAGTTCAGCATGGTGAGTTGAGCGATGTAGCGGCTGGTGACCGACATGTCGATGCCGAGCAGTTCGGTGAGCTGGCCGATATTGACAGCGCCGTGGCGACTGAGCACGGCCAGGGTCGTGGCACACCCTGCGGAGCAGCCAGGCGGAACGATCCGGCAGAGTTCGCGCCGCACGCCGGCGACAGCCGTGAGCTGGTGTGCCAGCTCTTCATGCAAAGCAGTCGTGGCCACGTGGCATCTCCGCATTATTGCTTTGGGCAACTATATGGTCGTGAGGGTGGTCGGTTCATGGATGAGCAGCGCGGTTGGCACGTCGATCGGAGTGCGATCGCCAACGCGTAGCCATCACGCTAGCAGATAGTGAGGTAGAACGTTCGGTCTTGACAGATGGAATGCTTCACCTAAGCTGAAGACCGAACGATCTCCCACGTGAAGGCTCACGGCCGCTCCGCGCGTGGGACGAACTCCGTTCACCATCCGCGCGACTGCCGCGCTCGGCCCGACCGACTGGCGAAGGCCCGTCGGGGATGGCAACCCGAAATGCAAATCCGCCTGCGAAAGAGCGGGTCAGGGCCTCGGCTGCCGTACGAGAGTCCCGTAAGAGAGAGCGTTGGCCATGGAACCCGTTGCCCGTTTCAATGTCGACACCAGCAAGCCCCATCCCGCACGGGTGTATGACTGGCTGCTGGGCGGCGAGAACAACTATCCCGTCGACCGAGAGATCGGACAGGCGCTGCCCCCGGAAACGCGAGGCAACGCGGCCCGGAACAGGGCGTTCATGAACCGGGCCGTCACCTGGCTGGCGAAGAACGGTGTCGATCAGTTCCTCGACATCGGTTCCGGCATTCCGACCGAACCCAACCTGCATCAGGTCGTGCAGGCGATCGCGCCCGCTGCACGGATCGTCTACGCCGACAGCGATCCCAGTGTCCTGCCTCACGCGCAGGCGCTTTTGACCAGTACCCCGGAGGGGAGCACCGACTTCCTCCATGCGGATGTGCGCCAGCCCGCGGATCTGCTGGAACGCGCCGGTGAGCAACTCGACTTCGAACGCCCCGTAGCTCTTTCACTGCTCGCACTCCTTCACTTCCTGCCCGACGAGGAAGACCCCTACGGCATCGTGAGCACTCTGGTGAAGGCACTTCCTCCGGGCAGCTACCTGCTTCTGTCGCACGGAACAACTGATCAGCATCCGGAGTGGGAGGGGAAGATCGAGGCCGCGTACAAGGAGGGTGCCATTCCACTCCGGTTGCGGACTCGCAGCGAGGTCGAACCCTTCTTCGAGGGACTCGAACTCGTCGCGCCCGGGCTGGTGTACGCCACAGAGTGGTATCAGGAAGACCCTGCGCCGATCCGGGAGCGAAGCGGGCTGCATGTCGGAGTTGCCCGGATCCCCTGACGGGGCGGCCCGACGCGGCCCCATGCGATCCCATCCGGTCGACCACGCCCGCCAAGCACCACGTTCTTGCCGACGGCAAGGCATTGCGCTCGCGTTGTCGCTGACGTGGTGGCAACCCAACGATGACCCGCGAGTGCTGAGGCCGGTGGACAAGCTACCGGCCATGGCCGAGGCGTGAGCCGGCCCCGACCACGGCCCGAACCATTCGCCGACCGCGGCTACCGCCAGGACCACCGGCGTCAGATGCGAGCCCGGTAGATCCTGCGATCATCACCGAAGGCGGTCGATTCCACGGCTCCGAGCACTGCTCGACACCTGTGGATCAGCCCCGGGCTGAACGCGGAGTGCGTATCTTTTCGAAGGTCTGGTGATGGTCACCGAGTAGGCCCGCGTTCGCAGCTGGGGTCGGGAAGACACGCTAGTGCTCAGCGTAGGCACCGACGATGGATCCACCCAGTCCGTCTGCCTGATCGACGGCGTGCATACTGATCGAATGCCCTCCGCCCGCACCCTGAGCACAAGGCCGTCACAGAGAATGCCGGAGACGGACTGCGCCTGATTGCCGGCGACCGGCCGTTGGGTGCAGTGGCCCGATAGTTGTGATGCGTCGCCCTACGCCGCGTCGGCGTGGGAGTGACCGGCGAGGTTCGCCATCTCCCGCAGGCCTTCATCGAAGTTGCTGCGCGGTCGGTAACCGAGGTCGGTGCGGGCTGCGCTGATGTCGTAGACGCGATCGCGGCCCAACAGTGCGACCAGCCACTTGGTGAGCGGTGGGGGAGTGGGCCTACGAAGCAGTCGTGCCCCTCCGTCCATGAGAGCGGCGAGCGGCGCGGCGACGGCCAGGGGGACGCTGCGGCTGGCGGAGACGTCAACGCCCTGGGTGGCCAGCAGCCCGGTGAAGAAGTCGCGGATCGACATGGGGGACCCGTCGGTGACGTAGTAGGGCACGCCGTGGTGGCCTTCGGTGAGAGCCAGCAGGACGACGTCAGCGAGGTTGTGGACGTGGATGAAGTCCACGAGGTGGCGGCCTGAGTCGAGCCACAGGAACCGTCCCTTGGCGGCGTCCGCGGCCGTTTCGGCGATCTTCATGCCCGGACCCCATACCAAGGGTGGGCGCAGGATCACGAGGGTCGTTGCTTGTGACGCGGCGCCGCGCAAGGCGTCCTCAGTAGCCAACTTGGTGCGGAAATAGGCCGTGACGGGCGTGCCCTCGTCGGTGTTCTCGTCCACCACGGTGGCACGCTGGGTACCGGTGGACACACCCGCAGCGCTGAGGAGCACGAACCGAGGCACCTTCGCCTTGACCGCGGCCGCGTGCAGGGCGACCGTCGGGTGGTGATTGTCCGTACGGAAACCCGCCTCGTCGCCCCAGAACTCCATCCTGGCTGCCGCATGCACGACCGCGTCAACCTGCTGCATGGTTTGCAGCCAGGTCGGCGCAGCGGGTGAGCCGTCCGCCTGGAGGAGGTCGGCCAGATCGCCCAGCACTGCCTCGGCTCCGGCGTCGATCACCCTGTCCGCGCTCGTGCTGGAGCGGGCGATGGCGACAACTGTGTGTCCCGCGGCGCGCAGTTGACGGATCAGGTGTTGGCCGACGAAGCCGCTCCCGCCGGTGAGGAAGACGCGCATCAGGAACTCCTTGTGGTCAATTGCGTTGTACGGGCTTGCCTAGAACCCTTGCTGTAGGTCCACGTCTGGTGGCTCGGACGAGTGGGAGCGTGGGCGGAGACCCTGGCCGTGCGCTGCGCTGAGAATGGGTTCGATCAGGGCGGCGCACGGCGTTGGTGGTGGGCCGATGGTCACCACTTCGTCTGCTTGGGGACGCACGACAGCGGCTTCGGACGCCACGCCACGGCTGTTCGACTCAAGGCTGTTCCGTCAAGCTGCCTACGGCGCAAGGAGGTTGCGCAGCCCCGCGTTCTCGGCGCCGGCCACTCAGCGAAGGAAGCCTTCGTAGTGGCGCTGCTGAAGCTGGCTCTCGATCTGTCTCACCGTGTCCAGGCCCACGCCGACGATGATCAGAAGGCTGGTCCCGCCGAACGGGAAGTTCTGACTTGTGCCGCTGGTGGCCAGCGCGATGGTGGGGACGAGAGCGATCAGTCCCAGATACAGGGCGCCTGGCCAAGTGAGTCGATTGAGCGTGTAGCGCAGATATTCCGCGGTCGGCCGTCCTGCTCTGATGCCCGGGATGAACCCTCCGTACCGCTTCATGTTGTCCGCGACCTCGTCGGGGTTGAAGGTGATCGCGACATAGAAGAATGCGAAGAACACGATGAGCACGGAGTACGCGGTGATGTAGATCGGGTGGTCACTCTTGGTGAGATTCTGAGTGATCCACGTCTTCCACCCCGAGCTGCCGTCGGAGAACTGCGCGACGAGGGCTGGGATGTAGAGGAGCGAGGAGGCGAAGATGACGGGGATGACGCCTGCCAGGTTCAGCTTCAGCGGTATGTAGGTCGACGTGCCGCCATAGGAACGGCGGCCGACCATGCGCTTGGCGTACTGAACGGGGACGCGGCGTTGGGCCTGTTCCACGAACACCACCAGCGCGACCAGGACCAGGCCGACCAGAATGACACCGCCGAACTCGATCCATCCGCCGGCGAGGGTGCCCTGCTTCTTGATCGCCCACAGGGCGGACGGGGTCGTGGCGGCGATCGAGATGAACATCAGGATCGACATGCCGTTGCCGATGCCACGATCGGTGATCAGTTCACCGAGCCACATGACCACACAGGTGCCGGCGGTCATGGAGATGACCATCGTGACGGTGGTGAAGATCGCCTGATCCGGGACGATATTGCCGGCGGCCGTGCAACCGGAGAAGAGGGCCCCGCTGCGGGCAGTGGCCACAAGTCCGGTGCCCTGGAGGACCGCCAGTGCCACGGTCAGGTAGCGGGTGTACTGGATGATCTTTGCATTGCCGGCCTGACCCTCTTTCTTGAGGGCTTCCAGACGCGGGATGACGACGGTCAGCAGTTGCAGGATGATGCTGGCGGTGATGTAAGGCAAGACGCCCAGCGCGAAGATGGTGATCTGGAGCAGAGCGCCGCCGCTGAACAGGTTGACCAGTCCGAGTAGACCCTGGCTGCCGGACGTCTCATCGACGCACTGCTGGACAGCTCTGTAGTTGACGCCCGGGAGTGGGACGTGGGTCCCTATCCGGTACACCACGATGATGCCGAGCGTGAAAAGCAGCTTCTTGCGCAGGTCGGGCGTTTTGAATGCGTGGGCGAATGTGGCGATCACGGTGCCTCCGGCGACCCTGCAAGTACGTGCCGTCGTGAGGGTCAGGGGTTCTACAGAAAGGACAAAGCAATGGACGGGATGTGTGCTGCGGGGTCACAGCTGTCCTTGTTCGGCTTGAGTCCTCCGCCTCGTCGTTACACTGCAAGACTAAACGTTCTATCACGCAGCATCGTGGGCCTTGACGGGTGCGCCTGTCAAGACCGAACGATCTGTCTCGCTGCCGTCGTCGGAGGGCGGCAACAGCGGTCGTGATTGGTGGGCACTCCGCGGCTAGGTGCTTCGGCGTCACCCACTGGTTCCGGTCTGGGACGTGAAGGCGATCGCAATGATCACCTCCCGGTGATCCCGCCAACGGCCGCCGCGCTGCGGCGATCGGAAGGGAGCGGCTATGCGCTGGCCGCGCCATCGGCGGGGTCGGCTGACGTCCACCAGCCATCACTTGCCTCGCCATTGCTTCTGGCCGCAAGCCCATAGGACCGACGCTGAAGTGATCTTCCAGTTCGTGACGCAGGAACCTACCGGTCTCGGTCCGGCTGGCGCCGGGACCGAGCAGCTGAAGGGGAGGGGCGAGCATGCACTCGTATTCGACCTGCACGTCGTCAGCTACGCCCACCGGATCCCACTCATTGAGCGGATGGCGCAGGTCGTATGCGGTGGAAGGTGCCGGGGTCTGATGCCCCGGACTGTCACCGGGAACGACCGCCGGCACCTGTCTTCCGATCCCACCGAACCGCTTATGCCGGGTTCCCGGGGTCCGCCTTGAGTAGCAGCCTGTGCAAGGTCGCCAGTTCGTCCGGCGTCAATGCGCCGAGAGTGTGCTGCATGACGCGTTCGACGACCTTGCTCCCTTCGAGTCGTAGCCGTTCTCCCTCCGCGGTGAGGCGGTGTCGGACGGCGCGGCCCGGCGCGGAGACCCGCTCGATGAGCCCTCGGCCGATCATCCGGCCCGCCAGCGTGCCTATCGACTGGTCCGTCTGGAACGTCAGCACCGCGAGCGCATGCAGGGACGCGTCCGGTTGGGTGTGCAGATGCCTCAGCACATCCCACTGTGGCAGGGACAGGCCGAGCTCGCCCAAACCGGTGTTCGCCGCGCGATGGTGGTGCCATTGCAGTCGTTTGACCGCCAGTCCGACGTCCTGCAATGTCACGGCAGTCATGGTGATGCCCTTCAATCTCAGTATCCTTAGCTACACGTCCTCATCCTACGAGGAGCGGTGACTTGGCACCTCTGTGAGCTGCGGTCACCGCCGATGGCAGTGGGGGAGATGCGTCCGAGTTGAGGAAGCACGATGCACTCCGTTGCCCGCAGGGGGCCAGGTGCCTGTTTTGCAGGAGACCGGCATGCCGACCAGTGATCCGTTGACGATGGTGATCCTGTTCGACGTGGAAGCCGGAGAGCCAGGCGAAGCGGTACGCGAATTCGCTGCAGCGAAGGAGTACGCCGCTTGGATGGGCGCGATTGCGACTTGCTGCCCGTGGTCTACGGCAGTGGGTATGGCTTCGCTTTGACGGAGGTGGCTGACGGGCGGGCATATTGAGTGGGCGGATGTGGGCGGTGTGACCGCTGATTCGTTGGCCGATGGCCGGTTGGTGTCCATCAGCTATCTGTCCTGGGTTTGTCACCGTTCTGTGGCGTGCCTGCCGGTGCGGGCGCATTGGCAGGGGGGTGCCGCTGCGCCCGTGGGTCTCACGGAACTGTCACTTCGATCCCGGGCAGGACTATGCGCACGTCGAGTTCCGGTGCGATGCGGGCGACGGTGTCGGCGTAGTGGCGGGGATCGTGGTCGGTCTTGGTGATGATCTGGTCACCGAGTCGGCCGCTGTGGAAGGCGTAGTGCTGGGGGACGGCGAGTGTCGGCTTGAGAACGGCCGTCAGGTTGGCGGCCTGTTCGGCGTTCATGACCATTTGCTGGTGGTTCATCGGCCTGACGCACAGGCCGTTGATCGGCAGGAGGGCCAGGTCGATGTGGCCGAACCGTTCCGGAATGGTGTCGAGTTCCGGTACCCGGAGCGAGTCGCCTCCGAAGAAGACCGTACGTCCGCCGGCCTGGAGGATGAAGGTGACCTCGTGGACGCCGTGCTGGCCTGGCGTTGCGGTCACGGAGAGGTCCTTGACGGTGGTTGATTCCCACGCCTCGATGGTCCGGACGTCGCGAAAGCCCTTACTGTGTGCGATGGATGTCACCGTACCGGGCCCGATCAGAGGTGTGTCGAGATCGAAGCCTCCGGCGACGAGGGCGTCCAGGTCGCAGTGGTCGTAGTGCTCATGGCTGATGGCGACGGCATCGATGCGGCCGAGTTCCTCGACGGCCAGATGGGTCGGTTCGCCGGGATAGTAGGTCGCGGTCTGGGTGAACCAAGGGTCGGTCAGTACACGGATCTCACCGAACTCGATCAGCTGGCAGGCGTGATCGATGCGGGTCACCTTCAGTGGGGTCTTCATGTGGGTCTCCTTGCCTAGGGGTGTGCGGGGGTGGTTGTCACCGGTCACCGATGTCGAGCAGCGCGCCCAGCAGTTCTTCGGGTGTCTCGATTTGCGGCATGTGGCCTGCGCGGGGCAGTGGGGTGAATGCCGCGATCGGGAGCGCTCGCGCGTATGCCCTGCCGTATTCGGTGGTGACGATTCGGTCGCTTTCTCCCCACACGACATGGAAGGGGATGTGTATGTCGGCGAGCCGTTTGGCGAGTGTCGGGTCGGACATGGTGAGACCGGTGTAGCTGACGAGCGCGGCGACGTCCGGTCCTGGTCCCTTGCCGCCGGTGTGCGTCGGGGTGGGTGCCCTGCGGGGGTCGTGGAAGGAGCGGGTGTGCAGTTCGGTGGGGGTCAGGCCCCTGAGGTCCGCCATCGGGCTGCCGTCAACTTCGATGCCGATTCCGTTGATGATCACTCCGCCGCTGACGCGGGGGCTGCCCTGGAGGGCGATCTCCGCGGCCAGCCATCCGCCGAAGGAATTGCCGATCACGGTGACGTCGCTGACGTCGAGTGTGTCCAGCATCGCGATGTAAGCCTTCGCGAGGTCGGAGACGCTGGTGAGTGCGGTGTTCCTCGGGGTGCCGTCGAAGCCGGGGTGCGTGGGCAGGAAGACGCGGGAATGAGTGCGCTCGGCCAGCAGGTCGGCGAATCCTGCCATGGTCGCCGGGCCGCCCCCGCCGTGTAGCAGCAGGTACGGGCGGGTGCGGTCGCGGTCTTGGACGGTCAGGTCCACCGGGCCGAGGGAACTCACGTGGACGGTGGCGGTTTCGGTGCGGGTGGGGCGCAGGCTGCCTGCTGCGATCGGTTTGCTCATCGCTTCCCTCTTCTCTAAGGCTTGAGGCTTATATAAGGAACCTTAGATCAGGTTGTTTATATAAGCAACCTGATCTGGCCGGGGTTCTGTGAAGGAATCGTGTGGCCCGTCTGGAACGGCTCGTCCGATGTCGGTGCAACGGTTCTCACCCTCGGCGGCGACTCCACGGTGGCGGCACCACAGCGTGCGGTGACCAGGCATCGCTGGCCATGAGGTCGGAGGGACCACTAGAGGTCAGTAGGGCAACCCTCGGGAATTGCATCAGACGGACGCGATCGTGGGTCTGTTCACTTACGAGTTGGTGCGTGACAGCGGGTGAGGCGTCGTTTCTGGCCAGTGGCATGATCCGGGTGTGGCGATCATGGTCAATCGGGCGGTGTTGGCGCATCCGCTGTTCACGGGGATCTCTCGACGGCATCTTGCGCTCCTCGTCGAGGAGTTGGCGGTGCCGTGGCAAGCCAGGGTCGAGGGGCGTCGCCATGCTGACGCGGTGGGGCCATAAAGCGGGCCGCAGGGGCTGGCGCCCGTCACCAACTGGTCTTCGTCGATCGGCTGGTGGCCACACTGATCCATCTGCGGCACGACCTGCCGCACTCGGTGCTGGGCCTGCTGTTTAGCGTTGACCGCTCCACCATCACCCGTGCGATCGCAGAGATACGCCAGCTCCTGGCCGAGCGGGGATGCGCGGTCCCGGACCGCCCCGGTCTGCGATTACAGACTCTTGCCGACGTGTTCGCCTACGCCCAGGCCGAAGGCGTCGAGCTGCGGCTGGACGCCACCGAGATCCAGGTCCGTCGGCCACCGGCCGGACGCGGCGGACAGCGCGCCTTCGTTCCCGGGAAGAAGAAACTGAACACGATGAAGGCCACTGTCATCGCCGACTGGCGCGGCCGCACCTTATGGACCGACACCATGCGGCCTGGTCGTATGCACGATGCCACGGCTGCCCGCAACGAAGGCATCGCCGTCTGCTTCCAGTACTTCCCCGGCGTCGAGGTCCTCCTGGACGACGGCTACCTCGGCCTGCGCCGTGACCACCACGGGCAAGCGATCACACCGCCGAGAAAACCACGGCCCGGAGCACTGCCCAGCAGGGTCGAACAGTGAGAACGCGACCGGCACGGGCACTCATCCGACCGCATCACCGTCGAACACGCCCTCGCCGACCACAAACGCTGGAAGCAACTGACGCGCTGGACCCACCGCCGCGACCGCCTGCCCGACACCTACCGCGCCATCGCCAGGCTCGTCTCCGACCGCACCGCCACAACCTGAGAACGGCCGCGAGCAGGAGAAACACGCCTCACCCACTATCACGCACCAACTCGTAAGACTGTGTCCTATGTGGTGATCGCTCGTTGGGCTGTGCATGGGGCGGGGTACGTGGAGTTGGATTGTTCCGGACGGCCTGTGGGAGATCGCTGAGCCGCTGATCCCGCCGTCGAAGGTGCGGCCGCAGGGCGGGGGAACGAAGGACACGCCTGATGAGACGCTGTTCGCGGCGATCATCTACGTGCTGATCAGCGGTTGCGCCTGGCGGTCTCTCCCGCCGTGTTCCGGGATATCGAAGTCGACCGCGCACCGCCGGTTCCTGATCTGGTCGCGGGCCGGCGTGTGGGGCCGGCTACACGAAGCGGTGTTCCACCGACTCGATGACGCTGGCCTCATCGACGCCTCGCGCGTGGTCCTCGACTCCGCTCACGTGCGGGCTAAAAATGGGGCGAACTCACAGCTCCGAGCTCCGTGGACCGGGGCAAGCCGGGTTCCAAGATGCACGTCCTGTCGGACGCGAACGGACTGCCCCTGGTCGTCGGCGTCTCGGCCGCCAACACCCACGACAGCGAAGCACTGAAACCCATGGTCGAGGGTCACCAAACGAGACACGACCCCCACCGCGGCCGCCACTTCAAGCCTCAGCGCCTGCACGCCAACAAGGCGTATGACATCCCCCACCTGCGGAAATGGTTAAGAGGCAAACGCATCGGCGTGCGCATCGCCCGCAAAGGCATCGAGTCCAGCGAACGCCTGGGGCGCCGTCGTTGGGTGATCGAGCGGACGATGTCCTGGCTGTCCGACTACCGCAGGCTCAGCCCCCGCTACGAGCGCAATCCCCGTAACTACCTGGCCTTTCTCGGATTGGCCGCAGCCATCTGCTGCTACAAGCGACTGATCCGCCTCACCACATAGGACACGGTCTAATGAGCTGGATGTCCCATCCGCGGCGAACACGCACCGCGTGGGTACCCGCGACCCCGATCTACGGGTCCGTCATCGCTCGCGCGACATCGTCGGGGAAGGGACAGCTGCCCCACGTCAGCTCCCACCAGTCGCGCTGTCCCCACAGACGCCGGCCGGGACGGCCGCCCCACTCGCTCGTGCGGTCAACGGCGGGCCATGAATTAGTTGCCCAGCACTGGTTGGGATCGCGCAGTCCGATCCGCGTGAACAGGTCGGACGGAGGAATGCGTGCGGAGTCCGGCATCGGGGGCACGTCCTCCAGAGCCCGCTGCACTTCGTCAGTCAGAGGCTGCTGGTCATCCCGGCCACGGCATTCATCGAAGTCGGCATCGAAGGGCGGAATCGGGGGGCGGTCAGTGACCGTCATCCGGGCGCCATGACGAGGTGCCTCAGCAGGAACGAGGTGGCTGTTCTTCTCGCCAGCCGCATGCCCGGCAGGCCTGCATACCTGCCCCGGGGCACCAGGTAGTCGAGCACGTTCGACGGGGTGGGAGTGATCAGGACCAGATTGTCCGGCCTGGGGGAGACGGTGAGGTCGTAGTGGGTCACGTTGGCGAGATCCCACGCTCCCGGCCAATGGTGTCGAAACCCAGACAGAGGCACGGATCGAAAGATCGCTGGGGGTGGGAGCGACGTACCCCACACCCTCATCTACAGGTCGGGGACGGCCGGGTGTCTGACATGCGTGCTGGGTCGTTGCTAATCGGTAAAATCCCCATACCTACAAAAATGCCTCCGGGACGTCGCTGCCCACGCAGCAGGCCGAAGCCGACGAACGCGAGCGCCAGGAGCAGGAGTGCTGCGCCAGCAGGAAGGGGTACAGGGGGTCGGCGGCTGGCTCTCCCGCCCCCGCACCTGAGGCAGGCAAGCCGCCACCGGCCACGTGGGCAAGCCCCAGCCGACCTGGGCGCGCCCGCATTGTCGGTGGCGGCTGCAACGCTGATCAGATGAACGGCGATGAGCAACTGCTGAAGGGCCGGGTCTACGGCGCGGACCACGACGACGCCAACCCCGGCCCGCTCCCGCACCGGACCATGCCGCGCTGGTCGGCAGACCGCTGGACGGCCTGCTGCTGGACATCCACGGATGGCGGACCGAGGAAGTCGACGACGGCGTCGCCCGGTCCACCGAACTGTCGCGGTGGCCCTGCGGCCGCGCCCTGTACGACCCGCGCCCATGCCCCCGCACACCCGGCCCGGGCGTGTGCTGCCGCCTGTACTACTCCGGCGATACCCCCTGCTTCTTCCGCAGGGTGCTGACCGACCTTGCCAAGGAGTACGGCATCCCGCTCCGCGAGGATCCCAAGGACAACAAAGTTCGCGGCACCATCAAACGGGACTGGCTCGTCAAACAGTACGTTCACCGCCGCCAACCCCGCAGGACCTCGCCCGCGAAACCGGCATGAGCACCGCGAACATGGCCCGCTGGGTCCACACCCACAGCATCCCCCTCCGGCCACGCGGCGGAGCCAGCCGCATTCCCGTCCTCTGCGTCGTTGACGAAGCCGAAGGCGCTTCCCGCTATCCTCCGGCCCGCTCTCACCTGCTCCTTCGGCTGGCAACGACTCGAACGTTTCGCGGCGGCGCCGCCCTGTCCGACGGCTCGGCGAGGCCGCCCGAGCCGTTCCCGCCACCCAACCCGTCACGCGTTGCCGCAACAGTGCAGCAACTGCGGAACCTCAGTTCTTTACTTCCAGGTCAAGAATGATGCTAGAGTTCTGATCGTGGGAAGACCCAAGCAGTTCGATCCCGATGCCGCCGTTGACCACGCCATGGACGTGTTCTGGCGGAAGGGGTATGCCGGGACCACGCCGCAGGACCTCGTCGACGCGATCGGCATCGGCAAGGGCAGCCTCTACAACACCTTCGGCAGTAAACGCGCCTTGTTCGAGCAGGCACTTCGCCGCTATCGCGACGGTCAGGCCCTTGTTCTGATGGAGATGTTGGAGGAGTCCGGTCCGGTCAAGGCGCGTCTGCGCAAGACACTTGGGTTCCTTGCCGAGATGGACCTCGCCGACCCGGACCGTCGGGGCTGCATGGCCGTGAACACGGCGGCAGAGCTCGCCGGTACGGACCAGGTGGCAACCGAGCTCGTCCAGGGCATGTTCGCCCGGACCGAGGACGTTTTCCGCGCGCTGATCGAAGAGGGGCAACGCTCGGGAGAGATCGCACCGGAACGTGATCCCGCGGCCCTGGGAAGCCTGCTGCTGAACACACTCGTAGGCCTGCGGATCATGGCACGTGTTACCGAAAGTCCTGATCGGCTTGTCCGAGTGATCGACGCGACGGTCGACTCTCTCTAACCCGAACCGCAGCACTCGCTCTGGAGTGACTGCTCTCTTATTTTGTACTTCAAGGTCAAGAACTGGAGTGTCGTGCACCTCAATCTCACCGCCAAGACGGCCGTCGTCACCGGTGCCAGCCGGGGCATCGGGCTCGCCACCGTTCGTACTCTCACAGCCGAAGGCGTTCGCGTCGTCGGCGCCGCCCGCACCATTACGCCCGAGTTGAAGGAAACCGGCGCCTACGCGGTGTCGGCCGACCTGAGCACCGCCGAAGGCGTCACCACTCTCATCGACAGCGCCCTCACCGAGCTGGGCGGCATCGACCTGTTGGTGAACAACGTCGGAGCCGGGGACGACGTGAACCCCGTCGGCTTCCTCGACACCGACGACACCCAGTGGACCCGCATCCTCGACCTCAACCTGCTCAGTGCCGTCCGTGCCGCCCGCGCGGCTCTCCCGAGCCTGATCGAGCGCCGTGGGTCGATCGTCAACGTCTCGTCCATCAACTCACGGCTGCCCGCCGCCGGCCCGGTCGCCTACAGCGCGGCCAAGGCCGCCCTAGCTGCACTCGGCAAGTCCCTGGCTGAGGAGTTCGGACCTCAGGGCGTGCGCGTGAACACCGTCTCTCCCGGAGTGGTCCGCACTTCCCTATGGGAGGACCCTGAGGGATTCGGTAGCAAGGTGGCGGCCGAAGCCGGGGCGGAGCATGCCGCGTACCTTCAGCAGCTCCCGGAGGCTCTCAACATCACTACCGGTCGCATTACCGAACCCGAGGAAGTGGCGGCCTTGATCGCGTTCCTTCTCTCCGACGTCGCGGGCAACATCACTGGGGCCGACTACATCGTCGACGGTGGCACCCTCAAGACGCTCTGAATCATGAAGTCCCCCGGGGCGGGGCTGATTCGTATGGCTGCGGGATGAGAGGCTCCTGTCCCGCAGCCATAAGCACTTCGGTCCGGTTGTACGGTGCGACCATCAGGACAAGCGGCGCCCGAGGAAACAGCATGGGCAGGCCGATCTTGAACGATGCGCTGCCAGCCCGCCTTACTGATCGTTTCAGAATGAGACGTGGAGGCCGGGCAGTTGTCAGTCTTCGAGGCGTTGAAGGATCCGTGTGAAGTCGCCGTTCTGGATCATCCCGGCGAGGACCTGGGTCACGTTGGTGATGTCGGCATCGCGGGCGATGAGCCCGTCCGAGCACCAGAAGTAGCGGCCTGCGAGGGGTTCCCCACTGGCAGCCCATCGCCTCGTGAGGATCTCGACCTGGGCGAGGGTGATGACGGTCGCGCTCCACCGGGTGCCGGCCTTCAGGTCCACGAAGGCGTCGACATTGTCCACGGGTTCCAAGTCCTCGCATGCGGCAAGAACGCGGCCTCGAACTGATCCGTGTAGACCTGGTACCAGGGTCTGTCCCACCTGCCCGGGGCTGTGCTGTGGCGCATCGGGCGAGTGTGCCGGGCTGATTCGGCCTCCTCAACCGCTTTGTTTGGCACGCCTCCTGGCGTGAACAGCTTCCAGTCGACCTCGGGGTGTTCGGCGGGCACCGCGGCGGACCTCGATTGACTGCGGGGAGCGGCCCCATCCGAGCAGGACCATGTGGTCGAAGTCGGCTCGGCGGACCCGAAGACGGGTGGGCAGCCTGCTCGGGTCCGAGCGGGGGGGGGGGCGGTGGCGACCATGTCCGCCAGGTCCTCGAAGTCGGCAGACCTCCGTGACCTGACCTTGGTGCAGCGTCCCGTCCGAGTTCCCGCTCGGGTCGACCAGCAGGCCGCGGTCGACGAACCACCGCACCACGAAGGCCGTGACTGCGCGGATCTACCCGTCACCGTCGTCCTTGCACGTTGACCGCCTTCCAGAGCCTCGGTGAGGAGGCGGGCTGTGCCGGGCCTGATCCGGGGGCGCGAAGCGCGGCGCCGGGGCCGCCGCATGGACGAGGTGACCCCTGGTTCCGCCGTTTCCACCCGACGGGGTACTGCGTCGGCCAGCAGGTGGCGCACGATTGGTGGAACGATCGGGCGGCCGCGGACCGGAAGTTCGCGGCTGGGTGGGCGAGTACGGTGTGCCCTGCAAGACCCCGGGTCGTTCTCGCGGACGAGGAGAGCGGCCGCACGCGCGGTCGGCCGCCAGCTCAGGTTCAGGCGGGGAGCGGCAGGCCGGCGGCGTGGAACAGCCGGTCACGGGAGGCCGCGGCCTTCTCGAAGACGGCGTCGCCACCCCTCAGCACACCGTTCTCCTTGAGGACGTCACCCGCCACCACGACCAGGTCGACGTTGCCGGCGTGGCCGCCCGCGACGATCGTGGCCGCGACGTCCGTGGCGGGCAGCATGTTGGCATGGTCGAGACGGATCATGATGAGGTCGGCCTCCTTGCCCGGGGTCAGGCTGCCGGTGCGGTCGTCGATGCCCGCAGCCCGCGCGCCCTCGATGGTCGCGAAGGAGAGCAGGTCGGCGGCGTCGAAGGTCGGCAGGCCGGGGCTGCGGTCCATAGGGCCGGCGGCACCGGCGAGGATCAACTGCTGGTAGGCGAGCGTCGCCCGCATGACGCCGAACATGTCACCGCTGACGATCGTCTCGGTGTCCACACTGAGACTCGGACGGACGCCGGCGGCCAGCAGCCGGTTGGTGGCCGGCTGGCCCAGGCCCGGCATGAAGACCTCCAGGGCGCCGGCCACGGACGCAGTGGCGCCGTACCCGGCGAGCATCCTCAGCTCCTCGTCGGTCGAGGTGCAGCAGTGGATGAACGTCATGTCGGAGGCCAGCAGGCCCGTCTCGGCGAGCTGCCGGATGGCCTGCTGCTTCGCCCCCCACTCACCCAGTCCCACGTGCATGCTGATGCGCAGGCCCAGCTCGCGGGCGAGCCGGATGTCCCGCTCGGAAACCTCTGGTGTGGACAGCTCCGGTCCACGGAGCATCGCGTTCAGCGTGACCCGGGCCGAGTCGTCGGACAGCACCTCGTCGCGGATACGCCGGATGTCGTCGGGGTGCGAACGGTCACTGCCGAACTGCCACTGCTCGGCCTCCGTCGACGGCCAGCCGTGGTCGAAGACGGCACGGATGCCCGACTCCCAGTGCGCCGCGATCGCCGCGTCCGAGTGCTCGGGGCTGTTGCTGATGTGGGACTCGTCCCGCACGGTCGTCACCCCGGAGTCGAGGGACATCAGGTCCGCCGCCAGGTTACCGATGTGCACGTCGCGGGGATCGAAATACTGGCCGAGGCCGATCTGCACCTGGCTGCGGTACTCCTGGTAGGTCCAGGCGGGGCCGAGGTTGCGCAGCGCCCCCTGCCAGTTGTGGCGGTGGGTGTCGATGAAACCGGGCAGCACGGCATTGCCCGTGCCGTCGATGACCCGGGCCCGGTCGTCGGACAGGTCCCGGCCGATCTCGATGATCCTGCCGTCGGCGACGAGGACGTCACCCACGAAGGCGCCGAGCTTGTCGTCCTGCGTCATCAGGTACGCACCCTTGATCAGGATGCGTTCCTTGTTCTGCGGCTGGTTGTGGGGCATCTGTGGTTCCTGGTTCGTGAGTAGGCGGTTGCAGGTGGCTCGTGGATGAGTCGCTGGACTGTTGAGGATTGGGTTCGTGGTGGCCGCGTGGGCGCCGGGCAGACTTCTGTTGGTTCCCGGAGCGTCGAGGCCTTCGGAAAGAACGATGGTGCCCGGCGCTTTCGGGTTGCCACGGAACCCAGCCCGCCCCCCCCACACGCAGATCGATGCGGTGTGAGCCCGCCGCAGAGCCACCTCCGAGCCACTGAGCTCTGCCCAAGACGGAGGCCCCTGCGGTGCGCTGGTGCCGCGAACGGCTAGTGAGATGGCGGACCGAAGGGCCCTGGAATCAGGTCGCCGCGTGGCCCGCACAGGCTCACCACCCGCGCGAACAGCAAGCGATGGGAGAACTGTATGACCCTGTGCTGCGGGATCGACTGGGCCGAGGACCATCACGACGTGGCGCCGGGCGACGACGCCGGACAGCTGCCGGCAAGCGGCGCATCACCGATGACGCATCCGCCTACCAGCTGCTGCTGAACCTGCTCGCCGAGCACGGCGATACCGCGGACGAGCCGATACCGGTGGCTGTCGAGACCGGACGCGCCTGTTCGTCGCCGCCCCGGGCAGTGGAACACGGCCGATCTACGTCAGCCTCGCAGGCGGGGGCGCCGGGAGGCGATCCAGACGGCGGCGAAGGTGAGCAGCGCACCGAGAACGGTCAGAACGGAAGGCGACCGACCACCGGAGGGGACCAGGAAGTCCAGCGCGATCGAACCGGCCAGCTGCCCCGCGATCGAGGCCATGCTCAGCAGCAGGACACCGATGCGGCGCACGAGAAACGCCGAGGCGCCGATGAACACCACCCCGCACAGACCACCGAGGTAGACCCACCAACTGGTGGGCAGCGCATGCCCCGACACTCCCCGGACCAAGGTCTTCGCACCCCAGGCGACGACGAGGAAGGCCGCTCCCACGAAGAAGTTGAGCCAGGTCGCCGCGAGTGGCGAGCCCGACGCGGCGGTCGATGCCCCGTTCAGGGACTGCTGCACGCCCAGCAGGAACCCGGCGGCTATTGCGGCGAGGGCCGGCAGGATGATCTCGGCGGGTGCCGGGGCGTCGGTGAACTGGGGAAGGGCGGACACGACGGCGGCGACCAGGATGACGGCCGCTCCCGTGATCCGCGTCGCGCCGGGGCGTTGCCGCAGGCCACCGCCGATGCCCCGGGCGTCCACGATGAGACCGCCGAAGGTCTGGCCGGCGATGGCCGACACGGTGAACACGGCGATACCGGTGACCAGCGCGGCGGTGGACTGCGCCAGGGCAAACGTGCCGCCGAGTACACCGGCCAGCAGGTAGCGGCGGGGGAGGCGGCCGTCGCGGGCGGCTCCGGCCAGGCGGCCCAGCGCGCCGCGCAGTCCTGGTGAGAAGAGTGCGAGGAGGGACAACAGGACGAGTCCGCCGGAGAAGCTGATGGCCGCCGCGGCGATGCCGTCATCGAGACGATGACTCAGCTCGCCGTTCAGACGGGCCTGTACCGGTACCACCATGCCGGCGGCGATGGCCGCCGCGACGGCCAGGGAGCCGCCGCGCGGCGCTGACGGACGCGCGGGGCCCGAGGACGGCACACCGGACCCGGTACGGGGGCGACCCGGTCCAGCCGGTGCCGTGGGAGTGCTCATGTCGGTTCCTTCGGGAAGGGACGCGGGGCTCGGTCAGAAGTCCGTGCGCGCGATGTCGTCGAGGATCGACGGAGCCTGGGGCGACCAGCCGAGCACCCGTCGGGCGTTGTCGCCCGAGGCCCGCTGGTCGAGCAGCAGCGCCTCGCCGAGCAGACCCAGCCGGTCCAGCGTCTGCACGACCGGCTCGGACTTGACCCGTCCGGCCAGACCGACGGCACGGCTCACCGCTTCGCTGATCTCCCGCACGGTCGGGTTCACACCGCTGGCGCCGAGGAAGTACGAACCGGCCGGCGCCTTCTCCAGCGCGAGCACGTACAGCTCGGCCAGGTCGTCCACGTGCACCGTGCTCCAGTGCTGGTCACCAGGCCCGACCATGGTGAGCGCCGGGGTGTCGCCGCCGGTCCGCGGGCCGGCGGCGACGAGGTTCAGCAGGCCGTGGCCGTGGCCGTACACCACCGCCGGTGCGATCACCGAAGTCCGGACGTCCTGGACACCGAGGACGAGTTCGGCGAGCGGCACACGCCAGGCGGTGAGCCGCGGGGCGTTCATGGCGGTCGACTCGCTGATTGCCGAACCGCTCCCGTGCACCCAGACGCCGGTGGTGTGCACGAACGGCCGGTCCGTGTTCCGCAGCGCGCGCAGGAAGCTCGTGACAGCTATCTCGTCGACGGTCGCACTGGTCTCGTCACCCGGCGAGGCCACGTGGATCACGCCGTCCCGCGAGGCCGCGAGTTCTTCGAGGGCGGTGCCGTCGGACAGGTCGGCGATCGCCGGCTCCGCGCCCTTGGCCCGCACCAGCTCGGCCTTCTCGGCGGAGCGGACCACGGCGGTCACCTGGTGTCCGCCGGAGATGAGCCGGCCGAGCACCGCAGCTCCGATGTAGCCGGTGCCGCCGGTAAGCAGTACACGCATGGTCATCCTCTTTCGCTGACGTTTTCGTGACGGTCGGGTCGGTGGCCCGCACACCACAGTCGCTCCGTCTGGCTATCGTGTCCAACGAACACTTTCGAAGGTGTAATCGGAAACATCGATGAATGAGGGCTAGGCGTGGACCAGAGACGGCTGGAGTACTTCCTCACGGTCGCCGAGGAGCTGAACTTCACGCGGGCAGCCCAGCGGCTGCACGTCACGCAGTCCACGCTGTCGGCCGGCATCAAGGCCCTGGAGCACGAGCTGAGAGCGGAACTGCTCATCCGTTCCACGCGGTCGGTCAGGCTGACGGAGGCCGGTTCGGCGTTCCTACCCGAGGCGCGCAACGCGACCGAGGCGCTCGACCGGGCCAGGGCCGCCGTGGAACCGCTCTCCGCGGGCCTGCGCGGCAGCCTCACCGTGGGCGTTCTCAGCGGGCTGACCGTGATCGACGTGCCCGCCCTGGCGGGAGAGTTCCACCGGCGCCATCCCGAGGTCCGGCTGCGTACCGAGACCTCCCAGCGGGGCACCTCCGGACTGATCGAACGGATCAAGGAGAGTCACGTCGACGTTGCCTTCGTGGGGGCCGACATCAAGGACGACCACCTCAGGACGAGGACCATCAAGCGGTTCGACGTCCACTTGCTCGTTCCGGCCGGCCACCGGCTGTCCGGCCGGAAAAGCGTGCGACTGAGGGACGTCACGGGGGAACCGTTCGTCGACATGCCCCCGGGCTTCGGGCAACGGCAGATTGTGGACGACGCGTTCACGAGGGCGGAGCTGTCCCGGAGCGTACTGATCGAGGTCTCGGACATCACGACGATCGCCGACTACGTGGCGCACGGCCTGGGTGTGGCGTTGCTGCCCCCGGACTTCGCGGAGACGGCCGGGGACGCGGTGCGTACCGTCCCTCTCGCGGACGCCCGGCTCTCCTGGACGCTCGGCGTGGTCGTGTCGGCGACCCGACCGCCGACACGCGCGCTGCACGCCTTCCTCGACCTCATCCCGCACCACATCCACCGCGACCGCGTCTTCTGAGCGGGCGGACGCGGCCGCGTCGGACTCGGTGCCGCCGCACACCTTGGGCCGAGGGGAGCCCGGAGCCGCAGACGAGCACGTCCGGGTCGGCGAAGAACTCCTTGCGGGCGGACGCGCTGTGGTTCAGGGCCGTCATGGTCTTGGACGTGGCACAGGTGCCGGCGACCCACCCGGCCGACGGGCAGGCACGTGCCAGCTCGGTCAGCCGCCGGGCGACCGTAGGCGCGTCGGACCACGGCCCGCCATGCTCCAGGGGTGTGCGCAGGGCAAGCGACCCGCTGTCCCGCAGGACGCATGGCACGAACACCCGACAGCATCCTGTGTGACGCCCCAGCCGCCCGGGCCAAGAGGGCCGGCGGCTGAGAGCCAACGACAACACAGCCCACGAGAGCTGACCTCTCTCGCCTGATCCTGAAGGCGACATGGCGATCACTCGGGGTGCAGTGGAGCGTGATGGCAGAGCATCGGTGGCCACCTCGTCCCCGCACTTTGGGGCACTTGTGACAAATATGTCCGATTCCTGGCACTATGCGCGTTATGCAGAAGTTGCCCGTTCCCTGTCCTAGCCATCTGATTCCTGACGCCACCGACCGGTTCGATGCTGCCTATCGGGCGGCCAAGGCGCAGGGTGCTGTGTTCGTGGGCATTGAGCGCGAGGGTGAGCGGTGGACCGTGAAGACGGATGCGCTGACCGCGGGGTCGGGTCACGTCGTCGACGAGGCTGTGAACGCCGCCCTGCGGGCCGCCGTCGTCCGCCTGGTCCGCGAGCGGGAGGCGGGCACGGACGCCTTTGCGGGACCGGTCTATTTCATGCTGCACGGAGTGCCGAGTGAGACGCGCGCCCGCGAGCTCGCCGCCGCCTTCCAGGCCGCGTTGTACGGGGATCTGGGGCCGCTGCGGCGTGCGGTGCCCAGTGCCGATTTTGATCAAGCTGGTGACGCGGCCGGTTGACGCCAGGGTGACCTTGTCCGCCCCGGGAGCGTTGAGCCGGGCAGGACGGGTGCACCGTCGTCCTGAGGGTCCCCGGTTTGCTTCCTGCTGTCGGGCCGGGGCCATGGCAGACGTCCCTTGGCCTCGCCGGCCTGGCGAGCAGGCCAAGGGACGTCGCAGACCAGCTCGATGTGCGGTGGCCCGGCCTGAGGGCGGGTCAGGTCCTTGGGCCGTCACTGCGCCGCTTCGGTGTCCATGTCTTCGTGGGCCAGGCCGGTGGAGAAGCGCAGCAGGTCACCGACGGACAGCCAGTCGCTGCCCGGTGCCGCAAGGGCTTGTCGCGGTCGACGGTGTACTCGGTGCGCCGGTCAACGCGCTTTCGGCTCAGGTAGAAGCGCGGCCACGGTCACCAATCAGACGGTGGGGGAGACGTTCACTGGCGCTTCTTGCACAGATGTGGGCGATGTCAGCGTTGTTGTCCTCCATAGGCCGCTCCTCCCAAGGGGTGAACAGCCGGTCATGATGCGGCTTAGAGTGCAGCTCGCGTGCGGTACGGGCGGAACGGGGCCACCCGCCGAACGGCGGGCAACTCCCGCCGTACGGCGGCTGCGAGGCGGGGGGCCGGTACTGCGATCATGAGCGCACGAGTCGCCGCGCCCCCAGCGTGAGGAGAAAAATGTCCCCGGTTCCGCCGCCGTTCGACCCCGAACTCGCCGCCGCTCTCGAAGCGATGAAAGAAATGCTCAGCCCCAGCCTCACCCTCGACGGCCTTGCCGACGCACGTGCGGGCCTCGGACCCCTGCTCCCGTCCGACGAGGTGCTGACGGGAGGCGGGGCCTTCGAGATCGAGGACCGGTCCGTACCGGGGCCGGCGGGCGCGCCCGACATCTCGCTGCTGATCTGCCGTCCGGTCGCCCCCGCCGCACCGCGGCCCGTCGTCTACCACATCCACGGTGGCGGCATGGTCCTCGGCAACAACCGGTTCGGCGTCGACATGGTCCTGGAGTGGGCCAAGGAACTGGACGCGGTCGTGGTGTCGGTGGAGTACCGGCTGGCACCGGAGAACCCGCACCCGGCCCCCGTCGAGGACGTCTACGCCGGTCTGGTGTGGACCGCGGAGCACGCCAAGGAGATCGGCGGCGACCCGGAGCGGATCATCATCGCGGGCGCCAGCGCGGGCGGCGGTCTGACCGCCGCGCTGGCGCTGCTCACTCGGGACCGCAAGGGGCCGCAGCCGATCGCGCAGGTCCTCATATGCCCGATGCTGGACGACCGCAACGACACCCCGTCCGTGCACCAGATGGTTGGCATCGGCAATTGGGACCGCACGGCCAACGAGACCGGCTGGACCGCACTGCTCGGCGAGCAGCGCGGCGGCCCGGACGTGCCCGCGTACGCCGCACCGGCCCGTGCCGAGGACCTGTCCGGGCTGCCCCCGGCCTTCCTCGATGTCGGCTCCGCGGAGAGCTTCCGCGACGAGGTCGTCACCTACGCCTCCCGGATCTGGCAGGCCGGCGGGGTGGCCGAACTGCACGTCTGGCCGGGCGGCTTCCACGGCTTCGACGGCCTCGCCCCACAGGCAGCCCTCTCCCAGACGGCCCGCGCAGCCCGCCTGCAGTGGCTGCGCAGGATCGTCGGGGAGTGACCCCGTGTAGGGCCGGCCTCCATGCCGGGGCCTGCCCGCTCCCGGGCCGAGGCAGGGCCCGCCCGGGAATGGAGGTCGGCCTCCGTGCCGAGGCCGGCCGGGCCGAGCGTCGTGGACGCGGTGACTCTGGGTCTTCCACCCGCTCCGGGCCGAGCTGTCAGCGTCGTGCGGTGTGAAGGCGTCGACGGCCAGGGTGCCGTCCTCGTTCAGCCGGACGTGTTCGGCGAGTCGGGCGAGGACCTGCTCAGGCTGAAGTCCGGTGCGGGCGGCGATGGCGCGCAGCCGGCGGCTTGTGTCGGCGGGCAGCCATACGTGCGCCTGCAACTCGTCACGAGCTGTCCCGCTGTTCCTTCTGCCACGCGGCCTGACGCGTGAGGACACCGCCGGGCCGCGCGTCGCGCTCCCGCGATGCCGAAGCGACGGACCACGTGGACCGGGGCGGCGGTCTGCACGTAGAGGATGCGCATACTCGGCCGCTGCGTGCTGGCAACGGCCCCAGCCACCCTCACCTGCTCCAGCCGCGGCCCCCACCCCACATCCGGGCCCGAAACGCGTCCCCCTCCCACCACCGCCCGCGCCAGCGCGAACACCTCCCGCGGCAGGGTGATCCCGAGTCGCCCGGCCGATACGTCGTACGAGCGGTGGCGGACCGCCGGCGGCCTGTTGTCGGGCCCCGCGCCGGCGGTCCGCCACCGTTGTCCGCTGTCAGAACCAGTCGGTGCAGACGACCGTGTCGCTGTCGCCAGGGCTGCCGCAGGCCCGCATCACCACGTCGTGGTCGTTCCACTCGGGAGTGAACACGTCCGAGCCGCCGGTGATCCTGGTGAAGCCGAGCTGGTCCCATGACTGCCCGCCGGTGATGCTGCGGTCGACCCACACCTCGTCGCCGGGTGCTCCGCCGGTGACCCGCCCCCAGGCGCACTCGGTGGTGTCGCTGTAGCGCAGTTCGATCAGTCGACCCGCGATCGACACCGAGCGCGGCGAGCGGGCGCCCGCTCCGTTCGGGGCTCCGCCGTCGGTGCAGCCCGCCGTCGAGGTGCCACCGCCCAGCGCGCCGCCGGCGCAGTCGGGAACCCCCGGCAGCACGGCGGGACCCTTGAGATAGATGTTGGTGATCCAGCCGTCGTAGTCGGGTAGATAGGACCAGACCGTGTTGACGAAGCCCTCCGCGTTGACGACGTCGCCGTGCTGCTGGCACGAGACGCGCACCGACGTCTCGCCGCCGATCGTCTGCCGGACGGCGGCGGTGAGCGTGGGCTGCGAGCGTACGTTCACCCCGTCGCCCCAGGTGGTGAACCGCCCGCTGGGATCGGCCCCGGCGACGGGGCCGCCGCTGAGGCAGTCTGGCACTCCCGGCAACGCGGCAGGCCCGCGCACGTAGATGTTGGTGATCCAGGCGTCGTATCCGGGCAGGTACGACCACAAGTCGTTGGTGATCCCCTCGGCAGTGATCGACTCGCCGCGCGTCTGGCAGGAGATCTTCACCTGGGTGGGTCCCGGGAAGGTGTGCTGCACCGTTGATCCGCGGCGCGGTTCGTTCCCCACCCGGACCCACTCGCCCCACGTACTGAAGAGCTGGCCGGGAAGGCCGGAGTTGTCCGGTGAAGCCGAGTCCGATCCCTCGCTCGGCCGGATGGCCCCGACGTAAATGCTGCTGGAATGCGAGCTGAAGTCGGCGACCTGGAGGGGGTGCTGGGACTCCGCCGCCTCCACGATCTTCCCGTCGCCGAGATAGATCGCAGTGTGCGTGGTGCTCTGCCAATAGAACCGGGTGCGCTGCCAGAACAGCACGTCCCCGGGCTTGAGATGGGCCGTTCCGTCGCTGCCCGCGAAGCGGACCGGCCAGTAGCGGTCGAAGACGTCGGACGTCGTTCCGGGCCCGAGGATGTCCCGGCCGGTGGCCACCGACCATGCCCAGCGGGTCAGCCCCGAGCAGTCGAAGCCGACGACATTACCGTCGTTCCACGCCTCGGCGCCGCCGCCGTCCGGGGTGCCATGCGTCTTGCCGGGCACAGGGCCGTGGCCGCCTCCCCAGGAGTACATGGTGCCGGCCGCCACCTCGTCGCAGGCGGCCTTCACAGCGAGCGCCCCCTGAACGCTGGTCTCTCCATACGCCCTACAGTCGCCTGCGGCGTGTGCGGGTGTCGCCGGCACGAGCGCCAGACCGAGGGTCAGGAGCGCGGAAGCCAGCAAGGACCGAAGCAGTCCCGACCAGGTCGGCCCCGCGCGCAGCTGTCTGTTCATCGTTTCCCCCTCCGGCGGCAGGCCCGCCGCTGGACATGCGGAGCCGTTTCCGCTCCGCTGATCACCGAGAGGCTAGCCGATTACCTGGACATGCCAATCCCGGCGCTCAGAAGCTGTAACACGTCCGCCTGAGCGCTTGGACTTGCATGCGTCGGCGGCAGGAGTAGGCCGAGGGCGCCCATCGCTCCCGTGGGCCGCAGGCTCAGACGGATGCGACGCGGAGGCTCAGGTGGTCTCGGCGCAAGTGCCTGAGTCGGGGAGCGGGTCGAGGTCGTGGTGGGAAAGTACCTGGAGGACAGCGATCGATGACCTAAAGGCCAAAACCCCCGGGTCCTGAGAACGCACCGGGTCTTTGCGCCCCTTCACGGGAGGCCCATTGTCCCGACCGCCGCTTTTCAGCAGATGCGTGAATGCCGTCGGTTGGCCGTGCGGGGAGCCCAGCCGAGAGGGCGCACCGAGCACTGCGCGTACCGGTAGATTGCCGTTGCACGGAGAGGAAGGGAGGACGGCCACATGCCTGAGCGGAACATCGAGTTCGGTAAGTACGGTGCCCGCGGCATCAAGGGCTACGAGGCTGTTGCCCGCCAGTTGGACGCGCTGGCCGGGTACATCGCGACTCCCGTCACCGCCCGGCGTGGTCTTCTGGCCCGTCTGCATTACCTCACTCGCACACCTCACGCCCGGGCGGCTGCCCGGGTGGCCGGTCTGACTGTCACCGATCGCACTCTGCGTGCCTGGCTCGGCGGCGTCCGTACGCCGTCTCGACGTAATCTTGAGCGCATCGAGCAGGCGTACCGCACTGTGCGGCGGGAGAACGTCGCCCGCTATCTGACCGCCCGCCTCAACCGTGACGGGCGCGGCACCCGTGTGGAGATCCATCCCCTCAACCAGTCCCAGGTGTCGCGGCCGCGTCAGCGGCCGGTGGAGTTCCGGGCGATGAACGTGCGCCGCTGGGACCGGATCGTCGCCGCGTGGGCGGCCGGCGACGACCAGGAGCTCGATGACGCGTGGGTCGACCTGGTTGTCGACCTCGGATCGCAGTGGGGCCAGTACGAGTACGTCACCAACGTGGGCTTCGCCGCCTGACCTTGGCCTTTCCTGGTTCGACAACGACGGCACGCCGTGAAGACGGCGTGCCGGGGCAGACACTCCCGCGCCCACGCCCCACAGAGAGCGAGTCGGCTCTCTGTCGTCTATGTCTTCAGGCCACACACGACAGATGGCAATGGTTCTGCGCCCTCAACAGACCGGATGGATGAGTGACCGCTCGGTTGCCGCAGGGCTGGGCGGCTACGAGCAGTCTGTGATGTTCTTCGCGGCCTGTTCGACACCAGGGTCGAGTGGGGAGGCGGCAACCAGCCCGCTCTGTGCGGCGCGCGTGGGTGGCCAGGTCGTGTTCGCCGACGTGGAAGTGGCCCACGAGCGGGGTGCCGGCGGCCGCCATGTTTGCTTCGATTGCGCGGACGAAACCAGGTTCGGGCCCGGAGCCGGCCGTTGGCGGCTTCCAGCGATCATGCCGAGAAATGCCGGGGACGGTGGTAGTGGAAGGTGGGGTGGCGCTCGCGCAGCAGCGCGCCGCTCAGTTCAGCGGTGAGCGGGCGCTCGTGACGGTCTTCCGGCATGGCGCCGTGGGTGAGAGTGTCTGCGACAGGTACCCTGTTGCCGGCCGCCAGTACGACGAAGCAGTCGATGAACTCACGGTGCGGCCAGGTCGGGCGGCCAGCGAGCACGACGGAGTCGAAGTGACGGCGACCCCACTGCAATGCGTCGAGCAAGGGGAGCGTCGTCGCTCGTGAGGTGCCTGAAGTCGGCGGGCGCAGTCGACCAAGCAGTGTGCTGATTGGCCAGCAGCCCACCCGCTGATCTGCCGGCACAGGCCGTCCACAGCAGGGTGCTGAGGGGCCCAGGCCAGGCCCGCCGGCGCTGTTCGGCGGCTTTGCGCTCCCGTGCACGACGGGAGTCAGTGCCATGTCGGTCCTGTACGGCTTGTACTCGTGCACCAGCAGTACCCGCAGCCCCTGCCGTGCCCACGCGACCGCGACCTGAACGGCGAGCGTGCCCAGTTCAGGCCGGTCCTCCAGCAGGAACTGCACCGCCCGCCCGCCGCGCGGGGAAGACGCCGTGCCGCGGACCTGCCTGTAGCACACCAGCCGCATGCTGCGCCTTGCGGGCACGGGCCTTGGGGCCGCTCGCACCGGACTTGGTCATAAGGATCGATCTCCGCTCCAGGGCCCCCGCAACCCCGCAGACGCGCGGGCATGGACGAAATGGTGCGGGACCGTCCCTGGAACCGAGTCGGTTCCGGTGTCCTTCCCCTGATGCAGGACCAATTCGGGGTACCGGACACAGAGTCGCGGGGTGCGCATCCTGCCGCAGCCCAGGACCATAGCCACACGCGAAGCAGTCCGGCGCGAATCCTTCCAAACTGCTTTCCATCCCTTGTAGTTGTTTCTGAACTCCTGTCAGTCAGATCGGGCAGCCTTGCCGGGAACCGAACTGTCAGTACGGCCGTCTATGTTCAGCTCATGACACAGATGGATCTTTCTGCGTTCGAGCGTGAGTGGACTCGCTTTGAGTCCTGGCTCCAGGTGAACTCGCCCGCTGATCACGCCATGTTGCGAAGGCCAGCGGTCCCCGAGCGGCTCATCGAGCTGGAGTCGCGGCTCGGCTTCGATCTGCATCCGGAGCTCAGGGCACTGCTGCAGCACCATGATGGAGCCGCTGGACCTGTTGCCGTTCCTGGCCCCCGCAGGCCCCTTCCCGCTGGTGCATTTCTTCCGCTGGGGCACCGGCTCAGCGGCGTGGACGACATCGCGTCGATGTACGACATGATCGTGGACGTTGGCGAAGACAACATCGATGCTGACCTGTGGGAGGACGATGCACTGGCCGTAAATCTGCATCGCTGCGTGCCGTTCGCGCTTCCCAACGACGGCGGGGTTGCCTTTGTCGACCACCGGCCCGGCCCCTCATATGGTCACGTGCATGAGATGGGCATCGGGTCCGGAGACCTGGACGGGACCCTATGGGCAACCAGTCTGACGCAGCTGTTCAGCACCTTGGCCGACGCGTTGGAATCTGACGGTCCGTTCCTCCACTACTGGCCCACACCTTTCGAAGACTCGTCAGGCCACCGCTGCTTGGAGTGGCAGATCCGAACCTGAAGCCCAGTAGGGCATGCGCTGTGGTGCTCAGCGACGCACCGCCTGTTGGCCCTCCTGCAGGTCAGCGGGCGGTGTGCGGGTGGCGCGGCCGCCGGGACGGTGTGCAGGTGGCCAACGAGGAACGGCGGACGATCCGCCTCACCCCGCAGGCCGGTCACGAGCGGGCACCGGGTGGATCTGGCCACGTCTCACCGTCTGCCTGACGTCGGCCTGGCCATTGATCGACTGCAACGCCGTCATCGCGCGATGAGTCCGTGACACCGGACATGAACTGATCGCCATCGCGTCCGGCGCTGATCCGACCCCGTGGCGGGGTCACCGCCGCACCACGGTCCCTGCGTGGTGCCGGGCCGCCATTCCCACGCGGTCCGGCACCACGCAGAGCGAGGGGAGATCACCAGGGCAGGACCTGGTTCTCGTAGTCGACGAAGTGCAGCCCCCTCTCGCCGGCGCGCGCCTCCAGGGTGTTCACGACGCCGGGGATGCTCTCGTCGATCTCCAGCAGGGCTCCGGGGCCGCCGAGCCCGGTGCGCACCCAGCCGGGGTTTACCAGCAGTAGGGTGCGCGGGTCGTCGGCGTTGCGGGCGGCGTAGCTGCGCATGAGCTGGTTGAGGGCGGACTTGCTGGCGCGGTAGACCTCGTTGCCGCCGTTGGTGTTCATGGTCAGGCTGCCCTGGCGAGAGGACATGACGGCGATCATTCCGGTCTCTATGACCAGCGGGCCGAGCGTCTCGATCACCCGCATGGGGCTGAGCGCGTTGGTGACCATGACCTCCGTAAACGACTCGATGGTGACCTCGCTGACGGGGATGTTCGCGTGGGCGATGCCCGCGTTGACGAACAGCAGGTCCAGGTCGCGTCCCGACAGCCGGTCGCGCAGGGCGGAGATCTGCTCCGGTTTGGTGGTGTCCACGTGCTCCACGGTCACCCGGCCGTCCGAGGAGTCGACCAGGTCGTGCAGGCCCGTGCGTCGGTCGCCTCGCACCGTGCCGATGACGTCCCAGCCGCGTCGCGCGAGTTCGGTGGCCAGCGCGAGCCCCAAGGTCCGGGAGGCGCCGATGACGAGGGCGGTCTTGTGGTTCGACTCTTGCACCGGGTTCTTCCTTCGTGACGACAGCGTCAACCATTTCGGTTCACCGTGTCTCGAAAGGTAGCAGTTTCGAGACACGGTGTCCAGTTAATCGACGCGGCGGGAAGGTGCACTTCGGAGCGCGCACGCCTGCACGGTCGCGAGCGGCGAAGAATTAGGCCCCCGGCTCGGCGGCCGTGGCGACCGGACAGGCCGCCGAATGAGGAGGTTGCAGCCGTAGCCCGTTGGTGGTGTTGGCGTACCGGTTCACGCTGGACCCGAACGCTTTCCGCGTGGCCGCGCTGGGTTCACGCGGCGGTGCGGCAGGCTCATTTGGCGTATAACCGGAAGCGGACTACGGCCCAGGTGCGGTCGAAGGTGGGGCAGTGGTATGAGCGAGTAGGTGTGGTCGGCCGAGACGACTCCGGCTACGGGACCTTGTCGAGCAAGGGCAGCGGTTCGGGTGGTGTTGCCCATGCTTGCCGACGGTCGGTGACACTGCGAGCGTGTTGCCCCTGGGCGAAGGTGACGCGGCGGTGTGTGCTGTCCAGGCATGCGCGGTCGAATGGGCTGGGTCCGCTTTTATGGGCCCGACGTGCCGTCCGAACGTGGGAGGAGTTGCACCGCCCACGATCGGCCCAACTGGTTTCCGAGCGCAGCTTGTGCAGCAACAGCTGGTTCCAGACGCCAGCTCCGGTCCGGGCCGCCAGGCGGCGCCAACAGATAACGCCCGAGACGAACCCGGGCATCCGTGGCGGGTACTCCTGCTGAAGCCCGGTCGCCGAATTGACGGGCTGGCCACCCTCTGCCGATTTCCAGGACATGTTTCCGCCACGTTGTCCGGTCACTGGTCCGCTCACCAGCACACTGATGGAGGCCCCAATATCGAAATTCAATCCATCATGTCTCGGTACGATGTGGGTGTGAGTGACCAGAGACCACGGACCGGGCGACCGCGCAGCGAGCAAGCGAGAACAGCGGTCCTGCACGCAGTCGACGACCTGCTGGTCGAGGTCGGCTACGCGGCATTGACGATGAAAGGCATCGCCGAACGGGCAGGTGTCGGTCGCCAGACTGTCTACCGCTGGTGGTCGACCAAAGCGGAGATCTTGTTCGAGGCAGCCATCACTGACGCGATCAAAGAACTCATCAAACAACCTCAGCCGACCACACTCGAAGACGTGATTACCTATCTCGAAGCCGTCGAGAGCTTCTTGACGACTTCACCCGCGGGCGCCGCATATCGCGCACTCTTGGGCGAAGCGCAGCACGACTCTGCTGTCGCGCAACTCGTGGGCTCGGCTGCTCTGTTCGATGGACCGGCTCGTGCAGTTCTGAGTCGCGGAATCAGCCGAGGTGACATTTCCTCGACGACTCCCCTCGATGCGGCAATTGCGGTTTTGACCGGACCAGCCTTCTACCTGGCGGTGACAGGAGCCGACAGGCTGCGTATTCCCGCTCACGCGCTGGCCTCGGCGTTGCTCGCGGCTGTCCGCGAGCTGTCGCCCACGGCGTCCATGGACGCATGACGGTGCGTAAGAGATCGGACGGTCGGTGTGCTGAGGAGGGACAGGCGCGTGCAGTGCGAGCGGTCACCAGGACTTGACCACGCCGCCTGGACGTGGTGCTGGCCGACCGCGGCTACGACCACGACAAGTACCGCCGCCTGGTCTGGGACCTGGGCGTGAAGCCGCTGATCGCCTGCCGCGGCACCGAGCACGGCTCTGGTCTGGGCACCCAACGATGGGTCGTGGAGCGCGCGTTCGCCCATCTGCACTGGTTCCGCCGCCTGCGGATCCGCTGGGAGATCCGCGACGACATCCACGAAGCCTTCCTCACCCTCGGCTGCGCACTCACCTGCCGGCGACGGCTGCGGTCACTCTGAGGGGCACTGGGCGGCGGTACATTCGGCTTCCTGGGCTGCCATGACCTCATCGCCATGCTCGAAGGCCCACGCTCCGACTGCGTCGATGGGCGCCAACAAAGTCCGGCCCAGGGCGGTGAGTTGGTAGTCAACGCGCGGTGGCGCTCCGGGGTGTGCCCGCCGCTCCACCAGTCCGTTGGACTGCAAGCGCCGCAGAGTCTCAGTGAGGACCTTGGAGCTGATCCCTCCGATCCGCTCGCGTAGTTCGACCGGACGTCTGGGACCGTCGCGCAAGGCCCAGAGGACCACGGCGTTCCAGGTGTTGGACAGGAGGTCGAAGGCCAGGCGAGCACGGCAGTCGGCGAGGAAAGCGTCGGTCGTCACGTACCAAATGGTGCCCGACAGGCCCTCTAGCGTCGTTGCGAATGGTCCAAGCAGGTCGTGGGAGGAAATGCGTGATGAGAATCGGCGTACTTGGCACGGGCAACATGGCGGACGCGCTCGCCACCCACTGGGTCCGGGCCGGGCACGACGTGGCCGTCGGAGGACGGGACATGCACAAGGCGGAGCGGCTCGCGACGCGCCTCGGGGGCAGCGCGAAGCCTGTCAGCCTGCATGCGGCGGCCGAATTCGGTCAGGTGGTGCTGTCTGCGCTGCCCTTCGGCGCGGGTACGAGCGTGGTGCGGGAACTACGAGCGGTCATGGACGGCAAGGTGCTGATCGACTGTTGCAATCCGGTCGGGCCGGGCTTCCGGCTGCTGACACAGAGCGGCCTGTCGGCCGCACAGCAACTGGCCGCGGCGGCACCAGGAACCCATGTGGTCAAGGCGTTCAATCTCTGCCACGAGGACGTGTGGCGTATGTCGCCGCCCATCTTCGACGGGCGCCGACTGGCCGTTCCGGTCTGTGGAGACGACGAAACGGCTCTCGCCCTCGTACACGAGTTGGTGCGGCATGTCGGCTGCGAACCCGTGGCCGGCGGCTCTCTTGAACGAGCCGGACTCCTGGAAGCGACCGCGGCACTCTTCATCGGGCTCTGGATCGGCGAGGGGGCCGATGTCCAGGCCATCGCACCCCCACTGGCCTATGCCGCCGGACCGAGAGACGGGGAACCACAAACCACCGAAAAGGCTTTTCGTCAGGAGTTCTAAGTCCATGATCCCCTCCGCGACGCGGCGGGCTACTACCTCATGCCGGAAGGGCAAGTGGCGGCGAAGCCGTACAAGCTGCTGCGCCAGGCCCTGGCCCGGTCGTCGAAGGTGGCGATCGCCAAATACGTCTGTTCGGGAGAGGAGCGCTTGGGCCTGCTTCGTACTGGCGGAGATCATTTATTCCTGGCGTGCGGTATTCCCTGCGCTCAGGCTCTGCGACGCTGCGGCCAGGGGTAACCGAGTTGCCTGGCGAACTCCGGTGAGCCACCGCAAACCGCGGAGGCTTGGCGCGGGTCAGCTGCGACGAGTTGCTCAGCAAGCCGTTCAGCTTGGTCTGCCGGGTCGTCACTGGAGACGGCGAGGTCATCCGGAACTGCAGCCTTGGACGGTCTTCCCTGATAGCAGAGCGGCCTGGATGGAAGAGGAAGACGTTGACCTGGTCCGGTTCCCAGGGCAGTGCTGATCTGGGCCAACAGCCGACACCGGGCGGAGCTGTCCACGGCCCCGAAACCGGTGGCGCAGTCGGCCTGATGCTGTGATCTGCATCTCAGCCGGTTGCCCCTCACGTCAATGTCAGAGGTGAGGATGGCGACAACGCCCGGAATCACCGGGTCGGTCACACGAGAGGTGGCGGAAGATGGGGCAGGCGTGGGGTTTCGGCAGGTATGGCGGGCCCGAGGTCCAGGAGTTCTTCGATCGTCCCGACCCTGTCCCCCGTCGCGGCGAGGTGCTGATCCAGGTCGACGTCGCCGGGGTGAATCCCCTCGACCACCTTCTGCGCTCGGGTCCAATTGACAGGCTCGACAGCGGGCGTCCGCTTCCCCGCGTGCTGGGCATGGAGGCAGCCGGAACCGTTCTCGCCCGGGGCGAGGACGTCCACGGGCTCGAGGTGGGTGACGCGGTCTTCGGCTTCGCACTCACAGGTGGCGGCACCTACGCCGAGACGACGGTGCTGTCCGCGCCGAACACCGCGCGCATCCCGGAGGGGCTGTCCGCGACCGTGGCGGCAACGCTGCCAGTAGCCGGGACGACCGCGGTGGACGTGCTCGACCAGCTCAGCCTCCCGGCCGGTGCCACTGTCCTGGTGAACGGAGTCGGGGGCGGCGTCGGCCTCGCCGTCGCCCGGCTGGCTATCGGGCGCGAGCTGCGTGTGATCGGCACCGGGAGTACCGCCAAACGCGAGCACGCCGAGGCCATGGGGGTGCGGTTCATCGACTACACCGCCGAGGACGTCGCCGCCGCGGCACGCGAGCTGGCTCCGGACGGTTTCGACGGGATCGTCGACCTGGCCGGAGGCACCTCGCTGCGGACGGTCGCTCCGCTTGCCCAGGATCCCCGCAACGTCATCGCTGTGGGTGACATGTCTGTGACCGATCTCGGTGGGCGTTTCGTCGAGCGTCGCATCGACCGCGAGAACCTGGAGCGGTCGGCCCGGCTGGCCCTCGACGGACTCCTCGCACCCGTGATCACCGCGGTCCATCCGCTCTCCGACGCCCCGGCCGCCCTCGCCACCGTCGAGAACGGTCACGCCTCGGGCAAGGTTGTCATCAAGGTGGCATGAGATGTGCCCGGCCGTCTGACGCTGTCAACCGTCCACTGCGGACTGACGAGAACCCGTGGTCAGCGCATCAACAACTGAGCACCTTCACCTGGTACGGGGTTGCGCACGCTCAGGCGTACGCCGACACACGGTGATCGTTTCGATGTGCTTGCGAGTCGGCCGCGGAGCCAGGGCCGGGGCCGCCCGGCCTCCCGGCAGGAGACGGACCCGGCCCGTCGGAGGACCCACAGCTCAGCCGCCAGGGCATGAACGCCGCGGCGGGTGTGGAGTTGAGCAGACACCTCTCAGGAACCGTGGAACCACATATTCACCAACTGCGGCAGCCCGAAGGCGACGGAGAGGAACGTGCTGCCGCCCGATGAGAGAGCGGTCGCCAGACTGTGGGAGACCGCGTAGGCGGCGATGCCCGCGATGAGGGCAAGGCCGAGCGGCGTCATGACGATCCCTCCACCATCGACTTGGCATCGAGTGGAGTACCGGCCCGGACGGCGGGAGCTGGCATGCCGGGAGTGCTCCCGGACGTGCTGGTGGGACGGGGGTCCCCGGACATGCTCTCTCCTTGCGAGTGTGGGGCCGAAAAGGGACGCTGACGCCTGCGTGGCATCGTCCGCGTGGGGTGGTCGCCTCGCGGTCGGCGTCCCCTCGGCACCGCTCGCGCGGCTTCCGGGGCCGCAACCACGGTAGAGGCACTTCGCATCACTGTTCCCCCTGTTCGGTTCTGCGAGGCCCTCACCAGGACCTGGTGAGGCGAAGCTGTCGAGGCGGTTAGCCCTCGCAGAGGCGAGGGCCCGGACCATCCGGTCCGGGCCCTGCACGCTCCATGGAAGACCCGCTGAACTCGGATGTCGCCTCAGACGGTGGCGCGAGCGGTCTGGCCGGCCGGGCCAACCTGGACATGCTGACGACTTTGATGACCGGCCTCCTCAAGGGGGCGGCCATCCCCGGAGCCCCCAGGAGCGCCGATGCCTCCGGGGCATTCCCGCTCGGCAGCGCCAGTCCCCTCTCCTCCGTGTCCGGCGGTCTCATCGGTCTGGGAAACGCGGGGACTTCCTGCGCAGGAGGGCCATCACGCCTGTCGCCGAAGGACAATTGCCCGTTGACCTATGGCGTTCCTCCCGCGTCTTCGGGCAACGGGCGTCAGTTCCGCAAAACGGCCGACAGCGCCGGTCAACTCCGCAGCCGCCGCTTGCAACAGCCCGGCTGGCAACCAGGCTGAACGCAGTACTCGGTAGCAGGGCTGCGCACTGGTCCGTGGGAGCGTCACGGTGCTGGGTTTCAACGCCGTCGCGGTTGGCGCAGGTAACGGACCATTCGGCGATGACCGGCCCGGCTTCGGCGGGGAATTGACGACGACATAGGGCGCCAGGTCAGCATGCCGATTGCGCCGCGGGTGCACTGGTGGAAGCTGGAGGCGAGCGGAGCCGCTGTTGTCGATGTTGATGGAGACGTCACCAGCGCGTGGAATGAGATCTCCGCTGGTAAGGGAGAACCCAGCGCCGAAGGGCAGACGGTTCCGCGGATCGTCATGTCGGGCGCGGTCGTCGTCATGCTGCTCCTCACGCCCCGTGTGATCCGCCTTCGTCTCACTTCGTGGACAGTGGGGTGGCTGGCCACCTTGCTGGGCTCCATCGCCGTGATGGCCCTGGTGGGTCTGACGGCACGCCTCACCGTTACGGATGGCCGGCCGACGCGCGTTGATGAGCTGGAATCCTGACTCGGTACGGACCGCGTGAAGAGCCTGCTCGATCAGCTCGTCCACGTCTTGATCTGAGCGGCGACCTCCCGTACCGGAAGACCGTCCCGGGCGGCGCAGGCCAGCGGGAGAACAGTGTTCAGGCCAGGGCCCACCGGCATCCCGCATGCCGACAGGTAAGCCGCGGTCACCGTGGCCGCGAACAGCAGATTCCGCATCTCCAGGCTCGGGTTTCTCGCCAGCTCGCACAGCAGCGCCGCAGCCTTGTGATGAGGTTCGGGGTAGACCTCGTGGTCAAGGATCTCCGCCCGGTGTCGTGCTTCCGCCGCTACGGGGACGCCGTAGTCGACGACCTGGGGGTCTCCCGGAATCTGCTGCGCCACTGCCAGGATCCACGCGAGGTCGATCCGAAGGTTCACGCGGCGTCCCTCGGTGCCGTCTCCGTCGGGGCGTCCGGGAGACCGGGGTACCGGTCCTCACCGACTTCCGCATCGAACACGTCCGTGTACGCGGCCAGGAACGATGCGGCGCCGGCCATGAAGGCCGCGCGGGACTGATTCACGTCCGCCTCGATCAGGTCGGCCACGTACCCCTGCAAGCTCAGGCCCCGGCGCTTGGCCCGTTCCTCGGCGGCTGCTTTGACCTCTTCATCCAGGCGGATGTTCGTCTGCTTTCCCATACCAGCACTCTAGCTATGTGCCGGTACCAGCGCATAGCAAATGGAACGTCTGTCCGGGCCCGGAGCGGTGGCGAGATCATTCCGGGGGCAAGGGGGACGGCCGCGTCGGAGGGGCAACATGATCGACCTCGAAGAGCGCGTGAACCGCGTGTGCAATCCGGACCCGCGTCCCCTCGTCAGCGAGGCGTACCGTTGCTACGTCTCCGGCTCGGCCCGCGGCGCGGCCGTCCTGACCCGGACAGCTGTCCGCGCCGACCTCATCGCCAAGGCCCAGATCCTCCGTGAAGTTGGCGAGAGCCACGCGAAGGACCTGGTTGCCGATGTGAAGAGTGCGCAGGGCAGTGCGGAGTCCGAAGCAATTCCGATCATGCTCGCCCGGAGAAGACTCTGCTCGACACGTCGGAGAAGCTCGAGCTGATCGACTTCACCCAGCGCAGCAGCTGGGAGCGGATCCGCGACGACCGCCACCTGTGTGCACATCCGTCCATCCGGCCTCTCGGCGAGCTCTACGAGCCGACGATGGTGTACGCCCGCGCCCACCTCGTGGCCGCGCTGGAGGCCGTTCTCATCCATCCTCCGAGCCAAGGCCGCAAGATCGTCGGCAGCTTCCTCAGGCAGGTCGTAGACCCAATGGTACGGCCAGGCGCCGGCCGCGCGGCGCCTCCTCCCATTCCCCCGCTCACCTTGTGGCTTCAGAGGTGATTCTCGGTACGGCTCGTGACGCAGCTGAAGCTGTTGGCCTCGTTGGCATTACCATGGCCGTTGTATTTCGGCCAGCTGGGGTACCGGCACAGTGGACGTGATTGGACGGTGGTGGAGTTGCCGTTGTAAGCGATCGGGTGGTTTGGGGCAGTGCCCTTTGTCACCCAGGAGTCGAGTGCGGAGACTGAGTCCCAAGCCAGATTGAAGACGCCTTCACCGTGGCCGTAGCCCGGTACGGTGTAATAGCGCATGAACTGCTGAGTTTTCTTGCCATAACGCGCGGCGACCGATTTGTAGTACGCATTGGTGGCGTTGGGTGGGGTGAGCATGTCGGCATTGCCCTGAACCAGGATCAGCTTGCCGCCGTGTGTGACGAACTGGTCCATGTCGGGGTTGTTCCGGTCGTACTCGGTACCGATTGAATGGATCCGGTCCTTGTACTGCCTGTAGTCAAGAGACAGGTCCAGAGCAGGTGGCGGTGTTTTCCGCTGCTGGTACCAGTAGTTGAATGCCGGCATGGTCAAGCCGTTGAAGATTGTTTCCGTGCCTTTGCCTGTCGTGTCCAGCCAGTACGGGCTCAACTTGCCGCCGGCCAGGATCGGGTAACCGCCGAGGGTCGTTGTCCCGTTCGGGAACGGGAAGTCGAACTTGTACGGCTTCTGGCCGGACTTGAGCGTGGCGATCTGCACGTCGGAAAGACAGGTGTCGCCGGTGTCTCGACCACCGGGGCAGCGCAGTGCCGTGAACGTGAACGCCTTCTCACATGCCGACACGTTGGAAATGACGCCATCGGCGGCTTTGTCGAGCGTGTCGCAGGCGGCGAAGAGCGCTTTCCCGAACAGTTGCTGCTTAGCAGGATCAAGGTAGGCGCCCGGCGTGCCGTAGGCCACTTGCTGCAGATGATACGCAGACCACAGAAGCGCCTGCTGGGAAGCCGGGAAATAGGCGATGATGCCGTTGTAGTCGTCGCTGTACCGCTCTGCGGCGGTCAGGGCTTCCTGGCCGCCCTTGGACCCGCCGGCGAAGTACTGGTACCTCGGTGAATGGCGGTAGTACTGCTCGGTGATCGCGACCGCTGTGTCGCGGGTGCGTTTGACGGCCTCGCCGGAGTAGTTCGAAAACGCGGTTGGGTTCAGTGCGAACGAGCTGGGCGGGTTGGGCCCGACCGACGCGCCACCGTCGCTGCCGAAGGTGACGTATCCAAGATCGAGAGGAGCGGCCTGCCCCGGGGCGGTCCCCCATCCGAATATGCCCATCCCGGTGACCACGGTCCCGTCGAAGCCGCCACCGCCGAACTGCAGCGTTCGACGGTTCCAGTCGGTCGGGAGATTGACTTCGAAGTTCACTGGCGGTGCCGATGGATCAACGCTGGTGACATGCCCCTTCACGAGGCAGAATTCGGAAGCGCCCGATGCGGGGTCGGCCGCCTTGAGCGTGGCCGAGGTAACGACGGCACCCCGGGTCGGCAGCCCGATCTTCGCCGCAGGAATCGTGGCCCCAGACAACGCTGGACACGCGGCTGCGGCGTCGCTCACCACCACACCGCCACCATCGCCGCCACCGTCAACCACGCTCGAAATCGCCCAAGCCGGCTGGCTGAGCATCGACATGGCAAGCAGTGCGGCCGAACCCACCGCGAGTGGAACTTTCAGCCGCCCGCGATACCGGAATGGATGACGGTGCGCATGCGTCTCAGTCGAGGCTGAGTATTCATCAATTCGCATCCAGCGTATGCCTCTCAGTGTCGTGTGTCTGGACAAGTCACGCCGGTCAAGGCATGACGAATCGGTCCCCCTCCCAGGCCAGGGAAGTCGCGACTGCCTACGCCGTGCTCAGTGGCGGCCGGCTTCGCTCAGACAGTTACGACGATCTTGCCGAGCGGGTGCCTGCGGGCGTAGTCGACTGCCGCTTCGACGCCGTCGTCGAGTGAGTATCGGCGGGCGATCGGGGTGGAGAGTCGGCCTGCGGTTGCGGCCTCGGCGACGGCCCGTGCGCCGTTGGTCTCATCGCCCGTCTGCATCACGAAGGCCAGTTCCACGTCGTCGCGTTCCAGTTGCCGGGGCTCCGGCGGGGGGAAGATGATCGAGATCAGTCGGCCGCCCGGGCGCAGGCTGTGTGCCGCCGCAGGCAGGCCGTCGGCAAAGAGCGCGAGGTTGAGGACGACGTCGACGCCGCTGGGGTAGTCGTCGTAGCCGACCGTGTGGCGGGCGCCGAGGCTGCGCAGCAGTTCGGCGGCCTCGGCCGTGCGGGCGGTGGCCGTGATCTCGGCGCCGGCTGCGGCCAGTTGCGGGATCAGGGTCAGACCGACCGCGCCGGTGGCGCCGATGACGAGGACGGACTCGCCGGGGCGGACTTTCGCGGTGTCCATGATGGTCAGTGTGGTGCCGCCGGCGATCATCAGGGACGCGGCCTGCTCGGCGCCGAGGGCTGCGGGGCGGTGGTCCAGTGCAGGCGTGTCCGCCTCGAAGACCGCGTAGTCGGCGAGGGCACCGGTGCTCAGCGACGGTCGTACAGGGTCGGCGGCGAGGCTCAACTGGCGGGGCAGGGCCAGGCCGAAGATCTCGTCGCCCGCACGGAAGCGGGTGACGTCCGGTCCGGCTTCGGTGACGGTGCCCGCGAACTCATTGCCGAGCGTGTAGGGGAACTGCAGGTCGACCAGGTCGCGAAAGGCGCCGGTGACGACGCGTATGTCGGTGGGGTTGATCGTCGAGGCGGCGATCTTCACCAGGATCTGGCCGGGGCCGGGGCGTGGGACGGCGAGCTCGGCGATCGTGAGGTGTTCGGGATCTCCGTAGCCGGTCGCGACGAGTGCCCGCATGGTGTCGGTTGTCATGGGTTCACCATATGGAGCATCTTGTGAGCAGTCGATGCTCGAACTACTCACTTTCTTGCTCGTTTGCGTCATCTAATATGGACTCATGGATCTCGTTGCGGATGTGTTGGAGGTATCCGGGGTGCGGGGCACGATCGGCGCACGGATCGAGGCGGGCGGGAGCTGGTCGATCCCGTTTACGGGGTGCACTCCGGCGGTCCTGCACGTGATTACCGCCGGCAGCGCCTGGCTCGGGTTCGAACACTTGTCACCGCAGTATCTGGAGCTGGCGGTGGGCGACGTGGTGCTCATGCCGGACGGGCCGCCGCACACGCTTGGCAGCGCGCCACGGACAAGCACTCCAATAGGCGATCCGGTGATGGCGGCCCGGGCGCTCGAGACGGGTGAGGTGATTCGCCTCGGGTCACAGCCCCCCCGCACCCGCATCCTGACCATCAGCTACGACTGCGACCACACCGTGCAGACCCAGATCCTCGGCGCGCTCCCGGAGGTGATGCACATCCGCGGGAACCAGGGCGAGGCCGGTTTCGACGACACCGTCCGGATGATCGGGCGAGAACTGAGTCGTCCACTGCTAGCGGGGAGAGCGGTGCTGAACAGCCTGGTCGACGTCCTGCTCGTGCAACTCATGCGCGCCTGGTTGCCTACCCAGTCCGGACAACGTGGCACCTGGCTCGGAGTACTCGAAGACCCCCTCGTGCGCAGCGCGATGGAACACCTGCACGCTGAGCCCGCACAGCCATGGACCACCGCAACGCTGGCTTCCGCTCTCGGCGTCTCCCGGGCGACCCTGTCCCGCCGGTTCTCCGCAGCCATCGGACAGAGCCCGGCCACCTACCTGACACAGTGGCGTATGGACCTGGCAGCAGTTCGCCTACGCAAGACCCAAGACCCGGTCGAGTCCATCGCCGCAGCGATCGGCTATCAATCGGTACCCGCCTTCCATAGGGCTTTCGCCCGTTCCCACGGTGTGACACCTGGGCGATACCGCGCCGAGCAACGCGAGGAAAGTTATTGAAAACGCTCTTTCAGCCTGCTGGACCGGGTACGAGCCCAGACCGAAACCGGTCTACTCGCACTGATCGGCTCCTGGGGCTCGGGAAAGTCCAGCGTCCTGGGCAAGGGGATGTGTCAACTCAACGGCCCTGGCTCACTGTTGCTGTACGGAAGCGTGAGCCCGGCGATTACAGAGTTCGTATTGCTCGGCCTTGAGGTTGTCGGGCCTGGTCAGCAGCATCCGGGCGAGCCGGCGCGGGGAGATATGGCTACGGCCGGCGTCCGCACGGCCTTGGTTGATGTACTTGTGCAGGAGGTTCAGGCATCCCGTGAAGCCGAGAACAGGGACGCCGGGATCCGCGACCCGACGTTTGCGCAGGTGCTCGCGGTAGGAAGCGACCAGGCTGGCACGGTACTTGGGGACGCGGAGCATCCGCTCGGGCCGGTCGGCGCGCGCGTAGCGGTTGACGGTGTTCAGGGCCAGCTGCAGGCGGCGGGCGCATTTGAGCATGGCCCCCTGGTCAAGCAGGTGATGCACGTGGTGCCAGCGTTCGAGGCTGGTTCGGGCTCGGGGCCCGTCGTAGATCGGCGCGTCGAGTGCGGTGCCCCAGCAGGTGCTGTGTGCCTTCACCTCGCTCAGGGCGGCTTCGCATAGGTTCTTCCACACATGCAGCGATCGCCGACCTGCACAGCGTCAGGCAGAGCGTGGCGGAAGGCCTCGGCGTAGGTCGCTGAGTCGGCACGTCGATCCGCTCGTGGGTCTGGGCGTCGATGATCACGATGGCGTAGCGGTGACGTCGGCGCAGCGCGAAGTCGTCGACGCCGATCACGCGGGGCACCCGCCCGACGGACAGCGGAATCCGCAGCAGGGCGCGCAGAGCCGTGTGACGCGACAGACTCACCGCGAGTATCGCCGGCAGGCGTGCCTCGGTCCGGCCTGCCAACTCCTTGACCACAGCCTTGACTTGCTTGGTCAGAGGGGTCGTACGCCGCTGGTATCGGTCCAGCACGCCAGGCACCTGCTCGCGGAAGGTATGCCGACAGCCGTGCGCGGGGCACACCAGGCGCCGCTCCCGCACACGGACTACCACCCGACGCTCGTCGACCGGCACAGCGGCCACCGTCCGCCAGTGATACCCGTGCACGCGTCCGGACGAGATCCCGCACACCGGGCAGACCGCAGTGTCTTGCGGTGTCCGTGCTCGCACCAGGATCCGCTCGCCCTCATCGGCTACGTCCCTCGATGACCAGCGGCAACAGCCCCGAAAACACCGTCTGCACAGGCTCGTTGGCATCCGTCACACGGATGCCAAACAGCCTCACGACGCTGCCTCACCACCGAATGTGAGACAGGGCCGTCTTTTGGACCCTCCCGGACGAGAAGGTGCGGCGGTAGTCGGTCGGGGTGGTCCCTGTCGCGCGCCGGAAGTGGTGGCGGAAATTCGCCGGGGTTCCCAGACCGCATGCCTGGCCGATGTGGTCTATGCCGGCGTCGGTCGTCTCGAGTAGTTCGCGGGCGCGGCTGATCCGGGCGGCCGTGAGCCACTTGATCGGGCTGACCCCGAGCTGCGCGGTGAACATCCGGGCGAATGTGCGCTCGGCGACCGCAGCGTGCGCGGCCAACTCGGCGACCGTCAGCGGGGTGTCGAGGCGGCGCAGGGCCCACTCCAGGGTCGCGCTCAGCTCGGTGCGGTTCGGTGGCGCGGGCGGGCGGGTCACATACTGTGCCTGGCCGCCCTCGCGGTGTGGCGCGGCCACAATTCCGCGGGCGATCGACGTAGCCGTGGCCGCGCCACAGTCCCGTCGCAGAAGGTGCAGGCAGAGGTCGATGCCGCTGGCCACCCCGGCCGAGGTGATCAGGGAGCCGTTGTCGACGTAGAGCACGCTGGGGTCCACCTCGATGCGCGGATGCCGGCGGGCCAGCTCATCGGTGAGCAGCCAGTGGGTGGTCGCGCGCTTGCCGTCGAGCAGGCCGGTGGAGGCCAGGGCGAACGCGCCCGTGCAGATGGTGGCGATCCGCGCGCCCCGGGAGTGCGCCTCGCGGAGCGCGTCCCGCACGTCCGGGGTGGCATCCGGTGGGGTGTCCCGCTCCGAGCCCCGATAGGCCGGCACGATCACCGTGTCCGCCGTGATCACCTCGTCGAGGCCGTACGGCGCGGTGAGCGACCAGCCGTTGAGGGTCTCGACCGGCCCGGCGGACTGCCCGCACAGGATGACGTCGTAGCGGCGGTCGTGGAGGCCGAAGGTCTGGAACGGCATGCCGACCTCCATCGGCTGCACACCGTCGAGGGCGAGCACCGCGACGCGGTGGCGCCGCTGAGACGAACTGGTCACGGCGGAATCTTATCGATCAGGGGCATTCCTGCTACTCGTCGCGGCGGGGCGGGGCGCGAAGACTGAGGGCATGACAGACACACAGCCCTACCGCATCACCGTGCTCCTTTTCGACGGCGTCGAGGAACTGGACTTCACTGGCCCGTGGGAGACGCTCCGGATCTGGCAGACGGTGACGACCCGTCCGGTGAGCGTGCGTACGGCCAGCCTTGACGGGGCGCCCGTACGCTGCGCGCTGGGGTTGACGGTCACCCCGGACGGCGGGATCGACGACGAGCCGCGGCCCGACCTCATCGTGCACCCCGGCGGCGCGGGCATCGACACGCTCTACGCCGACCAGCCCCATCTGGCCCGAATGCGAGCCCTCGCCGAGCACGGCACGATCATGACCTCGGTCTGCAACGGCGCGACGGTCTACGCCGCCGCCGGGCTGCTCGACGGCCGGGCCGCCACCTCCCACTGGCTCGTGCTTGACGAGTTGGCCGGGCAGCACCCGAAGGTCGAGGTCGTCCGCGACCGGCGCTGGGTGGACGCCGGCCCGGTGGTGACCAGCGCGGGCATCACCGCCGGCATCGACATGGCACTGCACCTGATCGACCGGCTGGAGAACACCGACATGGCCCGGGCAGTGGCCGGCATGCTCGAGCACCCATGGGACCCACGGGTGGACCTCGTCGCGGCGACCAGCCCGGAGAACCGCCACCACACGCTCACCAATATCGTCCCGCTGATGCAAGCGGCCCGCAGGGCCGATTGATCGGCCTCAGAGGGCGGTTCGCGGCGTGCTGTAGCCGGTCAACGCAGTCGTCCCAGCTCGCGTGTGCATCGGGTGCGGGGGCCGGACGCGGTCAGGATCCGGACTTGGACTCCTGAAACTCTCGAAGATAGTTGTAGATGCTGTAACGGCTCACTCGGAGCCCCTTGGCGGCAAGATCGATCGACTCCCGCAGAGTGAAGAAGCCGCGCTCGTCAAGTTCGCGCACAACATTCATCTTGTGGGACTTCTTCATGAGATCGACGCTGACGCCGCTCGCTGCGATGGCGTCCCGCAGGATACTTCGCGCCAGAACGTCGACGGACTCGGGAAATGTCTCCCGCGGCGCATCTTCTGGTTCTCCAACGCCCTGCTGGTGCAGCGGGAACCCGAGTGTCGCAAGGACCTCCTGGGCACGCATGATGTGGTCGATGTCGGCGTTGATGCACAGCGCTGCGACGGTGCGCCCCGTGACCGGAGCGCGGAAGAACAGACTTGACGACTTCAGCACTTGGCCTGAGGGCAGTTCTGTGCGGTAGCCGATCAAGTCGTCCGGAGGTTCACTGCCGAGTGTTTTCATGCCGAGATCGGTTGGTGGTCCGCCGAGAGAACGGCCCGTGATCGTATTCTCGATCGCGACAATGGAGTTGGGGAACTTCGTCAGATCGTGCAGCACCACCTCCGTACGCGGGGCGAGTGCCCTGGCCAGGCCCGGGACGATTTGGGAGACGACCCGGGTGACGAGCCGTGCATATTCCGTCTCCTCGTCGGTGAAGGAGACCGTTGACTTCTGTGCGGCTGCCACGAATTGTGGCTTTCCCTTCATGATCGGTGATCCTGATTCGCGGGATTCCAACGGCGTTATGGATGGCGGCGAGGGGCTTCGGACGAAGGTTGAGGCTACTTGCCGCCATCGCTGAGGGTGGAAGCGAGCAACGAGGCATCGAGGTTCCCACCCGAGACCACGCACGCCACTTTGCCATCGCCAGCCTTGCCGGTGCGGAGGGCGGCGACGGCGGCAGCGCCCGCACCTTCCGCAACGACTTTGGCAGTGAGGGCGAGTTCGCGTACCGCCTCGGCTGCCTCTTCCGGTTCGACGGTGACCACGCCGTCCAGATGAATGTGTACGAGGTCCCACATGTCGTTCGCAATGCGTGGGCTGCCGATGCCGTCGACCCAGGTCGCCGCGTAGGGCGCGTCGACCGGATGTCCTGCCGACCACGCGGCAGAGAGTGGTGCTGAGGTTGAGACCTCCACCGCGAGCACACTGACTCCTGGCATAAGCGCCTTGACCGATGCCGCGATACCGAGGCTCAGACCGCCCCCGCCGAACGGGACGAGGACCGTCTCGACGTCGGGGAAATCTCTGGCCAACTCCAGTCCGATCGTGCCGTTGCCGGCCACCACCCGTGGGTCGGCGAACGGATGCACGAGCGTACCGGGAAACGCCTCTGTCGTTCCGCTCTCCATGATCGTCCACCACTCGGCGACGGGAAGGCGGACGACCTTCGCGCCCCAGGTCGCCAGTGCTTCGACCTTGGCCGCAGGGACATGGTCGGGGACGACCGCTGTGCAGGGGATGCCGTGTTCGTGGGCAAGCCGTGCGACGGCGCGAGCCATGTTCCCGGCGCTGGGGGTGACGAGTCCGGCGGCGCGCTCTTCGGCGGTGAGCGACAGCAGCACTGCGGTTGCGCCACGGATCTTGAACGAGCCAGTGGGCAACAGGTTTTCGAGCTTCAGCCGGACTTGCCCCGCAGAGGAAGGCCACTCGACGAGCGGCGACTCGGGTACGTGGCCTGCGATGAGCCGACCCACAGCCTGGATCTCAGTCAGCGAGGGAAGGGCTCGCATCCGGCCAGTCACCGTGCGCGATCGCAATTCAGCTCAGCCGGGTTCTCCAGCGTGCGGTCCTCGCTGTAGGCGGTGACGAAGTCACCGCTGATGAAGAGATCACTGCGGTCCATGGGAGTCCTCACCGTGACAAATTCCTGTGCTTGCCGATCCGAGGGTTGCGTCCGAGATTCTTCAACATATCATCGAAGTCTTCAACAAACTTGGCAAGGATGGGCTGGTCGGCTCTTCTGCCTGCGGCTTTCCTGGCGCGCAACCTGCCACCCCGACGACGAGGAGTGACACGCTCATGGCACAGGCCGACGCCGATGAGGACCTGGCCTGGGCCGTATCCGTCGACTCCCCGATCGTGCGAGTTCACCGGTCGACGCCCCGTGGATGTCTCAGCTCGACAAGGAGCAGCCAGAGCGAGCGGGGCCCCGTCTCCCCAGCTCTCCACCAACCCCGGTCCAGGACGTCGTCGATTCCCTGGACCCCAAAGTCCTCTCCAGCGAGAGCGGCCACGAAATCACCGTCCAGGTCGACCGAGCCCCGACGGTGACGGCGGGCATGCCGGTCAGCTTCTTCGTCCAGCCCGCGAGGTTCAGTTCGGAGCCGTCACTTCTGGGAGCCAGTAGCGGCGGGTGGAGGTGTGGAAGGCGTCGACGCCGGCGGCCATGAGCGGTGTCACGACGGCCTCCAGCTCCTCGGCGCTCGGGGGTGCCCGCCCAGGCGTCGGTGTGGAAGCCGGCACTTGTTCGGCATCACCGAGCAGACCGCCATGCACTACGTCACCTCATCCGGGCCCATCCCGAAGGAGCCGCCCAAATGACGCGATGACACATGTGCCCTACCGGCTGTGGATGACATGGGAGTTGGCGTCCGTCACGGGCCGACGACATCGGCGTCGGCCCGATACGCCGCTGTGTGGGTCAGCGCCTTTACGGGCGGGACATCGCGTAGTCACGAATCCGTGAGACCCGGCCACACTCATGAGTAATGAACCACACGTACGCGAGCCGGAGCGGTTCACCGGTGCCAACACGGGTGCCGGTCCCGGTGAATTCGGCAATCAGCACGTCACCGCTGACATGTGCGCGAAGGTCATCGAAGGCGATGAACTCAGCCACCTTGGGCAACTGCGCCGTGTACTCGGCGATCGCCGCTTTGCCGACCAGTTCGCTGGGACGCCCCTCGGGTGCGAGCACGATTTCGTGGGTGGCGTCGTCCGCGTACATCTCGACGAAGGCGGCGGTGTCCGCGCGCCGCAGCGCGTCCAGCGCCGCGGTGAACCAGTCGGGGACGGGCGTGGGACTCATTTGCTTTCCAGCTGGCCGATGGTGGAGAGCTTGGCGAACGCGGCCGTCGCCGCCGCCCAGGCCGAGCCGTCGGAGGTGACGGCGTCGTGCAAGAAAGCCCAGGTCATCCGCTGGATGATGGCTACGCGCTCGGGGTCCTCGTCGGTGGTCTCGACGGTGTCGTAGCCGGTGATGCCGCCGAGCATGTGCTCGGCCCCGTAGAGGGTGAGCAGTGACTTCGGGCCGGGCGCCTGGTGGTAGCCGTCGGCGTGGTAGTCCGGTCCACGGTCGGTCAGTTCGGGGGAATCGTCCTTGTCGCCGACGATGACGAGCGTGGGCGTCGTCATCTCGTCGAACCGGGCGGTGCGCAGAGCGGTGAACTGCTTGGCCATCTCCGAGAGATGATCGTCGCCAGCGCCCGTTGCGGCCAGGAGGATGCCTGCCTTGACCCGTTCGTCGAACCCGCGGACGGTCTTGCCGTCCTCCTCCACGCTGGCGCCGAGGAGCATGCTCGCGGTCTGGCCGCCCATCGAGTGCCCGGCGACGGCGACCCGGTCGCGGTCGACGCGGCCGGCGAGTCCCGGTACGGCGGCCTCGATGAGGTCGAAGTGGTCCAGGACCGCGGTGAGGTCCTGGACGCGCGACTCCCAGAACGCGCGTGCGTCCGGTGCGGTGCGCGGCAGTCCCAGCGACTTGGAGCTGAGGTGGGTGGGCTGCACGACCACGAATCCGTGGGCTGCCCAGAAGTCCGTCAGCGGAGCGAATCCTCGGTTGGAGGAGACGTAGTTCGTGTACCCCCCACCGTGGGAGAGCAGGACGACCGGCAGTCGCTCGCCCGTGGTGGGTGCGGAAACGCGGATCTCCAACGGGACCGGGCGTCCGGGCGCCGGGAGCACGACCGGGCGCACCGACTGGAAGGGCGTGGAGGTGTTGACCGGGATGGTCCTCGCGCGGCCGAGGAGCGCGTCGGCGCCGTCCCAGAGATCGTCGCGCGTGTTGGTGTCAGTCATCTGAAGGTCCGTTCATCGCCTAAGTGGAATCGGATTCCACTTATGTCTTCGCTACTATATGGAATCCGATTCCACTTAGGCAAGAGACGCCCTATGAACAGCAACAACCCGGCAAGCGAACCGCGGACGCCCCTTCGGGCAGACGCCCGCCGCAACGTCGAGGCGCTCGTCGCGGGTGCTCGCACCGTGTTCGCCCGCGACGGAATCGACGCGCACATCAAGGACATAGCGCGGGAGGCCGGAGTCGGGGTCGCCACCCTGTACCGGCACTTTCCGAAGCGAACGGATCTCGTGCTCGCGGTGCTGCAGCACGAAGTCGACGAGTGCGTGGAGACGGCCGGGGCGCTTGCCTCGGCGCACGCCCCGGACGAAGCCCTCACCTTGTGGCTCGACCGCTACTGCGCGTTCGTCCTCACCAAGCACGGACTCGCGGCAGCGCTGCACTCGGACGACGGAACCTTCGCGGGACTCGGCCACCGACTGCTCATACAGTTGGAGCCGGCGCTCGACGCGCTCATGCGGGCGGCCCTGGACGCGGGAGCCATAGGAGACAGGGCAAGCGCGATGGACATCCTTCGCGCGGTCGCGCACCTGTGCACGCCCGGCCCCTCGGACACCGAGTACACCCGCCGCATGGTCGCACTGCTGATCACCGGCCTCCGGCACGGCCCGGAGAATCACTGACCTTTGGCATCGCCGTGTAGCCGCCGACCTGCCGGCGCGCTCAACAGCCGCGTGCTCGCGCTATGACGACCTGCACATTCGCGGAGAACCGTGCGAAGGGGGTTGGGTTCGCATGCGGGGTGTGAGTGTGCTGGGCAGCTTGTGGGCTGGGGGTATGTGGGGTTCGCTCGGTCAGTGGGGTTGAGCAGAGATCTTCAGGTTTTGTGAGGGTGGGCCGGTATCCAGGTAGGGGTGGTGGTGGCCGGCTGTCGGGGATGGGTGTGGTGTTGCGGGTGGTGGGGTCGGGTCCGCATCCGGATGCTGCGGGTGGTGAGTTGGTGGGGGAGTTGGTTGCAAAACCACCTTGAGCGCGATCGTCCCCGACGATGTCCGCGCCGCGCTCCCGCCCTCGGGTGCCAACCGCTGCCGCATGCTCCGGGGCCTGAAGTCCATCTTCGGCCTCCTCAGGGCCCGCAAGGCGATCTTCACCAACCCCGCCGCGCGGATCCTCGCCGAAGCACCCGGCGCCATCCTTCCGATGCCGCTGAACGTGAACGACATGCGCCGGGCCCTGAACTCCACCGATCCCGTGCAGGACCTGCGGTGCGCACTGAGCGCCCTCCACGGCCTGCGCTCAGGACAACTGCGCCTGCTGAAACTGACCGACATCGACGGCGCCCGCCTCATTGTCGGCGACCGCGTCATCGTGTTCGTCGCCCCGGTCCGCGAACGCCTGACCGCCTACCTCAACCACCGCACCGCCCGCCGGCCGGCGACCGCGAACCCCTGCCTGTTCACCCACCCGCTCTACGCCAACGGCACCGACCCGGTCGGACCCGCCTCGTCTACGCACGCCTGGGCCCCCACCTCCACACCCGCGACCTGCCACCGACCGACTCCTGCAAGAAGCCCTCGCCGTCGGCGATGCCAAACGCATCAGCGAGATGTTCGGCCTGACCATCGACACCGCTCAGCGCTACACGGGCATCCTGGGCCACCCCGGCTTGAACGATCCGGACCTTCACACGCCCAGATCACCGTGATCCCCGGCGGCTGCACCCCGCTCAAGACGACGCTGTCGGCGGCAAGGCGTTCGCAGCAGCGCCTGTGCCGGATGCGCCGCGGTCACCGCAAAGCATGGAGAGGCGGCTGTCCGGGGTTGTTTCCGGAGGCTGGTGATGCGAGGAGCCCGCCACCGTGGTGCGGTGACGGGCTCCGGCAGACGGATGGATGTGATGTCCGCCCGGCTGCGGGCCGGGCACTTGGCTGGTTGGCAGCCGGGCGGTGGGCCGACTCGCCGTAGGGCCGTCGGGGTCTGGCGCCGTCCGTCTCGGCGGCAGTAGAAGCGTGCTTCAAATCACGAAGAAAACGGTAAGTTTTCTTACCGCTGCTTGACCTGTCGACTCAGAGTGATCGGTACGCTGCTTTCACAGTGCGACGGCCGAGTCTTGGAGCATATTCATGAGTATGACGCCTCTCGACATTCAGGTACTTCCGCCCGAAGCGAACTCAGACGAAACCTTGATGACCGAGATCACCGACTTGGTCAACCGGGTGTACGCCAGCGCGGAGGCCGGCATCTGGCTACCCGGTACCCCGCGCACGACCGTGGAGGAAATCGCCAAGTACACCGGGAAGGGACAGATTGTCGTAGCGCGGTGTGATGGGCGAGTGGTCGGGTCCATACATCTTGCCATCCTGGATGCGGACACGGCCGAGACTGGCATGCTGGTGTCCCACCCGGAGATGCGCAATCAAGGCATCGGCCGACGGATTCGGCAGTTTGTTTTTGATTTCCTCAAATCGCATGGAATTTCTTCACTCCAGATCGAGTTGCTGACTCCCAGGGATTTGAGGGTCGAATCCAAGGACTTCATGGCGTCATGGAATGAGCGGGACGGATACAAAATTGTCGGTCGGGGTTCCCTCGAGGACAAGTATCCGCATCTTGCTCCACTCCTTGCGGTGCCCTGTGATTTTATTCTTTACAAGAAAGAATTGCGTCAGTGAAGCGGTAATCGTAATGGTCCACGTTGAGCCCACCGCTCCCTCTCCCGAACGCTGCAGTCCAACGTGAATCGCCGGCAATGGTCAAACCGGTGACTACACTCGACGGGATCTTCCGGATGATCGAGGGAAGCCTTGAAAGCCGCGCGCCCTTCGGCGGACGCACATAGCTGTTCCGGGACTGCTCCTCGGGGCACGTGGAAAACAGGCCGGAATATAGAGTTGTCGCCCACACGCTGGTTGTATTGAGCCGCAACGTTGTTCACGCGGCTGATGGGTGGCTGGCCGCCGAGTGCTGTGTGGCAGCGGTGGTGGTTGTAGGTGTGCAGAACGTCCGCCGGCGCTTCGGTGCGTTCGGTGTTGCTGGTGTAGGGCCGCAGGTAGGCCCACTCGTCGAGCAGGGTGCGGTTGCAGCGTTCGACCTTGCCGTTGGTCTGCGGCCGGTGGGCGCGGGTGAGCTTGCCTGTCGACCCGAGGTCGGCCAGCGCCTGCTGCCAAGAAGCTCTTACGTCGAGCGTGACTCCGGCCCCGGACAGGGCCTCTCGAATGTCCCTGCGGTAGGGGCGGTAGTGGGCGGGTGGTCGCTACCTGGATCACTCGTCGGTGGTCCGTGCCGGAGTCCGGGTCTGATGCGCCGCCCAGTTCGCGAGGCGTCTGATCTTCTCCTCGGAGGGTGTTCCCGGTTGGGCGGTGTAGACGGTCAGCGCATGGCCGGTCCGGGTCGACACGGGCAGTTCGAGGTGCTGGTGGACGAGTTCCACGGTGCCGACGTCCGGGTGGTGGAAGCTCTTGACGCCGTGGTGATGGGTCCGCACGTGATGGGCGGCCCAGAAAGTGCGGAACTCGGCGCTGACGGTACACAGTTCACCCACCAGAGCACGCAACCCGCTGTCGTGGGGGGAGCGGGCGGCTTCGGCGCGTAGCAGGGCGACGGTGGTGGTGGCCGCCGCGTCCCAGTCGGCGTAGAACCGTTGTGACGCCTCGTCGAGGAAGGTGTAGCGGGCGATGTTCAGGCGGTTGTCCGCCGTGACGGTGTGGCTCCGGAGCATGGGTGCGAAGAGGACGCGGCTGAGCGCGTTGGTGGCGACGACGTTCTGGCAGCCGTCCGTCGCTACCGCCGCGGACAGGGTGATGGTGTCGAGCAACCACTGGAGTGAGGGCGGCACCTCGGTGACCCTGCGCCGACGGGTGCCCCTGGAGGGGCGCGCCGCGGCCGCCAGGTCGAAGAGGTAGGTGCGTTCGTCCTCGGTCAGCCGCAGGGTGCGGGCGACCGCGTCGAGGACCTCCTCGGAGACACCGCTGATGTTGCCCTTCTCCAGGCGCGTGTACCACTCGGTGCTCACTCCGGCCAGCACCGCGACCTCGCCCCGACGCAGGCCCGGGACCCGGCGCCGGCCGCTGCCCGGCAGTCCGACCTGCTCTGGGGTGAGCCGGGCGCGACGGCTGATGAGGAAGTCACGGATGTCGCCGCGATTGTCGGGGCTGTGGGTCATGCCTCTCACGTTAACGCCGTGGTCGCGATCGTAGGGGGTCGAGCTGATACCCCCCATGAACGCAGTCTCCCCCGTCCGCGGCCAAGTGCGTTGTGCTGGAGCCCGCACGGCAGGGGACACGGCTCGAACGAGCCGGTCCGACCCTCTCACCGGGACCTGCCCTGCCCTGTCCGGGGTGGGCACGGCGGGCGGCCTTATTCACCGCCACCCGCCGTGCCCACCGGGCGGCACCAACCGACCGACTCACGCACCACTTCAGGAGACATCGTGCGAGCAACCGTCATGCATGCGGCCGGCGACATCCGCATCGAGGACGTCCCGGACTCCCGGATCAAGGAACCCACTGACGCGCTGGTCCGTATCACCGCTTCCGGCGTCTGCGGGAGCGACCTGCATGCCTACGGCGGGATGCCCGCCGCGTACGGTCCGGCCCGGATGGGCCACGAATTCATCGGTGTCGTCGAGGCCACCGGCTCCGAGGTGACCTCCGTGAAGGCGGGCGACCTGGTCGTCTCGCCCTGGGTCATCGCCGACGGAACCTGCGCGTTCTGCCAGGAGGGCATGCACCTCGCCTGTGCGCACGCTTCCTACTGGGACATGGTGCCGGACGAGGGCGCGCAGGCCGAGGCCATCCGCGTGCCCTTCGCCGACGGCATGCTCGTCAAACTGCCCGTCGCCGCCGACTCCGCGCTCATCCCGTCCCTGCTGACCCTCGCCGACGTCCTGGGCACGGGGCATCACGCGGCGGTGTCCGGCGGCGTCGACGCCCGCACCCGGGTCACCGTCATCGGTGACGGCGCGGTCGGTCTCATGGCCGTCCTCGCCGCCAAGCGGCTCGGCGCCGAGCAGATCATCCTCATGGGCCGCCACAAGGCGCGTACCGACCTCGGCCGGGAATTCGGCGCCACGGACGTCGTGGCAGGGCGCGGTGAGGAGGGAATCGCCGAGGTACGTGAACTCACCGGCGGCCAGGGCACCCACGTCGTCATCGAAGCGGTCGGCCACAAGCCGGCCTATGAGCAGGCCGTGGGTGTGGTGCGTGGGGGCGGCGTCATCAGCCGCGTCGGCCTCCCGCAGTACGAGGAGGCGCCCATCGGACTGGGCAGCCTCTTCATCCGGAACATCCGTCTGACCGGCGGTGCCGCGCCCGTTCGCGCGTACATGGAGGAACTCCTGCCGGACATCCTCGACGGGGTCATCCAGCCCGGCAAGGTCTTCGACCGGACCGTCGGCCTCGACGGTGTCGCCGACGGTTACCGCGACATGGCCGAGCGCTCCGCTCTCAAGGTCCTGATCAAGCCCTGACCGCGCGCGTCACGCATCGGACGGCCGCAGTCCCCCCAGCCGCTGGTGCGGACGGCCGCAGTCCCCACCAGCCGCTGGTGGCGGATTCGCGGTCCCGGTCACTTCAGGGGCGAGGCCGGGGTGGGGGTCACCTTGGGGACGACGGAATCCTGCGCGATCAGCAGGCCGTGGACGACCGGACCGATCTCGTTTCCCACCGGTCGTGCAGGGCTGATGCAAGTTCCGGAGGCGTGCGGTCGGTCGGGGAGGACCGGTTGGGGCGGATAGCAGAGCAGGCACGGGCTTCGTAATCATCGTGGTGCCCAAGCCCGTTGATCATGAGGCGGCCCGTGCCTGCCGCATTATCTTCCCCCGTCCCCGCCGTCCTCCGCTGCGATACGCCGTCGGGCAGGACGCCATCGACGCCATCCGCGGAGGCCTCCAGCCGGCCCCGCCGCGAACGCGGATCGGGCACCGAACCGAAATAGGGACGCAGGTCAGCGACCCGGGCCGCGTCCAACGGACCCGGCTTCAGCAGGGCAGATCCCAGGCATATGGAAATGGGGACCCCCGACATCTGTGCGCGTTCGTCGCCCGGCTCGACCGCGCGACAGTTGGGTGGGCGCCCCGTCAATTCCGAAAGAAGCAAACCATGCAGTTCAACATCCAAGTCATATCCCCGAAGATCCGGCGAGTCACCTTTGCGAACGGGCCCGTGAACGTCGTTGGCGCCGACACTATCGCCGAACTTTCCGACGTCATCGACGTCCTCAGCACCGATACTCAGGTCCAAGTTGTCATTTTTGACAGCGCAACCCCCGGGTACTTCTACAACCACGCCGACCTCAGCCAGTTCGACGAGTTGCTCTCCCAGCACACGACCGACGGCACCCCGTTGTTCATCGACGTAGCGACACGGCTGGCATCCGCGCCGTTCGTCAGCATCGCCTCGATTCGCGGCCGTACTCGCGGCGGAGGTGACGACCTCACCCTCGCTTTCGACTTGCGCTACGCCAGCCGCGAGCAAGCGATCTTCTCCCAGCCTGAGGTCGGCACCGGTCTTCTCCCTGGCGGAGGCGCGGGCGACCGGTTGCCATCGCTTGTCGGCCGCGACCGCGCCCTCGAAATTCTGCTCACCAGCGCCGACTACGACGCGGCTACCGCTGAGCGTTTCGGCTGGGTCACCCGAGCTCTGCCGGATGCCGATCTCGATCGGTTCGTCGAATCGACTGCCGCACGCGTCGCGGCGTTCGACGCCGATGCCGTACGTGGCGTCAAATCGATCGTGAACCGCGCCAGCCTCCCCCCGCAGGGCAACATTCGCGACTCCTGGGCCGCGTTCACCACCTCTGCTACCTGGCCCGGCTTCCGAGCCCGAGGCGCCGTCTTCGCCAACATCTTCGCCGAGATCGGCGTCGAGGAAGTCGAGCGAAACCTGGGACATTACCTGGCACAAACCGTCTGACCCTCCGCCAGAAAGTGCAGGTGCGAGGTGAAAAGAGCCTCACGCCTGCGCGCGACGCGCGGTGCTTCAAGGACGTGCTCTACCTCATCGAGGCGGAGCGAGAATAACGTCGGCCCTCGCGGCGAAGAAGTCGAAGCAATGAGCCTTCGCCGCCAAAGATGCAAGGCGTGGGCGTTCTCAGCCGTTGGGCGTGATGAGGTCGAACGCGTGGTCGGGGTGTGACCTGTAGTGATCGACTGCGGCGGCCTGGTTGCGCTGGCCGACGAGGTGGGCGAGGCCGATCGCGAGGTTGCGGAAGGTGGCCATCACGCGGAGTGCGCTGCAGGGTGGTTGCAAGTTCCGGGGGGCGTGCGGCTGGTCGGGTTGTGACCGGTTGGGGTGCATAACAGGGCGGGCACGGGCTTCGTGATCATTGTGGTGTCTAAGCCCGATGATCACGAGGTAGCCCGGGCCTGCCGCTGTATCTTCTCCCATTCCCGCCGTGTTGGTGAAGCTGGGCCCGCTGGATGCGGGGTCGCTGACCTGCGCCCCTCCTTCGACTCGGTGCCCGACCCGCGCTCTCGGCGGGGCCGGTGGTACTCGCTGACCGCGATCCTGCTGGTGTGTGCCTGCGGGGCCGTCTCGGGAGCGAGGAGCATCGACGAACTCGCCGAGTGGGGCCAGCGTTCCTCGAACACACTCCTGACGGTGATCGGGATCCGCCGCCACCTGCTCAGAAGGCGGCGCACTCTGTCGCCTGCCACGATCGGCCGTGTGCTGAGGGCTGTTGACGGTGACGCTCTGGACCGGGTGGTGGGCCCCTACCTGGCCGACCGGCACCGCACCGCCACCGAGCCCGCCCCGTCGCCGTCGCCCTCCGCGTCCGGGCGGCCCCGCGCGATCGCTGTCGACGGCTAAGCACTCAGGGGATCAGCCCGTCTCCCCGCGACGCGCCGGCATCTGCTCTCCGCGGTTACCCACGGCACCGTCGTAACCCTCGCGCAGGTGGCGCGAAGACGGACCGCCGGTGCGGTGGTCGTAGGAGGGGCCGAACCACAGCATGGCGTCTGCCACGGTGACGCCGGACGGATCGGTGGCCGTGACCTGGGCGCTGAACTTGGTGACGGCGGTGGGGCCGACCAGGATGTTCTTGCCCTTGTTGACCACGACCTCGGTGATGACCGGTCCGCCGTCGGCGTGCGCCGGAAGCGGCGGAGGTGGTCCCGACCATCGCCGCAGCACTTATACGGATGTGAGTCCACATCAGAACAGGGGGCCGGTACGGCAATGCACTGCTCGGCCGGCCTGTGGTGGTTTCGTAGCGGGCGCCGATGTAGGACGGGGTGCTCTCGGGGGCGCCAGCGGTGACCGTGTCCAAGGTTCGAGTGCCGAAGGGGTCGTAGGCCCAGCGCTGGTAAAGGATGCCGGTGTTGTTGGTGACGTCGACTGGGGAGCCCTGGGTGTCGTGGTGGTAGTGGATGGATGCGCCTGAGCCGGTTTTGGTGCTTGACGGTTGGCCGAGAGGGTCGTAGCGGTAGGACTGCTTGATCGCCCAGTCGCCGTCCTATTCGGTGGCCAGGATCGGCAGCGGGGCGTTGGGGCCCCACTGGGTGCGGTTGGTGACCGTTCCGGCCTGGATGGTGGCGACCTGGTTTCCGCTGGCGTCGTGGTCGTAGGTGTAGCGGGTGGCGGCGACGGTGGCCGGCGGCCGGCGGCCGGAAGGCATCCGTGCCAAAGGCATCGCGCCCGGCATCACGCTCGCCGAGATGATCCACGACTGGGACATCGCGCACCATGGCGCGGTGTCTTCCTGTCGCGAACGGTGCTCGGCGGGGCCCTGTCGCCTGCTCAGCGGCCGGTGCCGAGGAACTTCTGCAGCTCCCGAACGTAGTGTTCAGGGCCTTCGAGGGGGACCGAAGTCGCCGACCTGAAGGCCGTGCTGTGCGAGAAGGGATGCCGTCGACGTTGCCACGGAGAAGGCGTTGGACGCCGCGGACCTCAAGCTCACTCAGGTCTCCTACGAGGAGAACGTCAAGACGGCCTGAACAAAGTGGTGTTGAAGGAGGCTGAGGCCTTCGTCGTGTACAGGACCGGCGTAAAAGCGGCAGGTGACACGGTCGTTCTGCTGAAAACGCTCCTAACGCCGAAGCGGGCAAGGCGTGCGTCGCACCGGTGCCGTTCGGCGAGGGTCGGCACGTCCTGGCCGTGGCCGATTTTCTCAAGCTTTGACGGTCAGCCCGCATGCTCGGTCGGGCACCGTCTGGACGCTGCTTACGGCTGGATGCTCTTTGCGGCGGACAGTACACGCGCGGCTTCGCGTACGGCGCTGGTGTTGATCTTGCCTTGGCGGGAGCCGGCGAGTTTGGCCTTGATGTGGTCGCGGACGACGATGGGCTCGTAGGCGAGTCCGTCGGCCGCGTCGAGGTGGCTGGGCAGGGTGGAGATGACGGCGTCGATGTTGCCGTCGTGGAAGAACGCGACGGAGCGGCGGCGCTGGATGGTGCCGTCGATGACCGGGGGCTTCACGCGGTGCAGGGTGGACATCCAGCGGTCGTTGGTCAGCCGGGCGGTCAGGTCGCCGAGGTTGACCAAGAGGGCCCCGTCGGCGGGGGAGACGTCGTGCCACAGGCCGTCGCTGTCGAGGACCTGCAGTCCGGCGACCTGGTCCGCCCACAGGACGGTCACAATGCCGAAGTCGGTGTGCTCGCCCATGCCGATCAGGTCGCCGGCGAGGGAGACGGGGCCTTCCGGCAGGGCGTAGTTGTTCAGCCGCAGCACGTCCACGGAGTGGTCGGTGAGGCGGACGAAGAAGTCGCCGGGCACCCCGAGTGCGTCTGCGAAGGCCGTGGTGAGGGTGCGGGCGACGCGGGCAGCCTCGGTGAAGTACGCCTCGACCTTGGGGCGAAAGGCTTCGGCGTCGGGCCAGAGGTTGAGGCCGTAGTCTTCCTCCGAGAGGTCGAGGTGCGGGAAGGAGCGGGCCTCTGTGCCGATGTTGAACGCCTCGAAGAAGTCGTTCATGCGGGTGGCCGGCTCGACGCCCAGGCTCAGGCTGAGCGACTCGCTCTTGGGCGGGCTGTAGCCCCGGTTGGCCCTTTGCACCTGGTACTCCTTCTTCGTTTCCAGTGGCAGGGCGAAGAAGGAGTCGACGGCGTGGGTCAGGCCGTCGAGGATCTCGTGCGGGATCCGGTGGCCGAGGATCTGTACGAAACCGACAGTGGTGCAGGCATCGTCAAGCTGCCGGGCGACCTCGGCCTTCTCCTCCCGGGTGCCATCGGCGGTGTAGGCGCTGATGTCGACGACCGGGACTGAGAATGCGCGGGTCTCGGCGGTGTGCTCTGTCATGAGTGTCTCCAACTGGTCGGATAAGAGGAGGGACGGGACAGGTCGGGGCGGAGGCGGGGAGCGTCTAACCCTATCGCCAAATATTCTTGAGAGTAATTATTTCTTCTTCTCAGTTATGGTGTGTCCGTGCGGTTACGGGGTTACTCGGCTGGCCGTCCGCCTTGATAGCGTCCGGCCATGGACGATGAGCAGCAGGACCTTGCGAGATCGCTCGGAGCATCCATCCGCGCGGCCCGCAAAGCGGCCGGGCTCACGCTGACGCAACTGGCCGGGCAGGCCGGGGTGTCCCAGCCCTTCCTCAGCCAGGCCGAGAACGGCAACGTGACGCCCAGCATCATCAACCTGCACCGGATCGCGCAGGTCCTGGGTACCACGGCCCACCAGTTGCTCGAAGAGGGAACCCGCGCTCCCGCGAGAGTCGTGCGCGCTGGCGAAGGGCGCTCGTACCCCCTCGGGCGCGGTGCCATGGTCCGCTTCTGCGTCGGCGGCAACCGCCTCATGGACTGCAACGAGGTCACGGCGAGTCCTGGCAGCGCTGCAGAGTCCGCCACCACTCACGCAGGAGAGGAGTTCGTCTACGTCATCGACGGGACGATACGCCTGGTCATCGGCGGCACCTCGCACCTGCTGCATGCGGGTGACACCGCCTATTACGCCGCCACGGAGTCCCACCAGTGGTTCAACGACAGCGACGCCCCGGCCAGGTTCCTGTTCATCAGTTCTCCGCCCGGCTTCTGAACCCGCCCGAGGCCGGGACCGCCCCCGGTCAGGCCGGTCACAGGAGCTTTTTTACTCATGTTGCTCCTGCCCCTCACTATCTGGGCTGCTTCCTCCGGGACTCAACCGTCCCAGTATCAGGCTGTCCAGTTCAGCGGGGGAACCTCAGTCAGCACCTACGACAACCCGAGTCCAACCGCAGCAGCTCCACTGTCCGCAAGCGGGAGACGCGCCAAAGCCCTGTTTGTGTATGTTGCCGTGGCGTGCCGAACGAAGCGAGCGACCCCTGGTGAGGTTTGCTGTTCGGCCCAAACCAGCCGGAGACGGGCCGGGGTCACCCCGTTGACCTGGACCACCCTGATCCCGGACGGCAACGGGCCGAACCGCAGCATCTCCCGAGGCAGGAACGCGATGCCGTTGCCCAGGCGTACCTGAATGAGGAGTTGCAGGACATCGGTGACCTCGGGCGCGGCGATCGGTGCGCCGTCCAGCCAGTAGGCGCGTTCGGTGTCGCTGCTGCTGGAGAAGCTGATCACGGCGTCGGGCAGCAAATCGGCACGGTCGACGACCTCGCGGCCCGCGAGCCGGTGCGCAGCGGGGAGCAGGGCGACGCGTTCGTCGACAGCAAGCACCTCGCTGTCCAGGCCGCGGTCGTCGAAGTCGCCGCTGACGAGGGCGAGGTCGGTCACCCCGGAGCGCAGGTTCTCCAGCTGGGTCCGCCAGTCCGCCATCACCACCTCCGTACGCAGCCGAGGGTCTGCGGCGTGGTAGCCGCGGATCATTTGGTCCAGGGCATCCAGGTCGCAGCCGCGAGCGCTGATACGCAGCGGGGGTGTGTCACCGCCGACCTCGCGGGCCTGCCTTACCGCGTCCGACACGTGTCTGGTGATGGCCCGAGCGTGGTCGGCCAGCACTGCGCCCGCCGGGGTCAGGGCGCTCCCACGGGGCAGCCGTACGAGCAAGGCAACCCCGACGGCTCGTTCCAGCGTGGCGATGGCGCGCGACAGCGCAGGCTGCGTCATCGTGAGGCGTTCGGCGGCGCGAGTGATGCCGCCTTCGTCGGCGACGGCCACAAGATAGTGCAGCTGGCGTATGTCGACCTCTGCCATGTCGTCAGTGTGCCATGCCGATCCGGCATCGCGGCCCATGCCCGGATTTGGATACCTCGACAGACACGGCCCGTGCAGGATTACCTGCCATGACTGTGGTGTTCGTTCATGGCGTCCCGGAGACGCCGGCCCTCTGGGACAGTGTCCGCCGCCTTATTCCGCAGGAGAGTGTGGCACTGCGCCTGCCGGGGTTTGGCTCTGCCCGGCCGCCGCATCTGACTGACAAGGACGGCTACGCCGACTGGTTGGCCGGCGAACTGCTGGCGATCGGAGAGCCGGTTGATCTTGTCGGCCACGACTGGGGAGGCCACCTGGCCATGCGTGTCGTGTCGGCCTACGCGGACGTGCCGGTCCGCAGTTGGGTGTCTGACGTCGTGTATGGCTGGCATCCCGACTACCAGTGGCACGCGGCAGCGACATTGTGGAACAAGAGCCCGGAAGGCGAGGAATCTCTATCGGCGATCCGCGCGGCGGTGCCGGGTAGCGGTGGCACTTTCGGCGATGTGCTGCGCACGCGCGGTATGACGGCGGATTTCGCTGCCGAAGTCGACGCCGCACACGATGAGACGATGAGCGCCGCCATACTCGCGCTGTACCGCTCGGCCTGGCCGAATTTTCACATTGACTGGGGCACGGCGGTGACCGGACCGATCGACACGCCGGGACTTGTCTTGATGCCAACGGGCGACGACCTGGAGGGCGTCACCCAGGACGCGGAGTTGGTAGTCGCCCAAAACGTGGAGTTGGCGCGAAGGTTCGGCGCTCAGCTGGCGCGGCTTGACGGGCTGAGCCACTATTGGATGCTGCAAGAACCCGAGCGAGCGGCGAAGACTCTGCAGGAGTTCTGGGCGGAGTTGCCCCGATAGGCCCCGTGCGGTCGGGCTGACGCGTGGGGCGACCCGACCGCGGAATGGGCAGCAGGGCCACATCGGGGGGAGTGGCGCGGAAGTGCCGCGGCAGCATGTCGGTGTGGCTCGCCATTCCCTTGGGGCTCAGCCCGGCCAGGGCCGCCGCGGCCTCGGCTGGGCTCAGGCCGGTGTGCGAGGCCACCTCTGCGGCCGAGGCTTGGCTGACGGCCATCAGATGCCGTTAGACGGACTCTTCGGCGTCCGACACCCCTGCAGCTCCCCAGGGGCATGGCACCTCCGCGCGGACGTGCCATGCCCCTGATCCTTACACGCAATTGAGTCCCCATTCGAACCGGATCCCACTCATTGAGCGGATGGCGCAGGTCGTATGCGGTGGAAGGTGCCGGGGTCTGATGCCCCGGACTGTCACCGGGAACGACCGCCGGCACCTGTCTTCCGATCCCACCGAACCGCTTATGCCGGGTCCCCGGGGTCCGCCTTGAGCAGCAGCCTGTGCAAGGTCGCCAGTTCGTCCGGCGTCAGTGCGCCGAGAGTGTGCTGCATGACGCGTTCGACGACCTTGCTCCCTTCGAGTCGTAGCCGTTCTCCTTCCTCGGTGAGGCGGTGTCGGACGGCGCGGCCCGGCGCGGAGACCCGCTCGATGAGCCCTCGGCCGATCATCCGGCCCGCCAGCGTGCCGATCGACTGGTCCGTCTGGAACGTCAGCACCGCGAGCGCATGCAGGGACGCGTCCGGTTGGGCGTGCAGATGCCTCAGCACATCCCGCTGTGGCAGGGACAGGCCGAGCTCGCCCAAACCGGTGTTGGCCGCGCGATGGTGGTGCCATTGCAGTCGTTTGACCGCCAGTCCGACGTCCTGCAATGTCACGGCAGTCATGGTGATGCCCTTCAATCTCAGTATCCTTAGCTACACGTCCTCATCCTGTGAGGAGCGGTGACTTGGCACCTCTGTGAGCTGCGGTCACCGCCGATGGCAGTGGGGGTGGCGACTTGCTGCCCGTGGTCTGCGGCAGTGGGTATGTCTTCGCTTTGACGGGCGTGGTTGACGGGCGGGCATATTGAGTGGGCGGATGTGGGCGGTGTGACCGCTGATTCGTTGGCCGATGGCCAGTTGGTGTCGATCAGCTATCTGTCCTGGGTTGTCACCGTTTTGTGGCGTGTCTGCTGGTGCGGGCGTATTGGCAGGGGTGCCGCTGCGCCCGTGGGTCTCACGGAACTGTGACTTCGATCCCGGGCAGGACTATGCGCACGTCGAGTTCCGGTGCGATGCGGGCGACGGTGTCGGCGTAGTGGCGGGGATCGTGGTCGGTCTTGGTGATGATCTGGTCACCGAGTCGGCCGCTGTGGAAGGCGTAGTGCTGGGGGACGGCGAGTGTCGGCTTGAGAACGGCCGTCAGGTTGGCGGCCTGTTCGGCGTTCATGACCATTTGCTGGTGGTTCAGCGGCCTGACGCACAGGCCGTTGATCGGCAGGAGGGCCAGGTCGATGTGGCCGAATCGTTCCGGAATGGTGTCGAGTTCCGGTACCCGGAGCGAGTCGCCTCCGAAGAAGACCGTACGTCCGCCGGCCTGGAGGATGAAGGTGACCTCGTGGACGCCGTGCTGGCCTGGCGTTGCGGTCACGGAGAGGTCCTTGACGGTGGTTGATTCCCACGCCTCGATGGTCCGGACGTCGCGAAAGCCCTTACTGTGTGCGATGGATGTCACCGTACCGGGCCCGATCAGAGGTGTGTCGAGATCGAAGCCTCCGGCGACGAGGGCGTCCAGGTCGCAGTGGTCGTAGTGCTCATGGCTGATGGCGACGGCATCGATGCGGCCGAGTTCCTCGACGGCCAGATGGGTCGGTTCGCCGGGATAGTAGGTCGCGGTCTGGGTGAACCAAGGGTCGGTCAGTACACGGATCTCACCGAACTCGATCAGCTGGCAGGCGTGATCGATGCGGGTCACCTTCAGTGGGGTCTTCATGTGAGTCTCCTTGCCTAAGTGTTGTCCGTGAATGATCTTCAGCGTGGTCAGGGTGCGGCCGGCCGATGCGAGGGCCTGGCGTCTATTCGGCGAGGTTGAGGTTGTGCAGACGGGCGATGCCGAGCATCGCGTGATGGACGCTGTTGCCCTTGAGGCGGCAATCCCGCAGGGTCTTCCAGCACTTCATACGGGCGAAGACGTGCTCGACGCGGGCGCGGACCTGTTTGTGGGAGGTGTTGTGGGCCTCCTGCCAGTCGGTCAGTTCTTCGCTTTTGCGGCGTCGGTGCGGCATCAGCAGGCCGGTGCCGGACAGCCGCCGTCCGCGGTGGTCATCGTCTTGCCGACGGCATCCTTCGCGCCGGATTCCTCCCACGCCTTGCAGTCGTTGCGGTTACCGGGCGGCGGCCGGCCGACGACCACGACGAGCCGGGTGTCGGCATCGGTGCCGACCTGGTGGTTCGTGGAGTAGCGGTAGTTCTTTGACCGCTCGGCGACCGCGTGGTCGCGGGTGGGAAACAGGGTGCCGTCCACGATCAGCACGGTGTCCTGCGCGAACCGCTGGCGCGGCTGGAGTGCGAGCTTCGGCCCGAGATGGTCGATGATCCGGTCGGCGGCCGACTTCGAGACGCCGAAGAGCGGGGCGAGCTGGCGCAGCGTCAGGTTCGTGCGCCAGTACGCCGCGACCAGCAGTACCCGGTCCTCCAACGGCAGGCTCCACGGCCGTCAGCGCCGCAGCTCGTCCGTGATCTCACGCCGCACCACGGTCATCAACTTCCCGAAGCGGCGCGGGCTCGGCCCGGGGAACGGGGCTGTCCAGGACGGCTCCGAGGCCGTGATCACACCAGCCAAACCAAGATCATCCCGCCTGTGACCAGGCGCTACGGGACAACCCATAGGGGTGTGCGGGGGTGGTTGTTACCGGTCGCCGATGTCGAGCAGTGCGCCGAGCAGTTCTTCGGGTGTCTCGATTTGCGGCATGTGGCCTGCGCGGGGCAGTGGGGTGAATGCCGCGATCGGGAGTGCTCGCGCGTATGCCCTGCCGTATTCGGTGGTGACGATTCGGTCGCTTTCTCCCCACACGACATGGAAGGGGATGTGTATGTCGGCGAGTCGTTTGGCGAGTGTCGGGTCGGACATGGTGAGGCCGGTGTAGCTGACGAGCGCGGCGACGTCTGGTCCTGGTCCCTTGCCGCCGGTGTGTGTCGGGGTGGGTGCCCTGCGGGGGTCGTGGAAGGAGCGGGTGTGCAGTTCGGTGGGGGTCAGGCCCCTGAGGTCCGCCATCGGGCTGCCGTCGACTTCGATGCCGATTCCGTTGATGATCACTCCGCCGCTGACGCGGGGGCTGCCCTGGAGGGCGATCTCCGCGGCCAGCCATCCGCCGAAGGAGTTGCCGATCACGGTGACGTCGCTGACGTCGAGTGTGTCGAGCATCGCGATGTATGCCTTCGCGAGGTCGGTGACGCTGGTGAGTGCGGTGTTCCTCGGGGTGCCGTCGAAGCCGGGGTGCGTGGGCAGGAAGACGCGGGAATGAGTGCGCTCGGCCAGCAGGTCGGCGAATCCTGCCATGGTCGCCGGGCCGCCCCCGCCGTGGAGCAGCAGGTACGGGCGGGTGCGGTCGCGGTCTTGGACGGTCACGTCCACCGGGCCGAGGGAACTCACGTGGACGGTGGCGGTTTCGGTGCGGGTGGGGCGCAGGCTGCCGGCTGCGATCGGTTTGCTCATCGCTTCCCTCTTCTCCAAGGCTTGAGGCTTATGTAAGGAACCTAGATCAGGTTGCTTATATAAGCAACCTGATCCGGCCCCGGTTCTGTGAAGGAAGCGTGTAGCCCGTCCGGACGTCGAATGCCTATTTGGGCCGTTATAGAAGCTTTAAGGTCTATGTCATCAGAGGGCTGGAAGCGGTGCTGCAGATCGCCTCCGTGAAGCCGCGCGGGTCGCGGCCCGCGCCGATGAGCTCCAAGCGCTGCGCGAGCTCGGCACCCTGGAGCAGTCCGAGCGCCGCGACGGGGACGGAGCCGTCCGTGACGAACTCACCCGGCGAGCCGGCGGGTACGTCCAGGCCGACGTCGACGCCTGGCTCGCCACGCCCTCGCCGCGCACCTCGGGCACTACCGCGACCCGGCCGCCCGCGAGGAAGCCGCCGGCCTTCTCACCCTGCCGGTCCTCGCGCACGCCGCGCTGCTCACCGAACTCGCCGCCTGCTCCCCGGCGTCGACGTCGAGCAGCTGGCGTTCACGGCCCGGCTCGCCACCGCCGAACCCGAAGCAGCCGGTGACCTCGCCGTGTTCCTCGCTCGCGTCCGCCCGTAACGCAGTATTCGCACGACCCAGTCGGCTCACGGATGCTGCACGGCTGGGGAGCCGTGCAGCATCAAGGAAGTCTCTGGGAAGGCAGCACATCGGGTGTCGCGTACGTCAGGCCGGGACGAGCACCTAGTCACCCAACGTACACAAGGTGTGGTCCGCCGGAGGAGTTTGCGGGCCACGGACAACGGTGCCCGGCTGCCGCCGCATGGCCCCTTCCTTGGACCTTCCTGCCGAAGTGCTCTCGACGGTCGTTGCGGACGGCAGACGAGACCTTCGAGACCCGGTCCGGAATCGCCTGGTCGAGAATCCACTCGCAACACGAACCGCATCCGCGCCCTCGCCGGCCCCGCGAGCCCGGCCGGGGGGCGGCGCCGGACACCCTGGCCGGACGTAGGCGTACCGGCCTCGCAGCGTCCAGTTCAGACGGATGAGGAGGATATCAACGCACGTGGCAGTGCCTCTCTTGCGGCACTGCGCCTCGGCCATCACAGCCGCGAGGTCCTCGCGTGACGGGAAGATGCAGACACAGTGCTTGCGGGCGCCTCGCTCGCGGTGGCGCCGGGTGTGCCGGCCGAGGAAAACAAGGCCCTCGTCAATGTAGGTGACCGACATCTTCTCTGGTGACAGGCGCAGACCCATCGAGGAGAGAACCTGGGCGACCTCTTCCTCGAGCACCTCCGCGTCGACCTTGGTGCCCGACACCACCAGACACCGGTCGTCCGCTTATGCCGTGCGCCAGGTAATACCGACTGCAGCGGCGACGGCCTGTCATGAACCGTTGTCAGCGCACAATGTTACTTGTTGGTACCGGGAGCCCCGCGCGGCGATCCGCTGCAGTAGCGAGCGCAGCGACTTCATCTCGGCGAGGGAAAAGTCGGCCAATAGTTCGGCTTCGGCGATCACGGTCGCTTTGCGCAACTCGCGCAGCCGGGCAGTACCGGCAGGCGTCGCTCGGATGAGCTTGCTGCGACGGTCGCTGGGATCCGGCACCCGCTCGACCAGACCGGCAGTCTCAAGGTCGTCGATCAGGTAGACCATCACGGTCCGGTCGAGACCAAGACACCTGGCCAACTCCGCTTGATTGCGCGGCGTCGGGTCGGCCGCTTCACACAACGCCTGGAAGCCGCGCGGCCCGTGCGGTAGATCGCCCACGGCCTCGCGCATCACGCTCAGATGGATCCGAAAGCTCTCGCCCAGTAGCCAGGTCAGGGGTTCGTCGAAGTCCTCAGGCGCACCTTGAGCTGTTGATTCCGGCATGACCTCAGCCTATCGCAACACGAGAGCTTGACAATAGTCTGACTCGCAGACATTCTTGATCCACAACGAGTTGTAAGTCAGATTGTCTAAGGAGCAACCAATGGCGCGTCTGCTGTACGTCGATTCCTCGGTGTTCACGGAGGAATCCGTGTCGAAGGAGATCGCCAAGAACTTCCTCGATGTCTGGACCCAGGAGCACCCGGGGGGCGAGGTCGTCCACCGCGACCTGGGCTCCAACCCGGTCCTTCCGGTGAGCCGGTCTGCGGTGCTGGCCGAGTTCACACCCGCCGACAACCGCACCCCGGAGCAGAAGGAAGCGGCAGAGAAGCGCTACGAGCTGATGAACGAGGTGCTCGAGGCGGACGCCTTCCTTTTCGCGGTGCCGATGTACAACTGGGGGGTGCCAGGGTCATTCAAGGACTGGGTCGACCAGGTCCTGGTGACCGGCAAGACCTTCGGCCTTGACCCGCTGCCGCTCGTCGGCCGCCCCGCGACCGCGGTGCTGACCTATGGCGGTGGCTACTTCCCCGGCGCCCCGAACGAGGGTTGGGACCACGTACAGCCGTACCTGGAGACACTGCTGGTCAAGGCCCTCGGTCTTGACGTGCGTTTCGTCGTGGTCCAGCTCACCGGCGTCGAACGCATGGGTTTGGTCGATCTGATCCCGCAGGCCAAGGAGTTCCGCGCCAAGGGCCGCCAGGACGCCGCGGCCCACGCCAAGGAGATCGCCGCACGCTTCGAGGAGGCCGCGGCCTGATCCCGGGGATCCGGCGTGGTGGGCGGCATCGGCGCCGCCTCACCGCCCACCATGCTGCTCACCCGTCCGAGTCTTCGCGATGCTCCCGGGACTCCCTCGCCACTCATGCGTCGCAGGCATGGGCAAACGCGTACTGCGACCGCCGAGATCATCGCTGCCGGCCGACAGGCGGCGCCCCAAAGCCCGGTAGCGTTCTGCCCATGAGGTGACATGAAGGGCAGGGCCGCGGAGGCCAAGTGGTGGGGCCGGTGCCTGGCCGCCGAGAAGGCGACGAGGACGTTCTCCGGATCCTCCGGCGCGTCATCCGGCGGCGCGGCCGGCGGGTGCTTCCTCGAAGTCGACGGCGTGGATGACGCCCGGCCGGGACCGCGGCCGCCGTCCAGCTTCTGCAGGACCCAGCCCGACGGCCGGCGCTCCGCGAGCATCTGCTGCTCGGTCGCCGGCTGCGGCAGTCCGGTCGCGGGGACGTCGTCGTACGAGACTCCGGGTACGGGAAGACGGGCTCCACCTGGCCAGGGCGTGTTCTGCCGGGCCGGGACGGCCGCCTTGTACAGCCAGGCGCCCGGGACCTGCTGGCGCTCCTGCTCCGACCAGCCCAGCGGGTCCGGGTAGGCACGGGAGGTGGCAAGCCAGTAGCCCTCGGAACGCTGCCAGGCCTCCATCGGTTCGACGGAGTACGGCAGCCGCTTGTACAGGGCGGTGAGGCCGGCCCGCACCTGGTTGAGTTCCTGCCGTGCTGCGATGTGGTGGCCGGGGAAGTCGTACGTGGTCGCCACGGCCCCAACAGCGGTTCGACCCGGAGACCGCGCTGCCCATACGACGCGGCGGCACTCCGCCCGGCTCAGGGCTGGTCAGGCGGGGCGTCCTGCAGTTACCAGCCGTGGGCGGCCATGCACTCCTTCGTCCACTCCATCAGATGCGATCTGAGGAGTGCCCGTGGCGGTCGCGTTCCCACTGTTCGACCCTGTCGGGCGGTGCTCCAGGCCGCGGTTTTCTCGGCGGGGTGATGGCTTGCCCGCGGTGGTCACGGCTCAGGCCGAGGTAGCCGTCGTCCAGGAGGACCTCGACGTCGGGGAAGTACTGGAAGCAGATGGCGATGCCCTCGGTGCGGGCGGCTGTGGCGTCAGTGCATACGACCAGGCCGCAGGGTGTCGGTCCATAACGTGCGAGCCCGCCAGTCGGCGATGACGGTGGCCTTCATGGTGTTCTGTCTTCTTCCCGGAGACGAATGCGCGCCGTCCGCCGCGGCCGGCCGGTGGCCGGCGGACCTGGATCTCGGTGGCGCCCAGCCGCAGTTCGATGCGCTCGGCCTGGGCATGGGCGAACACGTCAGCCAGCGTTCGTAATCGCCGGCCGGGGCGGTCGGGGACCGCGCACCCCCGCTCGGCCAGGAGCGTGCGTACCTCACCGATCGCACGGGTGACAGTGGAGCGGTCGACGCCGAACAGCAGGCCCAGCACCGAGTGCGGCAGGTCGTGCCGCAGATGGATCCGCGTGGCCACCAGCCAGTCGACGAAGACCAGCCGGTGACGGGCGCCAGCTCCCGCGGCCCGCTTCCGGACCCCGCCGCGTGCAGCATGGCGACGACCCTCAACCCCGGCCTGCCAGGGCTCCGCCAACTCCTCCACCAGGAGCGCGAGATGACGCCCCGAGATCCCGGTGAACAGCCGATGCGCCAGCACTGCCCGATTGACCATGATCACCACAGACGGGATCATGCCACCGGCCAGGCACAACGCCTCCCCCGCTGTCACGCACCAACTCGTAAGCGCTGGCCACCGGCCGATCACCACAACGAGCGTGACTCGGCCAAGGGTTGGACCAACAGCCAGGGTGCCCGGTTTGGGAGTCGCTTCTCAGTGATCGTGTGGGTGCCGGGTCTGAAACAGCACCGACCGGGGCTGCCTGCGTCCCCGTCTTCTTGTCCTCACGTCTGCGGCACGTATGAGGGGCACCTTCGGTCCAGCCTCGTGGCATGTCGTCGTGTCGCACGGCTCGGCGTGCTCGCACGGTCCATCGATTAGGCTGATGCCCAGCTCAAGTCGCTTCCTGTGGCTGCTGTACGACAGAAGGTGCCCATCGGATGTCAGAAGAACGCGAGACTGCGTCGCCCCATGTCATCACATCCGTCGTGAAGTCGCTGACCTTGCTTCAGGTGTTCTCCGACGACATTCCGCGGGTGACGGTTTCTCGTGCGGCAGAGCTGACCGGCATGACCCGACCGAGCGCCCGGCGGATCCTGCTCACCTTCGTCGACCAGGGGTTCATGTACACGGACGGGCGTGAGTACTGGTTGAGCCCGAAGGTGATGCGGCTCGGGTTCGGATACTTGTCGACCTTGCCGTTCTGGGAGACGGCGCAACCGCATCTGCGGGAGCTGGCCACCACCCTGCAGGAGTCGTGTTCGCTCGCCACTTTGGACGGCGATGAGGTGGTCTACGTGATTCGAGTTCCCGTCCGGGAAGGACTCCTCGCCCTCAACGTGGGCTCGCGGCTGCCCGCCCACGCCACGTCCCTGGGCAAGGCCTTGCTCGCAACCAGTCGCCCGGAGACCGTCGAGCGGTTCCTGGCGTCCGGGCCGTTTCCCGCGCTCACCGAGAACACCATCACCGAAGCGAGTGAGATGGACGCGGAGTTCACGCGAATCCGCCGGCGTGGTTACGCGACGGCGAACGGTGAGCGGGAGCTGGGGGTCCGCTCGGCAGCGGCGCCGGTCCTCGGCGCCGACGGCTATTCGGTCGCGGCGATCAACGTCACGGCCAACTCCGTACGGGTGTCGCAGCAGACGCTGGTGGAGAAATACGCACCGGCGGTCGTCAGAACCGCCGGTGCGATCTCGGCAACGCTCGGCTACCGTGCGGATCCCACCCCGTAGCCGACGGCTGGATCAGTCGTGGTGCAGGTCGATGCCCTTGGTCTCACGAAGGGTGAGTGCCGCTATGGTGCTCACCGCCGCACAGAAAATGAAGTAGAACGTGGGCGACAGGTTGTTGTCGGAGACCGTGATCAGCCATGTCGCGATGAACGGTGCAGTGCCGCCGAGCAGCGAGTTCGAGATGTTGTTCCCGAAGGCGATGCCGCTGTAGCGCACCGAGGTCTTCAGCATCTCGGCGAAGGTGGTGAACGCGGATCCGTTGACCAGTGACACGAGGGCCATCAGGACGCACTGTGCGGTGATGGCCGGCCACACCGCCTCCTGGGCCATCAGCGCGAACATCGGGTACGCCGCCACGCCGGAGGCCACGCTGCCGATCGCGAGGACGGGTTTGCGGCCGAAGCGGTCCGAGAGCATGCCGGAGATCGGCATGCACAGACAGCCGACGACGAGGGCGAGACTGGTGGACAGGAAGGCCGTCCGCGGCGAGTGCCCGCCCACGGTCTGCAGGTAGGTCGCCGCGTACACGCTGGAGAGGTAGTACCCGCCGGTGATCACCGCGCCAAGACAGGCGATCCTCACGATCGTGGTGCCGGATGTGCGGAACAGCTCCTTGATGGGGAGATCCGCGGTTTCGCCGTTGTCCTGGGTCCGCTGGAACTCGGGGGTGTCCTCAAGCTGACTCCGGATCCACAGCCCGACGACGCCGATCGGCAGGGACAGCAGGAACGGGAGCCGCCAGGCCCAGTCGGTGATGGTCTCGGCGGGAAACCAGCTGGTCGCGGCCAACGCGACGAGGGATGCGAGGATCGAGCCGAGGTAGGTGCCGGTGTTCACCAGGGAGGTGAACGTGGCTCGGCGGTGCGCCGGCGCCGACTCGGCGACGAAAGCGTTGGCGCCCGAGAGTTCTCCGCCCGCGGCAAACCCTTGCAGGCAGCGGGTGAGGACCAGCAGGACTGTGGCCCAGATGCCGAGCGTCACGTGTGTCGGCAGGACGCCGATCAGTGCGGTCGACAGCACCATGAGCAGGATGGTCCACGACAGTGCGCGCTTGCGGCCGTAGCGGTCGCCCATGTGACCGAAGAAGACACCACCGGGGAGCCGGAGGAAGAACGCCACCGCGAACGTCGCGAAGGTGCCGAGAAGCTCGGCGTTCGGGTCTGAGGAGACGAAGAACAGGGCCCCCAGCATGGTGGCCATATAGCCGTAGATCCCGAAGTCGTAGTACTCGACGACGGTGCCGCAGATCGCGGCGGTCAGGGTCTTGGCCGGTTTCTGCCGTACGATCCTCCCCGGCCCCGGCGGGACAGCCGTCCCGGTATCACTGCCTGGGCTCATGACGTTGTTGACGGTCGGCTCCATTGCCATTCCTCTCTGGGGTCCTGAACTGCCGGACGATGCGGCTCGTGATGGTGGGACTTGAATCAGGTGGCGTTCAGGAAGGTCAGGGGATTTTCGACGAGAAGGCGTCTGCGGTCGCCCTCGGTGGGCGCGAACTGCTCGATCAGTTCGGCGCGGTAGGCATCGGAAGGAGTCCATCCGCGGCTTTGCGGGTGGGGAAAGTCGGTGCCCCAGAGCGTTCGCTCAGGAGCGTGTGCCGTGAGGGTTCTGGCGACGCCGACGGCATCGGTGAATGGTGGCGGTTCGATGCTCAGCCGGTCGATTCCGCTGAGCTTGACCCAGACGTGGCCGGCGTCGAGCAGCCGTAGCAGCGCGGCGAGGCGAGCGTCCGCCGCGCTGGAGGCGAGGTCGAAGCGGGCCATGTGGTCGATCACGACGCGGGCACCGAGCGACGCGATCACGTCCTCGTGGTCGAGTACGTCGGCGCCCATGAGGTGCAGCTCGATGTGCCAGTCGCGGGCTCGCGCGATCGCCGCGAGCCGGTCGAGTTCGGCCGGGGTGGGCACGTCGGCCAGCTCAGGCAGGAAGTGCACCCGCATCCCGCGTACACCGGCCTCGTGCAGTACGTCGAGTTCCGCCTCGGTCACCTCGGGGGTCAGCAGGGCGACACCGCGGTGGCGGCCCTCGCCCTTGCGCAGGGCGTCCAGCAGCACACGGTGGTCCGAGCCGTGCGCCACGGACTGCACGATGAGGGTCCGTTCTATGCCCAGCGCGGCATGCAGTCGTCCCAGGTCCTCGGCGGTCGCGTCCGGCGGAGTGGAGCGGGCGCCCCGCGCATAGGGAAAGCGCGATACTGGCCCGATCACATGGCAGTGCATGTCCCATGCGCCGGGCGGGAGGGCGAGCGTGGGGCGTCGCGGTTCCGGGTCCGGCGGCAGCGACACCTCGTGCGGGCCCAGGTCGACGACGTCGTGATCGTTCAGTCGCATCGGGCGCTCATCCCTCCGTCCACCACGATCTCCGTGGCGGTGACGAACCGGGACTCGTCGGAAGCCAGGAACAGCGCCGCGTAGGCGGTGTCCCGGCCGTCCCCGGCCCAGGGCAGCGGGATGCGCGCCGCGCGCTCGGCGAGCAGTCGCGTGACGTCCCCGCCGGTCCGCTGGGCTGCGAGCCGGGACTCGACGAGCGGGGTGTGCAGCTGTCCGGGGATCACCGTGTTGCAGCGGATGCCGTGTGCCGCGTACTGCACCGCCGTCACACGAGTGAAGGAGATCACGCCTGCTTTGGCCGAGGCGTAGGCGACCTGGGGGGAGCCCGTGTACCGGATCCCGGAGGTCGAGGCGTAGTTGACGATCGAGCCGGAGCCCTGCTCGGTCATCACGGGGAGTACAGCCCGGCAGGTGCGGTAGACACTGCCGAGGTTGAAGTCGAGTTGTCGCTGCCATTCCTCGGGCGGGAGCTCGGCCGCCCCGCCCTTGCGTGACCCGCCCACCACGTTGACCAGCACATCGACGCGGCCGTAGGTACGTACCGCGGTGTCCACCACCTCCTGCACGGATACGGCGTCGAGCGCGTCGCACACGATCGGCAGCACCGTGCCGCCCGACTCCTTGATCCGCTGCTCGGTGGTGCCCAGTGCCGTGGCGTCGATGTCCGCCGCCACCACGCGTGCGCCCTCCCGGGCGAACAGCGACGCACATGAGCTGCCGTTGCCCAGACCCGTGGCCTCTCCGCCGGCGCCGAAGACGATCGCCACCTTGTCGTGGAGACGTCCGCTCATACCCTGCTCCTGTCTTTCCGTCCTGCCAGTCATGCGATCGCCATCGCGTTGAGGAACCGCGAGACCATGTTGTAAGCGCTGACGGTCAGCGCGAGTTCCACGACGCCCCGGTCTCCCAGCCGGGCGCGGACCTGCTCGAACATGTCATGGGGAACGCGGCAGTCCCGCGTCAGCGTTTCAGTGAACTCCACCGCCGCCGTCTGCAGCGCGGTCAACGGGGTGGGGCCGACGGGTTCGCGCAGCCATTCCACCTGTTCGACGGTGAGTCCCTCGCCGAGCGCGAGGGGGGCATGAGCACGCCACTCGTACGGTGCGTCGTTGATCCGCGCCACGATGAGGATGGCCAGCTCGCGCAGATCGCCGGGCAGGGTCGACCGCTCGCGCACCGCGCCGAGCAGTTCGTTCCAGCCCAGGGCGATCTGGGGGGAGTACAGCAGGGCCTGGTCCAGCGCGCGCAGGTCGCCGCCACGCCGCGCGCGGATCCGGTCCGCGATCTCCCCATCGGCCATCGGCTCTGCCATCCGCGTCACAACAACCGCTCCATCCGTCAGGGTTCGTGCTGGTACGGCCTGGTTCCGCCCACGCTTGACACGACGATGCTGACAGGCAACAGTATGTACGTCAAGCGTACGTGTGTACGCAATGCGTACATCATCAAGTCGCTGTGAGCCCGCTGCGAACGGCGGGCCCGCAGCACCGAGAAGGACACGAGACCCGGTCTCGACGATCCGGAAAGGTCGACATGTCGGTCGACACCTCGTCCACCCGCAAGCACCTCGACCGCTACCCGGCCCCGTACCTGGCCATCGCAGGGCAGCGGCGCACCGGCGGGGGCCGCGAGACGTTCTCCGTGGTCAATCCGACCACCGGCGCCACGCTGGGCGCGCTGCCTCTGGCGACGGCGACGGACCTCAAAGACGCTCTCGCAGCCACCCGCGAAGCGTTCGAGACCTGGTCGGCCCTGAGCGTGTACGCGCGTCGAGAGGTGCTGCACTCCGCTGCCCGGTGGCTGCGTGAGAACAAGGACGAGGGTGCCACCCGCATCGCGCTGGAGCTGGGCAAGCCGTTCGGTGAAGCGCTCACCGAGGTGAACCTGTCCGCGTCGCTGCTCGAATGGGCCGCCGACGAGGCACTGCGCGCCTACGGCCGGATCATCCCGGGTCGCCGGCCCGGCCTGCACCTGGAGGCGCGGCTCAGGCCGGTCGGCCCGGTGTACGCGGTGTCCAGCTGGAACGCTCCGCTGAACACGCCGTCCCGCAAGGTGTCCGGAGCCCTGGCGGCGGGGTGCAGCCTCGTCCTCAAGCTCTCGGAGCAGGCGCCTTCGACGGGCTTGTTCCTGCTGGAAGCGCTGGACGCGGCGGGCGCACCCGCCGGGTTGGTGCAGATGGTGTCCGGCCACGGTCCCGACATCAGCGACGTGCTGATCCCCAGCGACGAAATCCGGATGATCACCGTGACCGGCTCGGTCGGGCTCGGCCGCACACTCGCCGCCCAGGCGGCCGGACACCTCAAGCCGCAGATCCTGGAACTCGGTGGACATGCCCCGGTGGTCGTGCACAGGGACACGGACGTGGCGAAGGTCGCGCGCGGCGCGGCTCGTGCCAAGTTCCGCAATGTGGGCCAGACATGCATCTCTCCGACCCGGTTCCTCGTACACCAGGACATCCACGACCGCTTTGTCGCCGAGTTCGTCGCGGAAACCTCTCGGATGACCGTCGGAGATCCTTTCGCGGACGGGACCGCCATCGGACCGATGCAGAACGAGAAGCAGTGCGCGCACATCGAGGGGCTGATCGCGGACGCCGTCGAGCGCGGCGCCCACCTGGCCGCCGGAGGCGAGCGGCTCCAGGACGGGAGCCTGTTCCTCGCACCCACAGTCCTCACCGGGGTCCCCGCGGATGCCCGCGTCCGGTCCGTCGAGCCGTTCGGCCCGCTCGCCACAGTGGAGTCGTACACGGCCCTTGAGGAAGCCGTGGCAGCGGCCAACTCCGTCAGTGTCGGCCTGGCCGCCTACGCTTTCACCGCGTCCGGCCCGACAGCCGAGTACCTCGCCACCCACCTCCGGGCGGGCAACATCGTGCTGAACAACTGGAATGCCTCGTTCCCCGAGACGCCGTTCGGCGGCGTCCATGACTCCGGCTACGGGCGCGAGGGCGGTGTCGAGGGCGTGCGGGACTTCATGACGACCGTATTCGTCAGCAACGAGTACTGACGGCGACGATCAGCAACAGCATCCCCGTACCGCGTCGCTTCGCATCGCGGCGATGTCCGTTCGGCCCAGGGCGTGTTTCGAGGTCCCGTCCGCATCCGGGCGCAGGCTCTCACGACGACCGGGCGCAGAGCGGCGGGTGCTCCCTGCGGTTCGCGACGCCACCTTTCAGCAGCCGCGGCCTCCCGCGGGCGCCCGTGACAGGACGCACCGAAACCCCCGTCCCAGTGATGTACCGAGAGAAGGACTGAATCATGAGTGAAGTGACCATCGGCGTCTGCGGCTTGGGCAACATGGGCCTGCAGGTCGCACGGCGTGCCGCCACCGTACGGCCCGGCCCCTGCTTCGACGTCAGCGAGGCGGCGCGGGCGAACGCCGCGGCAGAGGGCCTGCAGCCGACCGCGGAGCTGTCCGACCTGTCCGGCTGCGACGTCGTCGTGCTCTGCCTGCCGCGCTCCGACATCTCCCTCGACACGGCGCGCCGGCTCGCCGAGCTGCTGGAGAAGGGGTCCGTCGTCATCGAGACAAGCACCGTGAGCCCTAACGACATCGCCGCGATGGAGGCCTACCTGGAGCCCAAGGGAATCCGGGTGATCGACGCGGCGATCATCTCAGGCGTCCCGGCCATGGCCGCCGGTACGTCGACGATGCTCGTCGGCGCCGACGAGCATTCCGCGGGCGAACTGGTCGTACAGATCATCAACGCCCTCAGCGCCAAGGTGACCTGGCTCGGTCGCCCCCGGGCCGCCATGGCCATGAAGGTCATCCACAACGCCGTCGCACACGCGACCATGGTGACGCTTTCGGAAGCGCGGGCCATGGGCCTGCCCTATGGCATCACCGAGGAGATGCTGGTCGAGATGCTCCGCGGCGAAGAGGCGGGCCTGCTTCGACCGCTGCTCCACCGCATCGGCGAGCGTGTCCCCGCCCGAGACTACGCCGGCGGCATGTCGCTGGAAGCGGCGCGCAAGGACTCGTTGCTGGCCCTGGCGATGGCAGCCGAGTGGCGCGTCCCGCTCTACTCGATCGGCGCGACCCACACCGCCTTCGAGAACGCCGTCGGCCGGTTCAACGGACGTGACGACTACGCGGTGATCGCCGAGCTGTGGACACGGCCGCAGGACGGCGAGCGGGACTGAGATCGGCAGGACCTGCGCCCGGCCTCCCCTTCTGCGTCATTCCTGACTGAGCGTTTGGTCCGGTGATCCATGTTTTGGTCCCGGGTCAGGTTCCGCGCCAGTGGGGGATGGCTTCGCCGGTGCGTCTGCGGGCCATGAGGCCGATCTTGCGATGTGGATCATGGCTTCGGAGCGGTGCGGATGGCGTTCGTAGTCGCTGGCGAGGCATCGGTGATGCATGAGCCAGCCGATACTGCGCGAGATGGCCCATCGTCTTGGGACGATGGTGAACCCGCGGCTGCCGGGTGGGCGGTGGACGGGGTGGACGTCGATGCCGAGGCGGGCGCCGTGGTCGAGGGCGGCTGCCCGGCAGGGCCCTCGTCCCCCACCAGTTCCGCCATGACCGGATCCAGCAGCGCGTCCGCGACGGCCACCACTTCGGGAAAAACGACCGCGTCGCGCCCCACCACCCGCCAACCCGTCACATCAGCCCCGGCACTGCCGCCCGCCACCTGATGAAGGCGCCGCGGCCAGATCGTCTCCCGCTCCCAGCACAGGGCTGCTCCCACCACCGGCACACCACCGCATGCGCCAGCACGAACACCTGCCGCGGCTCCCGCCCCCGCCCGCACCGCTCGCCGCACCGCCCGCCGCACCACCCCCCGCCCACCGCCGCTGCGCCGCCATCACCTCAGGCACGGCCCGCAACTCGAGATACTCCAGCGGCTGGTCGGCGTCCGCATCGGCCCATCAGCGACAAAGTCGTTTCCCCACCCAACGCAGGGACACGGAACACCCCAGCACGGCCAGGGACATCGAAGGGGACCGCGCCAGCAACGTCGTCGGTCATGGCCCTCACAAGATCGGCTAGGCAGCCGACCGCGGCAGCCCAGTCGCCGAGGCGCTGCCGTGGGTCATGCGGCCCCGAACAGGACCCCGGAGAAACGGCCCGGGGCCCCGTCGGGGGCGTACCGTCCAACGACGGCAAAACCCCACCGTCACGCGGGCGCCGGGCTACGGCACCCCCATCACCCCGGCGACCTTCCGACCAGTGCGGCGGCCTGCGGCGGCAAGCACCTGTCGAGGGCGTCGACGTCGGTACACAGCTTGGCGCGCAGCCCAAGCAGGCACCCCTCGGTGAACAGCCCCTGCTCATCCACTCCTGCCGTCTCGCCCGCCTCACCACCCAACGGCCGGCAGTCGCCTGATGGCCCTCAGCACGGCCCCCGCCGCGCCCGTATCCGCCAAGCAGCTGGAGAACATCACCAGCGAGGCGGAGCTCCACGCCCTGGACCGTGCCCTGGTCGTCCTGTCTGTCGACCCCGAGGCCGGCGTCCTCATCCCCGGCACCATGGCCGGCCCCTAGTTACGCCAGTACACCGACGACATCGAGCACGTCCGCATCCTCAGCAGCTCGGCGAGCAGGTGCACGAGGTCGGTGACCGCGCGGCCGTGGATCCCGGCCTCGGGAGCGCCGGAGAGCTCGATGCGCTCGTACGGCTCCAGCATCGGCAGGCGCCGCTCAGCGATGTCGACCGCCACATCCCGCAGCAGCCGCAGAGCTGCGGACCGGCTCACCACCGAAGGCCGGATCCGGGTGACCCGGCTGCTGGCCGCTTCGATGATCTCCCGGGCTTTCGCTTCTGCGTCCTCCAGCCGCGCCGCGGCATCCCGCGCGGCCGCGAGACGTCCCTGCTCAGACTCCCTCTGAGCACGTTCAAGGTCAGCAAGCCGCTGTTCGGTCACACCAGCCGCCTTGGCCAGCCGCAGCCGTTCCTCCGCCTGCTGCCGCCGCAGTTCCTCACGCTCCGCCAGGTCCTGCGCCGCGGCAAGCTCCGCCTCCAATTCAACACACCGGCGCTGCACCGCATTGCGTTCGCGGACCGCTTCCTCGACCGCGGCCGTCAAGGTCTCGACCCTCTCGCGCAGCCGCTCACACTCCCGGGTCAGATCGTCCCGCTGCCGCAGATACAGATCTCCCTCCCCCCCCCCGAAGCCCGGTCGTGAACGCCGGCTTCCTCCAACTGCCTTACCTGCAGCCCTCGTTCCTGTGGGTTGTTGCCGGTGGGGTCGGTGTAGGTGGTGGGGGAGGACAGGGCGTACTGGTAGAGGTTGGCGCCGCCGACTTGCGCGAATGGAACGGCCGGACCCCCTGCCAACCCGGTGGCGGATCGAATATCCCGCCGAGGACTTTCGGCGTACGCCGAAACCGATTGTCGCCGCAACGCGGCCCAGGTGAGTCTTCTCGGCAGGCGCGGCCCACCCGGCCGAACCACCACCGACAGAGACGGGGAACTCACCATGCGCACCTCGCGTTCACTGCGGTTGCTCGGCGCGGCGGCTGGCGGCCTGTCGCCCATCGCACCGGACGCGGCCCACTCGGCCGCCGTGGGCCACGGCACCGGCGACAATCCCGACGGGCGGATGTCCCGCGCTGCGCCGGTGTGCGGCGGCAACGTCCTCGACCGTACAAAGCGGTACTGAGCCATGTTCCGATGGAGCAGATGGCGTTCCGTAGCAGTGCTGTGTGCCGTGGTCATGGCCGTGACGACCGCCCTGCTCAGCCCTTCGGCCACCGCGGCAACGAACGCGGCGACCGACGCGGCGTCGTCCGCGCCACGTGACGCGGCCGGTGTCACCGTGCCGGCCGGTGTGACGGCGGGAGTCGCCGTCTTCGACCGGCAGACCGGCACCTTCACCGAGCAGCTGAACCCGAACATGCAGTTCCGGTCGGCCTCCGTGGTCAAACTGCTGATCGCGCTGGACTACCTCTGGAACCGCGGCCCGGACTACCAGATCCCGTCCGGTGACCAGGCCAAGTGGAACTCCATGCTGCGCAGCAGCGACGACGACGCGGCCAGCGAATTCTGGGTGCGCAACGGCGAGGGCTCGATCGTCACCCGGATGGCCCGTGAGCTGTCCCTCTCCAGCAACACGACCCCACCGCCCGCCAACCAGGACGGCATGTGGGGCTACACAGCCTTGACGGCCGCGGACACGGTGAAGATCTACCGTTACCTGCTGGACACGGCGCCCGCCCGCGTCCGCGAACTGATCATGGGCAATCTGAAGCAGTCCACACGCTGCTCCGCCACCGACCACTTCGACCAGCACTTCGGTATCGCGGGCGCCTTCAACAAGCCGTGGGCCGTGAAACAGGGCTGGTCGGGTTTCGGTGACATCGAGCAAGGTACGTGCCGCCCCGCCACGTCGGCCCTCAACGGCAAGGCAGCGTCCGTCGACCTGACGAAACCGGCGCTGCACACGACCGGGACGGTGGGTGCCGGTGACCGCTCCATCGTGGCCGTCTACACCCTGCACGACGTCGGCACCTCGTACGGCAAGGCGTACACCGACCTGGGCAGGCTGACCCGTTCGCTGAACGTTCCCGGTGGCGTACGACCGGCGGGCACGTGGTTCGGCACCTGGAGCTCCGGTGTCAACGTCCGCCCCGAGCCCAACACCACCCGCGACCCGCTCCTCCAGCTCCCCGCCGGGGTCGAGGTGCTGGTCGGCTGCCAGACGCGAGGGGAGACCGTCTCGGTCCCGCCCTACACCAACGAGTGGTGGGCCTACCTGCCTCAGTACGGGGGCTATGTCAGCAACATCTACATGAGCAGTCCGGACAACCAACTGCCCGGCGTCGCGCAGTGCTGAGCAGTGCATCACGGTGCGGCGAAGGGCCTGCGGGAAGAGCTGGGCAGGCACCCGGCACCTTTCGGCCGAACTCGAAAAACAATGAGAAAAGGACAGGTGGATGACCAGGACCAGGAAGTGTCTCTCCCTCTGGATGGCAGCCCTCGCCCTGACGGCGGGCGGTGTGATCGCCGCCCCTTCGGCCAGTGCCGCTGCCAGCGCCGAGTGCGGAGTCCGGGCGAGCGACGGCCGGCTGTGGTGCGGGAACGGAGCCCCCGCCATTCTGCGCTCGGGCGCCTACCACGAAGCGAACATAACGGGGCAGCTCTATTCCACCTTCAGCTGGTTCGACTGCTGGACCTATGGCGGACTGCACGGCGGTGGCAACACCACCTGGTACCACACCAAGGGTGACTGGACCGCTCCTGGCTACGACGGGTGGGGCTACGTCCCGGCGGACTGGGTCAACACACCGTCCTCGTTCGACGCCGATCCGAGCGCGCGCGGTCTGCGGCACTGCTGAGAGCAGCACTGCCGAGCTCGCCGGACCACTCCTTGATGTCGTCGGTCTCGTCCACGAGACCGACGGCATCGTCGTCGTGGCGTCCCATGTCGGCGACCCGGTCCCAGGAAGCGTTCCTGGCAGCCGCCGGGCCTCTCGTGCGTGCCTGACCGAACCGTACGTTCAGCGTTCGTGCCCTGCTCACCAGCGCGCACAGACGTTTGTGTGCAGCGCGGGGCGCATGCTGCTGATGCAACGAGGGTATGCACTGTAGGCGCATAAGGGCACGCATACACCTCGATGTCGACGACGTGGACGCCGATGCTCCCGTAGGAGATTCCCGCCGACACCGCGCCGGACGTCAGCGGCGTGGCGCAGTAGCAGCAGGCCCTGCCCGCGTCCTGCTCCCCGCTGAGTTCTATCGCGGGACGCGGCCGCGGCAGGACTTTCACCACGACCGCTCGCCAAACGGGACTACGTCGTACTTCTCGCGGCCGGGCTCGCATGCGAACTTGTTGCCGCCGCGAGGCCTCGTCGGGTCGGGCAGCGTGATAAGCGGCTCCGGAGTCGTCTGCTGGATCATCCGAATGCCTCCGAGGGAAGTCGTCCCCTGTGCACTCTGGACGCGAGGGCTCAGCCGCCCAGCCCGCCCTGAGCTGCTGCGGCTTCCGCCAGCATGAAGCGATCGCGGCGGCGCTGCCCCTGCTGGCCGGCCAGGAACATGCGGCCATGGTCAGCCTTCGTCGTACGTGAGGAGCTGGCGGTGGCTGCTTCTCCTACGGGCGCGTGCTGACGAAGCGCACGGCCGGTCCCCAGCCGGCCTTCACCGACTCCATGCACCACTGGCACAGCGGGATGCCGCCGCTGCCGTACTTGTGGGTTTTGCGCTGGCACGCGACGCAGGGGCCGGCCTTGTCGCCAGGACAGACCAGCGCGGACGGGTCCGGTTCGGTGATCGGCGGGAGAGCGGTCAGCAACGGCGTCCCTGTACGAAACGCCAACAGGCCGCGGCGAGCTACGCACCATGGCCAGGGGTCTGCCTGGGGCCACGCCGGTCGAGGGCATCCTCAAGTACGGCGCGGATGTCTTCAGGGATATCGCCGCTGTGCCCCCAGGCCACGATCAGTTCGGCGACCTGGCGCAGGGACAGGCCGGTGCGCTGGGAGATGTCCTCGAGCACGATCCATCCCTGGCCCGAGCTCACGCGGCCCAGGGCGACTACCAGGCCGACCGCCTGGTCCTCCACCGTTCGAGAGGCCATGGCCTCGTTCAGCTGTGCGCATTGTTCCTCCAGCTTGGCGATGAGCTCACGGTCGGGGGTGTCGTCGCGGGAAGAGGTCACGTGACCATCGTGCAAACTGACGCCTGCGGCCTCAACTCCACCTGCGCTCGGCGTGCGACGCTGTCGGGCCTGTGGCGCCGCGCAATCGCGTGCCGCTCGGTGCAGCCTCACCAGCCTGCCGGCGGTCCAAGCGACGCGATCGCGGAAGCACCCATCCTGCAACGCGGTGACCGGTATGCCGGTTCTACATGCCGGCTCCCGGCAGGCGTCGTTCTTCCAGCACTTCAAGGACCTCGATCTTGTGCGAGGGGATGATGTGAGCTGTGGGGATGTAGTGGCTGGTGGTCCACCAGGCGTCCGTATCCACTTCCTGGCCTGCACGCCCCCACTGGACCATCTCCAGCTCCTCTCCGGGACGGAAGATTCTGAGCGTCTGCTCGAGAGAGTGGGCGTGGTGTTCTGCGCGGATGCGGACCCGGGCTCGCACGAACCAGTCCGTCGTGGCGAGGTGCCCCGGTGAATTGTGTTCGCTCATCCTCAAGGTCTATCCGAGGTGGCCGGCCGGGCGCCACGGTCTCGGCGTCGCAAGATATGTAACGATATGTGGGCATTTGTTCCGCATGGTTAACATGGCTCCATGCCGGTCAGAAGGCTCGTGGTTTTCCGGTTCCACCGCGACCCGCTGGTCTGCCGGGCCCGTGTCGGCCTCATCCGACGGCTCAACCCTGGCGTGCCTGTGCTCGGAGTCTTCTGTGGGCCGGGGTGGCTGGCGTGGTGCGGCTTTCCGCCTGGCCGGCCGGAGGGCACTGGGGCTGGATGCCCTGTACGTCTCCCGGCACAGCGGGCCCTGGAACTGGAAGAACGGCGACCTGGTACCGCTGCCCTGCTACCGCGAGGCAGCAGGCCACCAACTGTCCTTCGACGGCTCAGGCGCTGAGCGCTTCGTGAAGGGTGGGATGGCAGTCGATGACGGTGTCGAGGCCGACGATCTGGATGGTGCGCATGACGGAGTTGGTGGGTGCGGCCAGGCGTAGCCAGCCGCCGGCGGCGGTGGCGTTGTGGTGGGCGGCGATGAGGATGTTGATGCCGGTGGAGTCCATGAAGGTGACTCGCCGCAGGTCGATCACGACAGGTGGCTGAGGGACGGGGATGGTGAGCGCTTGGCGCAGCGTTCCGCAGGTGTCGTAGTCGATCTCACCGGCGAGCGTGAGGATGCGGATGCCCTCGCTGGTGGTCTCCGTGATCGCCAGGTGGCCTGCCGGCGGATCTTGTTCGGTGTCTGGCATCTTGTCCCCAGTCATGCCAGTGATCCTGGCATACCAGCGCCTTCACCTGCAGTCGGCCTCTGGCCGGCCCCAAGCTGTGCAGGGAAAGTCCTCTTCGGCCCGTAGCTGAAGCACTTGGAGGTCACCGGCGTCCGGGTTGGCCGCGTCTTTCACACCAAGCGGCCGGCGACGTTGCCGCCAGGGTCGTCGGCCAGTACGACTGCGGCCTTGATCCTTTTTCCTACGGGTTCGCGGTGTACCTCAATGCTGCGGCAGACGGCCATGACGATCTCCAGTCCGTGCTGGCCTATCCGGTCGGGATCGGCGGCCTGGGCGATCGGCAGGACCGGTTCGCTGTCCCACACCGTCACCTCGACAGCTCCGTCGTTGATCTCCAGCGTGAGCAGGCAGGGGCCGGGAGCGTATTTGCGGGCGTTGGTGACCAGCTCGCTGACCACCAGCTGGACCATGCCCATCGCCCGGGCGGACACGGGAAGCCCGTGCACGGCCTGTACATCTGTCAGGAACGAACGGGCCAGGTCCCGGGCCTCGGCGATCTCCGCACTGTCTTCGAACGCGGCCGAAACCGATATCTGCCTGCTGGCTTGGGACTCGCGCCCCTCGCCCTCTTCCGCCTGCACCATGCGGTCCGCCTTGCGCCCTGGAGTCTTCACCCGACCAACACCGTTTGCCCCCATAATGCGGACACAGGCGCGACAAATGGGCGATCACCTGAACATTACTCTGGACGGGTGTGCGCTGACGTGACGCACAAGCGGTCCCCAGCCGGCTTCCGGCACGGCTGCTCGAGTCGCGTCCGGCGCGTAGGGGGCGCTCGAAGGGCCATCGAGGGACCGGCCGCTTGATCGATCTCAATCATCTCAAGGAGAGGGCATCTTTGTGGTCTTGGGGCCGTCTGTGAGCCGGCTGCCGAGCCCGGCGTGCCGGGGCAGCCACAGGCATTCAGTGAATCATCTACGGGTCAGCCAAAAACCAGCAGGTCACCACTGTCTGATGGTTCTGTGACGGTGTATCCGAGCTGCACCAGCAGCCCTGAAACCGCGGCTTGCACGATCGCCTGCAGCTGTCGTTCGAGGCTCCAGGCTGGTCCTTCGCCGGCGAGGTGAACCCGTCCGAAGCTGTCCATAGCACCAGCACCCCGGCCGGCACCTCCGTCACCGAAATCCCTGGCCTGCCGTCCTCCATGTCCTCGCCCACGAGATGGAACCCCGCCCGCTTCAAGGCATGGCGCACCCGCGCGGGCAGGGCACGCGGCGCAGACGGCCCAGGCCTGCTCCGGATGCGCGTGATCAACCCACCGGGTTCAACAGGCACCCTATGCGGGTGGTTCAGTCGTCGGACTTGTTGTGCTTGCTCTTGCCGCGTTCGTCTTTGTCCTCGCGATCGTCGTTGCCGTCCGGTGCTGGTGTGGTCGCGGCCCGCGTAATGGTCGGAGCTGCGGTTGACCGCGTGGCGGAGGGGTTGGCTGAGGTGGCCGTCGTGGAGACGGGTGTGGTGGGGGCGGGAGTGTTGTCGGTTCCGGAGTTCACCGTGGCGCCAATGATGGCGGCTGCTGCGAACAGTGCGATGGCCGCGCCGCCCAGCAAGACTTTTGGGGCCCAGTTGCGGTGGCGGCGTGGGCGGGAGTGTGAGGCGCCGGCCGCAGCACGACGAGGCGGTGGCATCGGGGGAGGGACGGCGGTGGGGTGCGGCGCGGCAGGGGCGGGCGTCCAGTCCTGCCCACTCAGCCAGTCGGCCGCCTGCTCGGCGGTGGGCCGGTGAGCTGGGTCCTTGGCCAGCAGGCGCAGTACATAGTCGGACAGCGCGTGTGGCGTATCGGGCCGCAGATGGGCGGGCGGGGGCGGGGAGGCGTCCACGTGCTGCTGGACGACGGCCAGCGTGGTGGCGCCGCGGAACGGAGGGCGGCCGGTGAGGAGCTCGTACAGGACGCAGCCCAACGAGTAGACGTCCGAAGCCGGGGTGGCCGGACGTCCCAGGGCTCGTTCGGGGGCGAGATAGTCGCCGGTGCCCATGACCTTGCCGGTGGCGGTCAGGGTGACGGCAGCCGCATCGGCGAAGCGGGCTATGCCGAAGTCGGTGATCTTCGCAGTACCGTCGGCGGAGAGCATCACGTTGGCGGGCTTGATATCCCGGTGGATCACTCCCTGCTGGTGCGCGGCGACGAGCCCAGTGGCCATCTGTGCTGCGACGGCCGCGGCCTCCTGCGGGGCCAAGGCACCGCGCAGGGAGCGTTCCTGGGCCAGGCTCCAGCCGTCGACCAGCTCCATGACCAGGTAAGACTGGCCGTCGTGGGAGCCGAAGTCGTACACGCTCACCACGTTGGGGTGGTTCAGCCGTGCCGAGGTCTGCGCCTCCATACGAAACCGCTCGCTGTCCGCCGCCTCCGCCCCCTGCATCAATTTGACCGCCACCGGGCGCCCGAGAAGCTGGTCGTCGGCTCGCCACACCTCACCCATCGCGCCGCGCCCCAACGGCTCTTCCAGCCGATAGCGCTCTGCCAGCAGCACCTGTTGCACCCACCCCGAACGACGACAACGCCTTGATGCCACAAACCCGAATACTCACGATCAATGATCATTTGTCGTGTGGCGTGCCCAGGGTATCGGCCAGTCGGCGCTGGTGCGGGCCCCGTCGGCACAGGTCCGTCTTCTACAGCGCACCACCGCATGACGGCGTCACACCCGATGTGCATTCCTGTCGGCGCGATCGCCGCCGCGACGCGTGCACCGGCTCGTGCCGGCCGGCAGCTTCCTTCGGCGGCTTGGCCTTGTCGGTCGGCTTCGGGATGCACGGGCCTTTCGGTACGACGCCGCGAATGTGCGTACCACGTGTGTCGTCTGTAAGGCTGTGGAGTGTGGCTGCCCGCATGTGTGTTGGTCTCGCAACCTTCAGCGATCAGGTGTGACATCCCGAGCTCGCGCAGCGCTGGACAGAGTGACCCCGGGCGGGGTCAGGGCACCTGCACTCCAGGGGGAGGCTCGCGGGTGCCGACATGCAGAGGCAGGCTCGGTTCCCCCCGTGCCGGGTCTGCCTCTGCTTGTTGCTGGGTGGAGGACCGGACCGAGCGGGCCTTCGCAGCATTCCAGGGCGGCCCGCGCTGGAGTGCCCGCTGTCCGTCGACGCCGATGGGCCCTGCGCAGAAGGCCTGTCAGCGACTCGAGGCAGTCCGCACGACGGCAGGAGCCGGAGCCCGACACTCCTGACCCGGATGCGGTGAGGCCTCTGCTTGGCTGGCCGTGGTCGCACCCCCGCCCACGGACCCGACCATGGTGTGCGGGCAAGCTGGCTCACCCCGTCCATGGCTGGTCACAGCCTTGCCCAGGTGGCTTTGATCACGAGTTTGAGCAGCGCTTGTTCACCAGTTCGGGAGGCGCTGCAACCGGGTCTGAATCGAACGGCCTGGCCGGGTGAGGGCGGTGCGTAGAAGGTCTGTTGTGGTGAATTGACGGGCGGGCGCGTGACCGATCGGGGGTGTCCAGAGGTTCCCCTCGGGATGGAGGGCAGGCGCAGTGCGTTGTATCCGGCTCGATGTCGACCCGCACCGGTACCCATCTGCTGCCCTCGATTTTCGGCAGCGATATCAGACTGTTGGAGGCCAACATGAACATCGATAAGCCCGAGATCGACCCCCCCGAGGGTGAGGCGCCCACCGAGCTGGAGATCGTCGACCTCTGGGAGGGGGACGGCGCCGAGGCGAAGGCTGGCGACTTTGTCCAGGTCCACTACGTGGGTGTTGCGTACAGCAGCGGGGAGGAGTTCGACGCCAGCTGGAACCGCGGCACGCCGCTCGAGTTCCAGCTCGGGGCTGGGCAGGTTATCGCCGGCTGGGACCAGGGGGTCCAGGGGATGAAGGTCGGTGGTCGGCGCAAGCTCACCATCCCGGCGTACCTCGCCTACGGGGACGAGGGTGCTGGTGGCGGCCGGATCGCCCCGGGCGAGAGTCTGATCTTCGTCTGTGATCTTATGTCCGTCTGATCACTGGCTAGGGCCAACGCAGCGGCGGAGCGAGGTACACCGGCATCGGGCCATCGGCCCCCTTGCGGAGGCCGATGGCCCAAAGGAAGACGCACTCGGGCGGCTCCGCCCCTACGCGGCGTGTAACGCGGCTCGGTCGGGCTGGCAGACGCCAGCTGTGGCCTGCACCAGCTGCCTGGACAGAAAGCATTCGAATAACGGCCTTCGCTGCTGCTGCTCGAAGTCGTGAACATCCGCTGCCCGCTGTCGTGAACAAAGCCACGCAGGTCCCGCACAGGGCGAACCTTGGTCGCAGGTCAGGGTCTGATGCTCAGATAGGGGATAACGCGCTGTGGGCCGGCGATCAGGAGCCCGGGAATGAGTGCCGCAGTCAAAGAGCACCACGAGCGCAGGAATCCCCGGACCCCCAGGTGCGACAGCAGGGCATAGACCGCCAGTCCAGCAGCCAGTGCCGTCAGAATGGCGACTACCAGGCGCAAAGACTCCTTGAGAGTCTCTCGGGTGATCGACAGCGGGGTGACATCCGCCAGGGCGTCATGGGGGAGCAGCGCACCAACTCGCCCTTGGGCGTATCGCTCGCCAATGCTGATGAGTTTTTGGGCGATGTCGCGAAGCGCCACATCCGGTTCGCTGTCGAGTCGAACGAGATCTTGCCGAAGCGCACCAGCGACGTGGGCTGCATGCTGCCGGGCGGACGCGTGACGCGGCGATGACCAGGCTATGGTCCTGACAGTGCGGTGTGCCCGCAGCAGGTCCCGCTCGATTCGGCGGTGTTGACGATCGAGCTTACGCAAGCGGGAGGTGCGCGCGGAGCAGGGCTGTTCCTGGATATCGGCGCACAGGACCACCGCCCGCGCGGTTCTTACGGTTAGTCGATAACGCACTGCCACTCCGCCGACGCGTGTCCGCCGAAACAGCCAGACCACGGGATACCAGGGCAGGGTGAGGATCACCATCGCCAAGTAGACGTTGACGGATGCGGAGTCGGGATCCTTGCCGCTGAGCGACACGGACATGGTTCCGGAGACGGCCGCAAAGATAAGTGGAGGCAAGAGGACTCCGAGGACCAGAACGGCGGCCACTACGGCGCCTTCCGCCAAGTCATTTCCCTCGGTGTGATACGCGCGTAGGGCCGTCCCGGTATCGGAGACCTCCGCGCGTGGCAACGCCAGGCGGGCAGCTGCATCCTCAAGACCACGTAATGCGTCAGCCGCCAATTGCTCGCGGCGACGGTGCCCCGCTGCCGCCTGGCGCGCCGCAGGGTGCCCCGGTGAAATATGCATCAGAATCCTCCCCCTTCGCCTCCATCCTGCCCGAGATCATCACAAGATTCCGGGGCTGGACAGCGCGGAATCTGACCGAGCGGGGCCGCCCACATCGCAGCACGCCAGACCCAGGGAACGGAGCTGAGCGCGTGCCTGCGGCGCGATCCTTGCCGAAGATGTCCTGCTAGTCGGCGACGGCCTTAGTTTTCCGCTCTGGCCACAGCATGTCTCACCAGCGGATGCCGAGGGCGTCCAATGCCGCGCGGCGTCTCTACGCGCACCGCGGTCGTAGGTTGCCACCGCGTGTGCGGCGCCCAGGTAGATCATTAGGGCCCCCGCGGGGCGTTGGCGCGTCGGGCACCACGGACGTTGCCAGGCTGGCTGTACCGGGCAGCTGACGACGGTGGCCGCCTTGGCGTGAAGGCGGCCACCGCTATCTCTACGGCATGGAGTCCAAGAACGGGCGACCGTGCTCGTGCATCATCCGGATGGCGTGCTCGTATTCGGCTTCGTCCTCAAGGATCAGAGCCATGTGCGTCTCGGTGTTGTAGATCGTTCCGAGCCCGAGGTCAGAAGTGATGACGACCCAGCCGTCCTCGGTGCCGTCCCACAGGTAGTCCAGGCTCTCGGGCTGGTCTGTCATGGTGTTACCCCGTGCTTTGTGAACGTGACAACCATGCCGCCCCTTCCGACCGGGATGATCTGGGCAGACCCTGCCCGAGGTACCCCCGACCATGAAGCAGACCACGACAGGTCAGCGCGTTGGCCACCACGGACATCGAGGCGGGCGACTTCCGTCGGGCATGCTGGACCGGCTGTGCCGGTTGTGAAGGGCGTGGGAGTGGAGGGGACAGTGTCCCCGGGCCTCACCTATTGCCTGCGGGGACGATCGTTCGGCTGAAGCCCCGCAGAGCCTTTCGCCGCGTAGGCGACCGCCCTTCACCCCTACAGCATGAGTGCGGCCCCGGTCAGTGAACTGCCCGGGGCCGCACCGTGTATTGCGCTGGCCTTGACCGACGCACTCCGGCTGCCTTCACTTGTCTGAGAGCGGTGGCATGGGAGTGAAGCCTCCCGGAGCTCCGTCACCCCGGCCCGCTGCGCCATAACCCCGACCATGGCGATGGACACCCCGACCATCGGGCTACGGCGGTCTGAAGGTGGGGGCGTCTGTGGGCGTGAGGTCGGTGCGTGTGCGTGCGAGCCGGACGGCTTGGCGCCAGCGGCCAGCACGGTCGGGGATTCCCGGCCACCATGATCGGCTATGGCGAGGTCGCCAGCGTCATTTCCCAGTGGGACCGCGAGAGCGTGGCGTCGGCCTCGAAGCTGACCGCGCCCCTCACCTGGCTTGCGGCGGCCGTCACGCCCTTGCTCAGGCGCCCGGAGCCCGGGCTGGCGCAGGCAGCAGATGAACTGTTCATTGCAGTCACCGAGCACTACACCGATGCGGACCGGCCCGTACGGGCACTTGAGGCGTTCCACCAGGCACTGCGACCCGCGCTGGAGGCGCCCGCCGTCCGTCGACGCCGATGGGCTCTGCGCAGAAGGCCGGCCAGCGACTCGAGACAGTTGGAGCCCGCACGGCAGGAGCCAGGGCCCGACGCCCCCTGACGCGAATGCGTACGCCCCCGCTGGCTGTGGTCGCACCCCCGACCACGGACCCGACCACAACCTGCGGGCACACTGGCTCACCTGGCTTTGTTCACGAGTTGCGACAGCGGATGTACGCGACTTTGGACAGCACCATGAACCGGTCGTGTTCGATGTTCACGAGAAGCGACAGCACCACCTGATGCGGCACCGGGTCTGCTCAGCGTCGGTTGCCTTCCGGCCGGGCTCCGGTGGTCAGCCCGGGGGTGACCAGGGCGAGCCAACGGGCCCGGGCCGCGGGCGGTTGGTCGGTGGGAGCGGTGGAGAACAGCAGGTAGATGTCACTGACCGTGACGTCGGGGTGGATGTCGCCGTCGGACTGGCCAGCCCGGATGAGTGCGGCGACGGCGTTGCTGCCGCGGTCCTCGTCGGCGCGGTCGCCCGGCTCCGCGCCCAGCGTCTGGGCGGCCGCCTTCACGGCGCGATCGGTTACGGACTGCTCGATGACGCGGCCGAGGAAAGCGGTCAGCTCGTCCGCGGCCCGGGCTCCGGCGTCGACACGGGCGAGGACGGCTTCGGCGTCGTCGGCGACACGGGCGACGCACTCGGCGACGACGGCGGCGACCAGATCCGTCTTGGTGGGGAAGTGCCGGTACAGGGTGCCCACGGCCACGCCCGCAGCGGCGGCTATCTCATCCATGCCGACCTCGGGGCCGTGCTGGGTGATCTGCTCACCGGCGGCGGTGAGGATCTTCCGTCGGTTGCGGACCGCGTCGGCGCGCGGCGCCCTGGCCTGGGTCACGGAACTTGCCCGCCCTTTCACTTGCATCAAGATGAACCAAGGTTCAGGATAGATGGTGAACCACAGTTCATCTTACCTGTGAGGACTGCCACCATGCCCGCCAAGACCGCCCTTGTCACCGGTGCCTCCTCCGGCATCGGCGAAGCCACCGCCCTCAAGCTCAACGAGCTCGGCTACACCGTCTACGGGGCCGCCCGCCGCACCGACCGCCTGGTCAAGCTCGCCGACCGCGGCATCCGCCCGCTGGCCATGGACGTCACCGACGACGCCTCCATGCAGACCGGCATCAACAAGATCATCGCGGAGACCGGCCGGATCGACGTGCTGGCCAACAACGCCGGCTACGGCTCCTACGGTGCCCTCGAAGACGTGCCCCTGGACGAGGCCCGCTACCAGTTCGAGGTCAACGTCTTCGGTGCGATCCGCCTGACCCAGCTCGTGCTGCCCCACATGCGGGCCCAGCGCTCCGGCACCGTCGTCAACGTCACCTCGATGGGCGGCAAGATCTACACCCCGCTCGGCGGCTGGTACCACGGCACCAAGTTCGCCCTGGAAGCCCTCAGCGACTGCCTGCGCCTGGAGGCCAAGCCCTTCGGCATCGACGTCGTCGTCATCGAGCCGGGCGGCATCGCCACCGAATGGGGTGCCATCGCCGCCGACAAGCTGGAGAAGTCCTCCACCGACGGCGCATACGCCACCCAGGCCGCCGCCGTCGCCTCCTCACTGCGCTCCGAGGCCAACGCCAACCGCAACTCCCCGCCCTCCGTCATCGCCGACGCCATCGCCAAGGCCGTCACCGCCCGCCGCCCCAAGACCCGCTACGCCACCGGCTTCGGCGCCCGCCCCCTCATCGCCCTGCGCAGCCTCCTGCCCGACCGCGCCTTCGACACCGTCATCTCCCGAGCCATCGGCCTGCCGCGCTGAACCATCCGGGACAGCCAAGGCCCGCAGGGTGCTGTCGAAACTCGCGAACCGTTCGACAGCCGTCGCCGCTCAAGTGCCTCCCAAACCCGTCAACAAATGCTGTCGCAACTCGTGACCACAGCCACTCACCCCCGCCCACGGCTGGTCACAGGCTTGCCCGGGCGTGCCGAGAGCTTGCCCGGTTGAGAGGGCAAGCCCTCCGGTCACAGGTGCTTGCCCAGGACCCCGGTGGCCGCCTTCGAGACAGCAAACCTGTGCGCGCTGAATACCTACATCATTTGCGGCGAAGCCATCAGCTTTGCACGAACTTCAGGCTGAGGGCTTGGACACCGACTGACTTCCGCCGGGCGGGGCCCCGGTGGGCTGCCCGGCCGGAGCCTCTTTGGGGTTTTTACGGCGGACTCAGCGGCCCTATCAAGAAACCGGCGTGCGGGAACCGGCCGGGATCGGCACTCCCGCGTCCTGGTCGACGGAAGTGGTGCACGTGCTCTCCGGCGGCACCCGAGGCCGGTCGACGGTCCAGACCGACGCGGACTGCTCGCCCCGGACGCAGGGGTACCAGTGCTGCTGGTGGAGGTCGACAACTGCATGGAAAGCCCGGAGCGCCTGGCAGCCAAGTTCGGTTCCTCCAAGAGATATTGAGTGTGCAGTCAGACAGCTCGCCTGGTTCTACAGGTCGGCTACGAGAAGCCGGTAGCCGACATCGAGTGCTTCTTGGTCGAGCAGGTCGGCATGGCGTTGGTGCCACCGGCCGGAGGACAGGTCGTCGGACAGCCGGGCCAAGCCAGGCTGGATGACGTCGTCGCTGATCTGGGCGAACATTGAGATACCGGCCCGGACCTGCGGATCGAGGTATGCCTCGGGGCGCCGCCAGAAAGCGGCGAGGAATCCGTCGGTGCAGTCGTACGGGATGGGGACCGTCTCGATGCGGGCGCCTCCCAACAGCGTGACCAAGCGGTCGACCGCGACCGCCCGTGTGTCGTCGAACTCGGCCGCCTCCGGCAGGTACTCGTCCAGCAGCCAGAAGCTGTGGTTGATGTCGGGGTCGAAGGTGAAGATAACGATCCGTTGCCGGGCGATGCGGCGGAGTTCCCCGATGCCGGCTTCCAGGTCGCTCCAGTGGTGCACGGTCAGGAGGGCCATCACCGCATCAGCCGAGTCGTCAGCAAGAGGGATCGACTCCGCGGATGCCTCCAGAGTCCGCGCGGATTCGGCCGGCCGCTGGGCGATCATCACTGCGCTGGGTTCAACAGCCAACACCGTTTCTGGCGGTTCGTAGGAGCCGGTGCCGGCCCCCACGTTGATCACGGTGGCGGCACCACCGAGAGCTTGATGGATCCTGGCGGAAATTCGGGGGTCCGGTCGCCGGGTGTCAGCGTAGGTCGAACCGATGCTGTCGTAAGTCGCCACACCCCGCAGTATGCCCTTCCCACTGGCACCGGAAAGAGCTCGCAGCGTTGTCAGTTCTCATCGACATTTTCGAGCTGTTTGATCGCCAACCGCTGCGGCGAAACCGTCGACAAACGTTGCCCGGGGCCATGGTCTGGTGTGGCGTAGCTGTTGCGCCTGCTTATTGATCTTGGTTGTGCCCTGCTGGTGTTCAGTTGTACTGAGCGGTATGCCTGTTCCGCGGAGGAGGCTTACGCGGGGCTGAGGCGCCGGGGGCGGGTGGTACGTGGGCTGAGCTGGATGTTCGTGGCTGCGCAGTGAGCTGAGTGGGGCGGCGGTTTTTGCGCAGTGTGGTTGGCGCGCCTATAGGCAGGTACTGGCTGTTTTCGGCAGGGTCGGGGCGTGGGTTGGTTCAGTGTGTGGTCAGGCGTTGCCAGAGCAGGTCGTGGTCGGCGGGTGCGAGGCGGGGGGTGCGGGGGCAGGCGGTCAAGGGCTGCGGCGACGATGAGGGTCTCGGGATAGGTGATCAGGTCCCGGCAGGTCAGGGCGGGGGAGGCCGGGCCAGGAGGGATGTGGGGGTTGGCGGCGATGAGCCAGTGCAGGCGCATCCGCCAGCGGTGGTGCAGGTGCTGACGGTGGTCGTACCAGCGCGTCGTGATCGTCGACGCCCAGTTCAGGGAGGCCACCATCGGGCGGCGGCGGCGAAGGTGGGCTCGGGTGAGTTCGGGGACAGCTCGGATGTCGAGGGGCGCGGGGTGCCGGGGGTCGCTGGCGGCCTGCTGGTGGCGGGTGCAGATCATGATCCGGGGCAGGTGGGGCGCCGGGTGGATCCATGCGGGGGCTGCCGCGTGCGGGCTGCGGCGGATGGTGCAGGTGGTGCAGGCCGGTAACGGCTGCATGGCGGGTTCTACGGTCTGCCAACGGGCGGCGGCGTGGTGTGGGCTGTCATGGTCGGACGGTGCGGGCTGCCGCAGGCCGGGCAGGGCGCGGGCGAGGTGCGCGGTCGGGATGCCCCGTGCCGGCGGGTACCACGGGCGCGTCACGGCGTCCGCAAGCAGCCTGAGCTGAACACCCTCGCGCTGGCGAGGACCACAGCGGGTGCCCGATCGCTGTACGGGAGTTGAACGGACCACTACCGCGTTGGCGGGAACCACCAGTTCGGCAACTTCTCCGAACAACGGCTACGGACCACCCCGCGCTGGCGGGGACCACTGTTAGGCGGGGAGCTCGATGAACGGGGAGAGCGGACCACCCCCGCGTTGGCGGGGACCACCACAGCACAGCGACCGTGACCGAGTGCTCGGGCGGGAGCACTCCCGCGCAGGCGGGAAGGGCCGTCCGGTTGGGGGCTGTCCGCTCGACGATCAGCTCTGCTGTGTCGGCGGTATGTGGCGGCGTCGGGGTGGCTGTGAGCGGTGAACTGCTGTTCTTTGTTTGGGGCTTGGCTGTTTTGGTGTCAAGGTGCGTGCGGTGCGGTGCCCGTGGGTGATCAGGTTACTGGTGGTGGGCGGGCCTTGTCGGTCTGCGGGTCTTGTTGCTTGTGGGGGGTGGGTTGTTGTGGATGTTCGTGGTGTGTGGGGGAAGTTGGGGTCTGGTGCGGTTTCGCATCCTTTGGTGTGTCATGCGTTGGATACGGCGGTGGTGGCTGAGGGGTTGTTGGGGGTGCTGGTAGGGCCGCATGGGCGTGGGGAGTTGGAGCGGGCTTTCGGTCCGTTGGGGGATGCGGCGGGTTGGGTGTCGGTGTTGTGTGGTCTGCATGATGTGGGCAAGGCGTCGCCGGCGTTTCAGGGGTTGCGGCAGGACGTGGCGGTGGCGGCGTTGGGCCCGGTGGAGGGTCCTCGTATCGAGCGGTTGGTGCGGTGGAGGGATCCGGGGGCGCGTACGGATTGTCATCACGGGGTGCTGACGGCGGTGCAGATGGTGCGGCTGCTGCGGTCGTGGGGGGCTGGGCCGGCGACGGCCCGGTCTATTGCGTGGGCGCTGGGCGGGCATCACGGGGTGGTTCCGTCGGCTGCGTCGGTACGGCAGGCGCGGGAGGCGGTGGGGGATCACGGGGGTGCCTGGTGGGCAGCCGTCTGTGATGCTCTGGTGGGCCGGGTGGTGTCGCTGTGGGGGCTTGGCGAACCGGGGGAACTGCCGTGGGGGGATGTGCGGTTGAGTCCTGAGGCGGTGGTGGCGCTGGCCGGGCTGACGTCGGTCAGTGACTGGATCGCTTCGGCACGGCCGGAGAAAACCTACGCAGGCCCACATGTCGATCTTGCCGCCTATCTCGGACAGGCGCGGGTGGCGGAGGCGCGCAAGGTGGAGAAGCTGGCGTGGCGGCCGTGGCAGCCGCTGGCTGACACCTCTTTCGCGGCGCTGTTCCCGGACGAGGCGCGCCCGCACCCGGTGCAGGCGGCGGTGGAGTCGGTGGTGGCCGGCATGCGGGAGCCGGGGATCGTGGTGGTGGCGGCGCCGACGGGGGAGGGGAAGACGAAGGCCGCGTTGCAGGCCGCGGCGGCGATGGTGCGCAGGTTTTCGCTGCGGGGGTTTTATGTGGCGATGCCCTCGCGTGTGACGAGTAATCAGGCGTTCGAGACGGTGGGGGGAGCTACTGGAGGAAGCGGGGGCGGAGGTGCCGGTGCGGCTGCTGCATGCCGCGGCCGCCGAGTACCTCAAGGGCCGTCCCGCAGCGGTGGATCCGGCCGCCGCATGTTCTCTGGGGCTCTGAGCTGTGGCGTTAGTGAGTGGTTCACGTTGGTGCAGCTCAGCGCCATTGATCGAGAGTCTAGCCACTGCGACAGGTGTAGTGCTGTAGCCCGAAGGGGCTGTTGGGCGGCCATCTCGTTGACGGGGCTGCCGCGGAGCCCGGGTGGCACTGCGGGGCCGTGCGTGTCGCGAGAGTGTCCACGTCGTTCACATAAGACGATCTTGGACACCCTCAGCATGGGCCACGCGTCGAGAACGACACGCGCGCCACCAGGCACCTACCGGCCCATGCACACCAGCGGCGCCCGAGACCCGAATCCCGGACGCCGCTGAAGACTGCCGCTTGACAGACCGGCCCCCTATATCAGTGCAGTGACCGCATAGGCCGGCCGGTTCGGGTGCCTTACAGGTTGTTCGCATAGAAGCTGGTGAGTCGTTCGACGGCGGCGTCGACGTATTCGGGTTCGTCGTACATCTCGTAGTGGCCGGCGCCGTCGATCACCATGAGGTCGACGGGGTTGGGGGCCATCTTCCACAGCTGCATGCCCGTCTCGTAGGAGCCCGTGTTGCCGATGCGTCCGGCGAGGATGACCTGCAGTGGCTGGGTCATGAGCTGGTCGACGAGGTGGAAGGCGTCGTAGCCCAGCAGGAGGGAGTCGCTGCGCGAGAGGCGGCGGTTGGTGGAGTGCTCGTTGCTGCCGCGCTCGGTGCGGTAGTAGGTGATGGCCTGGGTGGTGTCGATGTCGGTCAGCCCGGCTGCCGCGGCGTCCTCCAGGGTGTCGGGCAGCCAGTTCACTCGGGTCATCTCGCCGGAGCGGGTCTCTTCGATGCGCGCGTCGGCCAGGGCGTCGAGTGCTGCGGCCGGGCCGTCGGGCTGCCAGCTGCGCCACGTCGTACCCATGTTGCCGGGGACGACCGTGCCGACCGCCTTGATGCGGTGGTCCGTGCGGGCGGTGTGCACGGCATAGCCGCCGCCGGCGCATATGCCGAGGACGCCGATGCGCTGCGGGTCGATGCCAGGGCTCGTGGTGAGCGCGTCGATGGCGTAGGAGATGTCCTCGCCGCGGCGGTAGGGGTCTTCGAGGTCACGGGGTTCGCCTTCGCTCTGCCCCTGGTGGGCGGGGTCGAAGACGAGCGCCGCGATGCCGCGGGCGGCGAGGCGGGAAGCGTAGTTGGCGCCGATCTGCTCCTTCACGCTGCTGCCGGGGGTGGAGAGCACCACGGCGGGCAGCGGTGCGCTGCTGCCCGCGTTGTCGGGCAGGTGGAGGTCCGCGGCGAGGTTGATGGGACCGCGCGGGATCGTGAGGTGCTGGATCACGACTGGCTTCCTTCGCGAGATTGTTGTTCCATGGGAGTCCAGTACAAGGCGGTATCTTGTACGATCTGAAACTAGTACGAAACTGTACCATATGAAGCGGGGGAGCGCATGTCGGTCGACGGGGCGCAGCTGTGGACGCTGAACCAGCGGCTGCTGGCAGTCGTGATGGATGCCTGCACGGAGGAACTGGCCGAGCTCGGGTTGGAGACGAAGGAGTTCTTCGTCCTGGCCGAGGTGGAGGCATCGCCGTACCCGGCCGAGATCGCGACCGCGCTGCTGCTGCCCAAGGCGAGCGTGACGGTCTACGTCCGCAACCTCGTCGCCAAGGGCTTCATCCGCCGCGAGATCGACGAGGCGGACCTGCGGCGTCACCGGCTCGTACTGACCGCCGAGGGCACGAAAGCGCGCGATCGAGCACTTGCAGCCCTCGCGGCGGAGTACGACCGCAGGCTGGCGAGGGTCACCCCCCAGGACCGCGTCGAGCTGCAACGCATCCTCAACGCGATGCTCGCCTCGCCCGCGTCAGGTCGTATGCGCGAGTGATCGTCTGATGAGCCTGTATGCTGTGGTCTTTCCGATCTTCGCTGCCCGTCCGGTCGTCGCCAAGGCTCTCAGCCGCTGGGGCCGCTTTCTGCTGCCGCTGGTGCTGATCGCGATCGGTCTCTCATCCTGATCGAGGGCGGGGCACTTCGGGCTGTAGGCGGGCCCGTTCCCTCCGGCGTGTGGTTCAGCGCCCGGGTCAGTTCACGGTTTGCCGCGCGTGCCGCGTCCAGTTCCTCGGTTCGTTCATCCAACTGTCCTTGCACGTCGGCAAGTTGTTGTTCCAGTACGGTGATGCGGCGCTGAAGCTGGTCGAGGTCGGCCGGGGCACCGAGGCCGGATTCCGTCCAGACCGTCGTGCCCAGCTCCTCGGACAGGCGTTTTTCCAGCTGCCGGACGCGCGCCGTCAGCCGGGTGTTGCGTTCCAGGGCGTTGGCGAGGTCGGCCTGGAGCGAGGCTCTGCTCACGGCCGCTGCTCTGCCTGCCTCGGCAGGGGTGGTTGCCGCGGCGTGGACGCGTTCGAGCAGGTCGCGGTGACGATAGAGGAAGGTGCGGTCGACACGGGCGGTGCGGGCGAGGCCGGACACGGTGATGTCCTGACCGCTGCGCAGGGCCGCGTCCAGGGCCTGGAGGACACGTTCGCGGCGGCGAGCGGAGTCGGCTCGTTTCCCCTCGATCATCGGGCTGGTCACGCGGTGGGCCTTTCGGGACGCAGGTCAGGCAGGGGCTGACGGACTCTGGGCAGGCCGAGAGAGACGAGCTGGCGGGTGCGGCGGACGACCTGGACGGCTTGCTGGATCTGGGCGCGGTCCTCGTCGGTGAGCTCATCGAGGTCGGCGCGGACGCGGCTGATGAGGCGACGGACGCGGGTAATCTCCTCGTCGGACGGCATGGCCTCGCCCTTGGCCCAGTCATCGGCGCTGAAGGCGGCCAGGCGTTCGCGACTGCGCAGCAGGTCGGCGAGGTAGGACTCCAGGTCTGGCAGATAGGAGACGTCGGTGCGGAAGTGGCCGCAGCCCACGCAGCGGAAACGGACGGGGCAGTCGTGGCCGCCGGCGGCGACGTTGGACGGCTCCGTGCACAATCCGTAGGGAACGGCGACCTCGCCGACCGCCCGGCGTGCGTGCTCGGAGTCGAGGACGAGCTGGGCCTGGCGCCAGATCCGGCGGCCGTGCCGGTCGAACTGCATGGCTGTGACCCGCTCGACGGCCTGCTCGTCGGTGACACCCCGCAGCGCCAGCAGAGCACGCGCCTCCTCCTCGGTGAACACCTCCAGCGGCACTTCCGTGACCAGATCGAGCCAGTCACTCCAGCTCCGGGCGGCCAGCCGGCCCTGTCCGGCCAGCACGATCTGGACATTCGCCGGAAGGACGCCGTGGACGTCGCCGAACGCGATGTCGCGCAGCCACTCGTCCAGCACCGGGCCGGTGTGCTCGTACACGTCGAAGAACAGCACCAACCGCGGCCGCCGCCGCGCCACCTCCGCCAGGTCTTCCAAGAACACCGGGGTCAGGGCACGCACCGGGTCCATGACGAGCCGTACGTCGTCATGGGATCGCATCCGTGCGCCCAGCGCGGCCCGCAGCCGGTCCGCGCCCTGGGCGACCTGCTGCGGATCGACGGCACCGGCCAACGCACCCACGACTGGGACCATCCCGAGGCCGACCAACCCCACCTGCGCTGCGACCGACGACGGCAGCGAGACCGCGGGCGGCTCCGCGGCACTGCTGCCCTCTGCGGATGTCTGGGTGCCTGGGGCCCACTGCGCCTCGTGCTCGCGCTGGCGCAACGTCGCCAGCAGCTTGTCGAAGCCACGCAGCTGCAGGCCTTGAAGGCCGAGCCGGTCGGCGATCTGCGCCATCGCTTCCACGGCGCTGTGCACGCCGTCGTCGAGATAGACCGTGGCCGCGCCCTGCTCCCGGGCGACCGCCTCCCACTGCCGCAACAGCGACGTCTTGCCCACGCCGGCGTTGCCCCGGACATGGAAGAAGAACTGGTAGTCGTCACCTGAGGGATCCCGGGCGAGGTTGTTCCGGAACGCGCTCATCTCGCCGCGTCGGCCAACGAAACCGCTCCGGCGGCGCTGGATCAACTCTTGGCGTGACGGCCGCTGTTCTGGCATCCCGCACCCCCGGCCGCCAGTATGGCAAGGGTGCCCCACGGTTGGGGCGCGGATGGCGATGCCTCCGTGGTCAGAGCTTCTCCCCGCCGCCAACTCGTCGGCGAGCCCCCCCCACGTCCCCGGGTCCTCGGCGCCGGCGACCGCCTCATTCCCGACGGCGGCTGGCACCTGGAGCTGCGGCGTTGCGAACGTCCCCCGCTGGCAGTGACGACGCAGGACGTACGGCTGCCGAAGGGGGCACCGCCCGCAGCTCGCCAGACCCCGGCGTGGCCTATTCGCGAATTGTTATCAATTGAATACTCTCCGTGTTCGCGGCTAGTGCGACGGGAGCCTGTGATGCGGTGGTGGCGGCACGGCATTTGGATCGGTGCGGTAGCGGCCATGGGCACCCTCGTCATCGTGGCGATCCACGATTCCGACGCATCGAAGATCCTGGCCACTGTTTTCGGCTTCGGAGTCTCCCTCATCGGCCTTGCCGTCAATCTGTGGCGGAACACCGCGCAGGGCGCAGAGACGGATGGTGCCCCGGGTCCTTCGCGGGAGCGGCTGGAGCAGTGGGCTGAGCGGCTGTCGGCCGCGGTGGATGAGCAATGGCGGGCGGAGTGGCGCCTGCGCCGACTTCAGGACCCTCATCACATGTTCACGCCGCAGCAACCAGACTGGAATTGGGACAACCCTGAGGTCCGGGAAGACTTCCTCACCACCCTGCGATTCTGGGGAGACCGCGGCATCGACGGGTTCCGCGTCGATGTCGCCTCCGGCCTCGCGAAGGACATGAGCGAGCCCTACCCCACCTGGGAGGACGTTCGCGGCGGGGTCCCGTTCGTCGACGCCGCGACCCGCACGTTCCCCGATGGCCAGCATCCGCTCTTCGATCGCGACGAACTCGACGCGATCTACGCGAGCTGGCGTCAGGTGTTCAACACCTACGATCCGCCCCTCTTCGCGGTCGCCGAGGCATGGGTGGCACCCCATCGTCAAGGTCGCTACGCAAACTCGGAGGGGCTCGGCCAATCGTTCAACTTCGACCTTCTCGCCGCAGGATGGGACAGGGACGCGTTCGAGTCGATCATCCGCACTAACCTGCAACTTGCCGAAGCACACGACACCACCAGCACGTGGGTGTTCTCCAACCATGACGTCGTCCGCCACGCCACCCGCTTCGCCGTGACCGGACCGATGGGCATACTCGGTCGCGTCTCACGCCCGAGAGACCACGAGGCCGCAGCGCTCGGCGCCGATCGAGCCCGCGCAGCAACACTGCTCGCCCTCGCGCTGCCCGGCAGCAGCTATCTCTACCAGGGCGAAGAACTCGGCCTCCCCGAGGTGTTCGATATCCCGGCGGAGCTCGCCCAAGACCCGTCCGCGATCATCGAGAACGGGATCGCCGTCGCCGGCCGGGATGGATGCAGGGTGCCCCTGCCCTGGACGAAAGGCGGCACGTTCTTCGGCTTCAGCGACCGTGCAACTCACCCTCCCCAGCCAGAGTGGTTCGGCGCATACTCGGTCGAGGCAGAATCCGCCGACGATCAGTCCACCCTCACCCTGTACCGTCGGGCGCTCCACCTCCGCCGGAGCCTGCAGACCGAGGAACGCCTTGAATGGCTCGACCACGGCGGCGTCGATGTCCTCGCCTTCACCCGCCCGAACGGATGGACGAGTATCACCAACTTCGGGACCTCGCCCGTCCCGCTTCCCTCCGGGAGCGTCGTGATCCGCACCGACCACAAACCGGCCGGCGTGCCCCTCGACCCCAATGCCAACGCCTGGCTCACTCGCAACTGACGCGCCAGTACCTGGTTCGGCACGTCGCCACCCCGTTGATGCACCGTACCAGGCACTACAGCGGGGACCTCTCAAGTGCGCTTCGTGCTCCGTCGAACTCTGGTAGCACCGCACACCAGTGGCCGAACTGTCCACCGGAGCCGTCCAGCGGGCGTCGATGCACTGGAATCCCTCGACCTGGGCCGGGACATGGAACGGACCCGGACTGCGGTGGCCGTGCTGGCAGGACGCGCGTGCCCGGGCGGTCACGTCACCGTCCGCGACCAATATGCCTCCTGACTTGCCGCGCGGAGGTTCGCAGGACGACGCGGCAAGTACAGGGGTGTTCCTGCCCGGCGGTCTCTACGCCACGTCGACGTAGTCGCCTGCGGCGTTGATGGCCGGGGTGGTTGTGGTGCCGGGGAAGGAGTAGCGGTAGTAGCCGTCGGCGGTGGCTTTGACGGTGGTCTTCAACTCGCCGGTGCTGCTGGTGGTGACGGTCTTGAAGGTGGTGTAGGTGCTGTTGTTCTTGGGTCGGTACTGGAGTTTCATCCTTTGGCCGCTGTAGCCGGCGTACTTGTGGGTGTTCCAGTTGGCGCGGGAGAGCTTGCCGGTGACGGTGAGGGACTTGCCCTTCTTCACGGGCTCGGGGGCCGCGTTCGCGGTCAGCTGGGACTTTCGCTGGAAGTTGATGGTTGCCCAGGAGTCGGTGGTGGTCTGGACGCGGTCCGTGGAGAAGGCGCTGGCGTAGATGTGCCAGGTGCCGGCCTTTGCGTTGGACAGGGGTTGGTCATGTCGCGGGTGTCGGCCATGACCGCGAAGTTCATGGTGCAGGTGGTAGTGGTGGAGCTGTCGGCATGGCAGTTTGGCGCGTCGTAGGAGATCCCAGCCGTGCGGTCGTCGTGCGAGGTGCCGTACCACAGCTGCACGTCTGCCACGATCACGCCGGACGGATCAGTGGCGGTGACCTGGGCGTTGAACTTGGTGACGGTCGTGGGGCCGACCACGATGTTCCTGCCGTTGTGCCGGCAGCGCCGCGCTCGATGGCCTCCCCACACGTCCGGAACGCGATGCAGGCGTCTCCTACAGGTCGTGGACGCCTCGTCATTTAGGCACAGACACAGCTTCACCGCGCCGTGCTCGTCGGCGGTGGCCTCTCGTGGCGGTTCAGTTGTGTGACGGGCCGGGGTGGTGGGCGTGGAGGGTGAGTCCGGTGATCTGGCCTGATTGGATGACTGGGCCGTGCTGTACCCCGCCGTTGATGTTGTTGTGTACGGCGCCCGGCCGGGGCGCTGCGCCTTGTAGGTGTTGCAACGACGTCAGCAGTTCTCGCAATTCAGCATGGGAGATGGCGCGGGCTTCCAGCAGATGTCGTAGGTATGCCTCCGACTGTTCGATGGTCTCGCGGGCCTCGTGTGGTTGGCCTGTGGATGGGGAGGCGAGGAGCCGGGCCCGCGAGTCGTCCAGGTCAGTGATCGTCAAGTCGCCTGGATCGGTGCGTGAGAGGAACCGCCGCAGGAGTTCGCGGGCGCGCGACCAGGAATCGGTGACCATGAGTGAGACCAGGGTGGATGCTCCCGATGCGGTCAGCGCGGCCAATTCGTTGTCCATGGTCCTCCTGCAAGTAGAGCTCGGACTCCGGGTATTCGGTCGTCTGCGTCATCTTGGGTGGTCGGGTTCTTCCGGTTGGTCGTCCGCGGGGGCGGTGAAGGCTGCTGGCGGGTCGTAGCGGCGCAGGAGTTCATCGGCCGTCTCGTGTTTGTCCTGCGTTCTGATGACGTCGGCGATCTGCTTGGCGAGCATTCCTCGCCGGTCATCTCCGCTGCTGAAGCCCATGCCGGTGAGGAAGGCCTCGAAGTGGTCAGAGGCTGTCGGTTCCCGTTCGGCAGGAGCGGCGGGCGCGTTGGTCGTGAGGATGAGGGTTTGAAGCCGCTCGGGGATGTCGGTGTTGTTGGCTGCGGAGGTGAGTTGGGCGAGGAGGCCGAGGTCTGCCACGGTCTTCTCTATGTGGCTGTCGTTCTTGGCCAGCCACCAGACCACCGCGCTGCCGGTGTCCTTGAGTACGTCGTCGCCCAGGTATTCGCGCTTGCTTTGCTCGTATGTGCGCTGGTGTTCCCAGACTGCCTTGTCCTTGCGGATCTCAGCGAGTTTGGTCAGCCGTTCCTGGTCGGGTTCGTGCAAGGTGAGCGTGATGTTTTCTGCCATGACTTGGAGGAGCCCGGTGTGGTCCGGGCGCATTCTGCTGAGGGCACCGCTCAGTTCGTGCTGGACGAGGGAGGCCCGTCCGGGCTCCCGCTGCTCGGTGAGTGTGCGGGCGCGGTCCAGCACCGCTTCGACGGCGAGGCCTGCCGGGTTGAGGACGGGGTCGTCGCCGTGGGTTTCGAGGGGGTGCCACCGTACGGTGGCGGAGAAAACGAAGTCGTAGTCGTCCCACTTGCTGGGTAGTGCGACGCGACTGACGTGGTGTTCCCTGCGCTCGATCGGGGCGGCGGGGAGGAAGTTCGTGAAATCGGCGGGTAGAGAGCCGCGGCGCATCGCGGCGATCTTGAAGGCTGCGGCCGGAATACCGGCCAGGGCCAGGGCCAGTGCGGCCCACGCCCAGATGGGCCACTCCTGCACCAGGCCGAGGATGGACAGCAGCAGGGCACACAGCACGGTGAGGAAAACGGTCGTCGTCTTGCGGCCGGTGGTCATCGTGCAGCCCCCCTGGGCGGTGCGGGTTCAGTCGGTGCGGCCGGCGGGCGTAGACCCTGGGCCGTGGAAATCCTCTGGAGCAGACGTTCGGTGATTGCGGCCCCGGATGCCCTCCCGCCAGGCGCAGTGGGCTCTGCGGCGCGGGCGACCGAGTACAGCACTGCCAGGGTTCTGCCGTTTCGGTCTGCGGCATCGACCAGCAGAGCGAGCAGCACGTCGCGATGGTTATCGGCGGTGCAGGCCGTGTGCAGCCATCGTTGGGCATACGGCTGCCATTGCGGCCGCGGCAGCCGGGCGAGCGACTCCGCCCAGCCTGCCACCGCGCAGTCCTGAACGCCTCTTTCGTCGATGAGTGGACGCTGTGCGCCTGTTGGGTGGGTGAGTGCTACGGGGTCGCAGATCCGCAGGAAGAGGCGGGCGTCGACGGTCGGTGCGGTTGAATGACGGGTGACTCGATCGAGCATGCGGCGACGGAGTCGGGCACTGGTCACGGCAAGGCTGCACAACGCATCGAGAGCGGGGGTGGCGCCGCGTTCCCGGCGGGCCAAGTGATGCAGGCGGGTCACGGCCTGGTCGGGATGGGTGGGCGCGATCACGTCGATGCAAACGCGTAGGAGAATATGTGCGAGGTTCCCTGTCAGCCGCTTGCCCTTACACCAGTCGTAGACGAGCATCCGCAGACTTCGGCCGTAGCGCGGGTCGCTCAGACCACAGGCCAGCGCGTCTACAGCGGCCTCCAGCCGGAAACGGCTCGTGGGCGTAGTGCTCCACTCCTGCGCCAGGAATGCCAAATCGTTTCCTCGACCAGTGCGCACGTACTGGTCGGCGAGTCGGCTCACCACTGTCCTGCGCAACTCCGACGTGATATGCGGATCATCCAGCTCCGTGCTCTGGGCGGTCCAGGAGCTGAACAGGTGCCGCAGGTCAGGCATGTGGTCCCAGAAGTGGGCGCGCACCGCGGCGTCGTAGTCCAGCTTGGCGAATCGCACGCGACCGTCCGGCCCGGCTGCTGCACCGATCTCCTCCAAGCGTTCGGCCAGATCTTTGCCCTCGAGCAGAGGCGTCTCGTCCCGCGGCGTATTGAGGGTGCTGAGCAGGAGTGCGGCGCTGCGGTGAATGACGTCAGCATGCGTGCCGTGGAGCATGGCCGTGGCGAACAGCAGCGCCCGCTGCGCAGCCGCGCGCCGTGTCGCGACGAGTTCGCAGACTTCCTTGCGCCACTGCGTGCGTGCGTCACGGGACTGCTTGCACCAGGTGGCGAACCCCTCACGAACCGGCAGCGCCGCACGGGCTCGGCGCACGCGGTCGGCGAAGCGCGCGATCTCCTCCATCGACGGCTCTTCTGCCAGGAATTCATCCAGCGCCGGGGCGGGAAGCCGGTACTCCTCGTACGGTATCCGGTGGAGCCTCAGGTGCCGCCGGAAGACCTCGATGGCCGGTGGGGGCGCGATATCGGCCTGGTAGGGCTGGAGGTGAGACTCCAAGGTGCCGTCGTGCGGCATGACGACCACCAGATGCGCCTGCTGTTCCTGCACGGTCTTACGCAGTGCAGACAGATCCCTGCGCGCCTGGGCCCACTGGGAGACGTCCGCTTCGGCAAGGTTCAGCAGCAGCCGGTCACCGACGCCGACCAGGCCGGGATCGGTGAGGGCCCCCTCCTCCTCGCCGGGCAGAAGCTCGCGGAAGATGCCGACGCCCTGGTGAACCTCGTACAGCAGGACGCAGGCTGCTGTGGTCCTGCCGCTGCCAGGATCGCCGCGCAGGATCACGGTACTGCTGGCGTCGAGCACACGGCGTGCCATGCCCATCCCGGGGGGATCGACGAACTGCTGACGCAGAAGGCGGAGGTGGTCATCTGCGATGCGGCGCGGACTTCGGCCGGGCGACTCCTGGAACCCAAGGTCCACGTTGACGGTGTAGCTGTAGAAGTCGCCCGAGCCGGCGTGCACCGGGCCGCCGGGCTGCTCGACGCGCGTGGTGAATGTATTGCTCACCGCTCGTTGTCCTCGGGCTGGTCCGAATCAGCGAACCGGTGCTGGATACCACCGTGCTGGTCGCCCTCGATGTTCGTCATGCCATTGCCCGAGTAGTGCCGATCACCCGAAACATGGCGCGAGTTCTGGTAGATGTTTCCCTGGCCTGCATGCACAGGACCGGTTGACCCTTTGATCACGGTGTTGCCGACGTCTCCGGTGAAGTCCCTGCTCTGCACGGCCGTTCCGCTGACAGTGCCGACCGAATTGGACACGGACCCGGCATCAGGCGTGGGTACCTCGGCATGCTCGAGGTCGTACAGCTCGGGAACCATCTCGGCCACCAGATCACCCAGGCGCTTCAAGTCCGCTTCTGCGTTCTGTGTGTCCAGCCGCACGGACTGCAGGTCGGCCAGCCTCGCCAGCTCCTGCGGCAGTCTTTCCTTGCGCAGGCGTTCCGTCCCCCTGCCAGCGAGGACAGGCACCACCGGCACTCCGCAGTCGAACGCCTCCACTATCTCCTTGCGGACCCAGTCCTCCGGATCGCGCAACCTGGACTGGAAGTTCAGCCAGTCGGCCCCGATGACCGCCAGCACCAGGGCGCTGCGGCGCACACTCGTCAGGAGCGCCTCGGGGTAGGTGGAGCCCGGGGGAATGGACCGCGAGGCGCGAAATGCCCGGTCCTTGCCGAAACGGTTGGCAAGCTCGTTGTCGATCAGGGCAGCGATGTCATTGCCGTCCCCGGTCCGGTAGTTGATGAACACCTCAGGCATGCAAGATTCCTCTCAGGAGACCGGGAGTCGGGACAGCACTGCCAAGCGAGGCCCCAGTCGGCGCACCGCGGCGTGGCCGCGATGGCGGGCCAGGACCCGGGAGAGGCGACGGAGGTCGATCGTCACGGTCGCGGACCGCACGGCCACCACCCCATCGAGAAGCTGCGCCGCCAGTGCGCAGGCGTGGTCGATCTCGCCGTGCGACGCATACGCCAGCGCCCGGCGAATGCCGTAGCGCACCTGCGTGCGCACCGCATCAGGCGATACCAGCGCGAGTTGACGGTCCAATTCCTCGGCTGCCTTCCGCATCTGGCCGAGATCGAACAGACACCACCCGGTGATCATGCCGACCGAGTCAGGCAGATGCATGCTGCCGATCACCGGAGCGTCACCCTCGCTTTCCTGGCGGGCCAGCAGGGTCCGGGCACGGTCCAGAGCACGCATGCACGCATCACCATCGCCGGCGAGAGCGTGCCCCTGCGCCTCACGCTGCGCGGCAAGCCCCCGAATCCGCGGCGGGAGCGTCCCACTCTGCGCCCGACGTGCCAGAGCAACGGTCTGCTCGGCATCGTCCTGATACAGCGTGACCAGGGCCCGCCGGACCAGCGCATACCCGGCCAGTGCCCGGTCGCCACCGGCTGCGGCAAGATCCACTGCACGCTGCGTCCACCACAGCGCCGCCTGCTCATCACCCGTCTCCTGCACCAGCCAGCCGACATACTCGGCGTACCGGGAGCCCAGCGCCAGCAACTCCTGGCCGGTGCGGGAATCCACGTGCGCGGACAACTCCCGCAAAGTGTGGGTCTGCGCTATCAGTCCGGGCAGCAGGAAGCCGGGCTCAACGCTCTGGCCGAGCCGACGGTAGTGCGTGAACAGCGACCGGGATGCATCCAGCATGCCCGCGCCCCCACTCGGCGATACACGGCCCTGGCCGCCCGTGCGCCAGCTCATCAACGAGGCTGCCCCGGCGCTGACGACCTGTCGCCGGCCCACGGGCGTAAATCGGCCCAAGCCATCTGGTGACAGCCGCATCACCCACTCCTCCTCGTCGACTTCACATGGAGCCGGTTCTTTCGGCACGTCGGTAACGGGCGGGGCGACCAAAGCGATCAGCGCTCCGCTGGCGTGGAGGGCGGCGTCGCACAACCGAGCCAGATCGCGGCTGGGCGCTTTAATGCCTCGTTCGACCTTGCTCAACTGCGCCTTGCTGTAGTGCACGACGGTGGATAGCGCTGTGAGACTCACCCCGGCGCCCAAGCGCCGCCTCCTCAGTTCTTCGCCGAACTCGCTGGACGGCTGCAGCACGGAAGACCTCCAGGACCGTCCATCCAGGTGCAAGAGGGGTGCTGCACGAAAGAGTGCGGCATCCGTGACTGGACGGACAAGGCAAATGGCACTGTTTCCCGTTTCCTCTCCGCAGACGGGAGGCACTACTCGCGACCAGAGCGCCCCGCCAGACCAAGCACCCCACGACGGGTGAGCGTGCGCAGTTGCTGGACGCTGTCCCGCATGTGAGCCCGAGGTTGCCTTCCTCGTTCCAGCCGATTTATGGCCCGGCCCTCGCAGAAGGACGGTGGTCCAGCACAACCCGGACTGCAAGCCGCCGGTGTGCTCCTGGCGGCCCTGGCCGCAGATCAGCTCGGCGGGCGCGTTGGCCCACGCCCGCCGACTCGCCCAACTGGTACCGCGCACGGTGGCGGCGCGCGTATTGCCCGCTGTCCCCGTCCTCAAGGCGTACACCGTGCTCATCCGCCGGAGTTCACACGCCGTCGGTCGGTGGAACGGGCGTCGGGGATGCCAGTACTGCGCTGCACCCCGCAGCGGCGGCGGGGCTGGGGGCAGAACAGCGAATGAGAAGTGCGGTCCCGCGCAACGTGCGAAATGAGCGCGGGACCGCAGGCCGCGGCCGTCCTGTCGAGCCGGGCAAAAGGGACCGTACTGCACCCGACGCCGGTACCTCGCGCGGCACTCCGAAGAGGGCAACGCCCGGCTGGGCATCGGCAGCAGTGCAGTGTGCCGGGGGCGTGTAACCGAAGGGCGGTGTGCGCCCTGTCGGCGCCTCGGCGTTCAGCCTCGGGCACGAGATGAAGGGCGGGTCTTGGAGAGAGCGGCGCAGTGTGCTGGGTGCTGCGCTGACGGTGCGGCCGACGACGGCGTGGGCCGCCGAGCGGCGGTGGTGGCGAACCCTGCTCTCACCTCGGCCCGCGCACTGTTCGCGGCCGGTTCCTACGACCGGCTCGGCCGGCCGCTGGAGCGCCTCTGGTGTGGCGTCGGGCACGAGGTGCGGACGCGTCCGGCGGGAGCCGCCCAGGCGGTGGGCGCTCGCCTTTCAGCTGGACGTCAAGTGGTTCTGCACCGGGGCTGCCGGCGCAATGGAGGGCCCTGGTCGCAGAGGCTGCCCTACGCGAAGCTTCGGTACGCGAAGATCAACATGGGTCATCCACTGGTACACCGCGTCGAAGTCGCCGACCTTTGAAGCACAGATGCATGAACCAGAGCCGGTTCGCCTTGCCGTTGGCGCCCTCGCCAAGGACGCCGGCTATGGCTTCCTGGGCGACAACTACCTGCTCATCGCGGGCGAAGTCACTCCGGAGGCGGCACTCGGCACGAGGGTCGCGTATTTTCCACGAGCCCGACGGCACCAACCTGGAGATCATCGAACCCAGGGGCGAGTTGGCCAACTGATCCTGCGGGGGCTGGTGTCATCAGGATCAGGGGTGGGACGCACTCTGCTTCGGGATGCGGATCACCCTTGACACTCCCTGTGTCCTCGACTGTGTGGACGAGGGGCGCGAGCTGTGGGCCTCGCGTAGGGCTGCGTCGTTGGTGGGGGTGGCCTGATCGCAAGATACCGCAGGGGCGACGACGTCGATCCGCATCCAGGAGGATGTTGGGGTACCAGGTATCAGTTCCCGCGTAAGCAGGCCTTGTCGACGACTTCTGCTTGGTCGTCGCGGCGCCGCCAACGTCCGTCGTCAGTCCGAGACGGGCATGACTAGCGTCCTCACAAAGTCGACGGCGCCTTCGCGCCGGTAGAAGCGAACGGCGCCCTCGTTGCCCGCGATGACGGAGATTTTCATGATCTGGATGCCCAACGCCGCGAGACGCTCGCGCGCGGTGCCGAGGAGAGCCTGCCCAACCCCGGTGCCGCGAGCCTCATCATCGACCACGAGGGTTTCCAACACCCCGACCTGGTCTCCCCACTCCCACGATCCGGGGGCGTGGACGACGCGCACGACCGCATAGCCAGCTATGAAATCCCCGTCGTGGGCGACCAGCACCGATGTGAGCGGTTCTCGCAGCCATTCGAGATATTGCCCACGACGCAGCCGCCATGACTCCTCGGGCGGGCGAACCGCGCCCAGACTCGTCAGGTGTCCCGCTGCCCGGTCGTGATGGACCAGCAACTGCTTCCAGAGGCGTTCCAAGCGGTCGACGTCCGAGGACGCCAGAACATCGATTACGGGATGCATGCCAGGCAGCGTAACTATCGCAAGTTTCCCTGGGCGAGACCGATGCGCTGGGACGCGCTCCGGTCACGGTACCCGCCGCTGGCGCAGCGCAAGGAGCTGCGCACCGCGCGCTGCCTGACCTGGATGCGCAGACAGCAGTCCTGCAGGTGTGATTGGCGATCGTCAGCGGCTGGGGTCCGGAAAGTCCGAGCTACGGCTGCCGGAGCACGATGCTTGCGCGTGGATGGTCTCAAAGCGGTCGACGCCTTCGTTCTAACGCTCGCCTGCGAGCTCGGTCTGATTGAAGCCGCGGCGTACAAGGCGAAGACTGCATGTGCTCGTCTGGCACGCTGACCTCGTGGGGGGACAACTCGACACGAGCAGAGCAGATAACGCAATTGACGAGATGTACGAGCGTCTCTCTGCTCGCGTGCGAGAGCTGTACGCGCAGCCGCCCTAGACACTGCGCCGCTGCGGGATCAGCCATCCAGGATCGGCTTTGCTGAAGCCTCAGACGTCGTTCTGTGGTCGCTCAGACCGCCAATCGCGTGGACGGGTGCGAGCGTAGAGCCGGATCATGGCTGATCAGGTTGTCCGGAATCGGACGTGGTCGGCCGAGCGCACCGAGCTGATTCGTGAGCTGTGGGCCGACGGCCAGGGCATGTCGTATCGGCAGATACGGAAGCTCTGGGGTTCAAGCCGTCCACGGTCCAGGACGTCTTCCGTGGCTACAGGGGGTCTGGGACTGTGCGGCCGAAGAAGCCGGATGTGGAGTAGGCGATGAATGTCGCGCCGCCCCGGGGTGGGGCAGCGACGCCGTCAGGAGTTGTCGCGTGAGGGTCGACGGAGGGGCAGTGCGGCGAGGACTACTTGCGCGAGACCGCTCAGAGTGCCGATTGCGGCCAAGATCAGGCCGATGCGATCGCCGTCGGCTCCTCCGAGGCCGGTGACCAGGAAGACGATTCCGAGAACGATAAGGGCGAAGGCTACGACGAGCACGCCGCACCCGAGCAGCATGGCGGACGGTAACGCTACGGTTTCGCCGAGCCTGCGTGTGGTGTACGTCAGGTGAAGGCCGTCGGCGAGCGGGTTCCCGGGAGGCGGGGTGGACGGGTCGGGCGGGGGGTCGTCGGCCATCGACAGCTCCAGGTTCGGCGCGGCAGGGGAAACAAGGGTCTCGGTGGAGGGTGGAGGCGGTAAAGACCGCCACTAATATCGAACGTGGTTTTCCCTCGGGTCCCCCGCGCCTCCGCGCGATCCTGGCGCACCTCGACAAGCAGGTCACCGACCACGAGGTTGTCGGGATCTATCTCCGGCCCTAGCGCGACGCAGTCGCGAAGCGCTCGCCCAAGCTGAGGGGCAGGCCCCGGCTCGTCGCCGCGGCGGCCACCTGCCGAGGGGTGCCGCGCCCCTGCGTTTCATAGGCATCGCGCACGCACCGTCCCGGCCGCGGTTCGTCGTCCAGCAGAAGCGCACCCCGAACGGGCCTGAGTCGTCGATCATCCACCTTGGCGACTGCTTGATGATCGAGGGGACTTTTCACCCGATCGCCGAGCACGACGCCCGCGTGGCGCTCACCGACTCGACCATCGAACCTGGGGTCTTCTGGACGACGTTGGCGGCGCCTGCCATCTTGCCCTCATGATGCCGCGGGGAACTGATCACGAGACCTTGGCCCTAGCTCTTGACCACGCCTGGCGCTGGTCTGAGAACCGCAGAGGCCGGGCTTACCAGGTACTCAACGCGCTGCTGGTCTGCCTTGCAGTCATGGCTACCGCCTACGCGGCAGCTTTGAACGCCGAAATGCCTGGCGCAGCGGGAGTGATCAGCTTGCTGGCCGGCGTCATCCTCGTCGCAGCGTATTCAGAGAGCATGCGGCTTCGGGGCTCGGCGCTCTTGGCTGAAGAAGCGATCAAGAGGATTCAAAACCACTTGGCCATGACACTCGACATCGAGGCGCTGCGCCTGATCGAACGCGAACAAGCTCTCCACGAGCCGCCGAGACTCCGTTGGATGTATCCGGTTTCCAGGGTGCTGGTGTGCCTGGGTGTGCTCGTTTGCCTCGGCGGCGCCGTCTACACCTGGATAGCGATCCCTTGATGGAGCGTGGAGACCACCTTGGGTGAGGCGCTGGAGAAACCAACCGAACCTGCGCTTTCAGCTTGGGAATCTGCGGTTATTTGGGGCCGTTTGGGTGCCGACCTGGGCGAACGGCTTACATACGGCTTCGTCGGGGGCGCCTGCTCTTACCGTGGTTCCCCGCTGTTCCCCGCTCGAGCTGGTGCGGTTGTGGTGCAGAGTCTTGCGATGCTCAGCGATCGCGACGGATAAGTGTGAGGTGGTCTCGTGGGACTGTGGTGCGCGCCTGGGGGCTCGGTGGCAGCCGGAGCGACGACGCGAACGATCATCCCAGTCAGTACGGCTCGAAGCTTGGGACCGGGGGACTGATGTCGTCGGCTTCGTCCATGACCTGCAACCGGTTCATGAACGCGATGACGAAGTCGGAGAACGATCCATCGAAGACTTCGCAGCCTTCCTCATGGGCCATGGTCACGATCTTTCAGCTGTCGGCGTGGTGGCCGCACGGGAGGAAGAAGTGCTCGTCACCGCCGTAGTCATAGCCCCACGAGATGAGACCGCCGGGCTGTGTGTGGACGGGTATGGGAAGCCGGTGGGATGTTGAGACCGTGCCTTGGCTCAGGTGGCGTGGATCTTGTGCATGCGATCCAGGAGCGGAGTGCGCCCTTGTGGGTGGAAGACGACGAGTTCGTCGGCGATGACTCAGGGGCCGAAGGAGTTCAGGAAGATCTTGAAGTCACTGGGCAGACACGGCCTAGAAGGGGCGGCCAGTCTGTGCTCTCAAGCACGGCGCATGCTTTCCAACTGTGGTGGTGGGGAGAGGGCATGCATGCAGTCGCGTTCACCTTGGTGCACGCGTGGCCGGCCGCCATTGCGGAGGCAGCTTCAGGTGTCTCCTGAACGTCCGTGACGACCCGAGTAGGACGGCCGTATGCCATTCCAACCCTTCTCGCTTGCGTGGTGGGATGTAAGAAGGGCGGGGGAGGCCTGGCTGGCCAAATAGGCATACTTGTCCGTCTTCTTGGCGGGTACCGACACTTTCGGCATGGTGTATCGGTGCCGTGCGCAGACCGACGACGGGACGTTGTGCAAGAACCGAGTGACGGGTCCAGACATGCGATGTCACCACCATCGCGGTCGGCCGGCCGGCCGCGTGCCCACGCCCCGTAAACGACCTGCGAAACGGGCCCAACCCCGGGGTCGAGCATCGCGGCGTTCGGCGACGCCCAGGGCCACCACACGGTCCCAACGACGCCCACAGCCTCCGACGCAAGCCACTCGGGAGCGTCAGAGGGCGGAGGAGGCCGCACGGTTATGCCTGGACGTCATTGAACATGGTGGCACTGCGGTCATCGCTGAGCGTGCGTCGGCCTACGTCTCGGACGAGACGTGGAAAGCGCTCGTGAAGCACCATCGCCGAAGAGGCTGCGATGACCTCGCCCAGTTGGCTCGCAGCATCCTCAAAGGCAAGGAGCAGTTGCATGAGGTCGTGGGCCGCGCGGCAGGGGGCCTCTTCGGCTTGTTGGGGCGACCCAGGATCGAGCGCGTCTTTGCGCAAGAGTTGGCCCGGAGGATCCCGTTGCCGGTTGATGCGAAGCTTTCCGCAGCTGCGCGGGGCTTGCAGATCGCCGGTATCTACATCTGTATCGTCGGCACCAGGGACCTAGCCGACTGCGCCTGCCTGCGAGACGTACTCAAAGTTGAAGGAAAGGAACGCCTACGGCGTCTGATACAGGGTGCGATGGAGGACTGGCAGGGGCTTCCTCGCAGCATGCGCGATGTAGTAACCGAGTTATGAGAGTTTCGCTGCGGGGAGTGGCATCGCCGCAAAGCTGCCCCTGAGCTTGGGAAGTTTGAGCCCTTTGGCGGCGGCTGCTCCGCTGGCTTGCGGCCGACCTTGAACGGTGCGCAGGCCGCCGCCGACTTTTTCCCCGCTGTTCCCCGTGGCTTTCCGCAGGATCTGGTACACATTCGACACGCCTGACCACTTCGGGCTGAGAGTCTGAACCCGTGACTGATGACGAGGTTGTCGAGGCGTTGCGGACTGTAGCGCGGGCGGAGGTGTTGCCACCGCCTGCAACACCGGAGGCTGTCGCCGCGGCGGAGCAGGTCATCGGGTTCCCGCTGCCTCCTCTCCTGCGGCGCTTGTATGTCGAGGTCGCCAACGGGGGATTCGGCCCGAACGAAGGAATCCTTGGGGTGAGCGGTGCGGCCGCGCAGGGCGACTTTGCAGACATCGCCGAGTTGTACCGGGACGGGCCGGATCCGTCCGGCCGCATCCCGGCCGGCTTGGTGCTGATCTACGACTGGGGCTGCTCCATCTGGTCGCTGGTCGACTTCCGCGATCCTGCGGGCGCCATGTGGTGCAACCATGAAGGCGAGTACTGGCCCCAGGGCGTGAACCTCGCGGAATGGCTGACGGGCACGCAGGTAGGAACCCTGACGGTGGAAAAACTGCTGGAGAGCCAGCCCACTTCGTAGACCAGCTGCCCCACTGCCCTGAGCCGGTACTTCTCTCTCGGGATTGCGGGGCTTGAACCCACGACCTCATCGTCCCGAAGCAACTTGGGTGAGGCACCCTCTTCGGCAGGGGTGTCCGCCACCTGCGCTGATCGTTCGTGCACGTTCGCGGTTGTCCGCTGGTGGCCGTCGGCGTTGTCACGCAGTTACGAGTTGGTGCGTGATAGCGGGTGAGGCGTGTTTGGCCTGGTCGTGGACTGTGTTCAGGTCATGCTGGTGCGGTCGGAGACGAGGCCGGCGATGGCGCGGTAGGTGTCGGGCAGACGGTCGCGGCGGTGGGTCCAGCGCGTCAGTTGTTTCCAGCGTTTGTGGTCGGCGAGGGCGTGTTCGACGGTGATGCGGTCGGAGGAGTGCCCGGCCGGTCGCGTTCCCACTGTTCGACCCTGCTGGGCAGTGCTCCGGGCCGGGGTTTTCTGGGTGGTGTGATGGCCTGCCCGCGGTGGTCGCGGCTCAGGCCGAGGCAACCGTCGTCCAGGAGGACCTCGACGTCGGCGAAGTGCTGGAAGCAGACGGCGATGCCCTCGTTGCGGGCGGCCGTGGCGTCGTGCATACGTCCAGGCCGCAGGGCATCGGTCCATAACGTGCGGCCACACCAGTCCGCGATCACGGTGGCCTTCATCGTGTTCTGCTTCTTCTTGCCGGAGACGAACGCGCGCCGGCCACCACGTCCGGCCAGCGGCCGGCGGACCTGGATCTCGGTGGCGTCCAGGCGCAACTCGATGCCCTCGGCCTGAGCGTAGGCGAACACATCCGGCAGCGTCCGCAGACGCAGGCCAGGGCGGTCGGGGACCGCGCATCCCCGCTCAGCCAGGAGTCGACGTATCTCTCCGATCGCGCTGGTGATGGTGGAGCGGTCGACGCCGAACAGCAGGCCCAGCACCGAGTGCGGCAGGTCGTGCCGCAGATGGATCAGTGTGGCCACCAACCGGTCGGCGAACACCAGCTGATGGCGGGCGCCGGCACCCGCGGCCCGCTTCCGGACTCCACCGCGTGCAGCATGACGGCGGCCCTCGAGGCCGGCCTGCCACGGAGTCGCCAACTCCTCAACCAGGCGGGCTATATGACGCCGAGAGACTCCCGTGAACAGCCGATGCGCCAGCACCGCCCGATCGACCATGATCGCCACAGTCGGATCATGCCACCCGCCAGGCGCGACGCCTCACCCGCTATCACGCACCAACTCGTTAGCAGGTCGCGGCCAGCGGCACAGCTCGGTGGAAGGGATGGTGCCGCGCTGCGCCACGAGCAACGAGCAGTGGCTGCCGAACACCTTTGGCCGGACTGCGATCCGGCGCTCCTGGCAGGGTCACAACTTCGACTTCACCTCCGTTGTCCTCGATGGCGGAGATTTCTCCTGCGCTCTGTTCTCCGGTGGCACGGTCTCCTTCAGCGAGGCTGAGTTCAGCGGCGCAAGGTCGAGTTCTCCGGTGCCGTGTTCTCGGGTGCCACCGTGTCCTTCATCGGGGCAGTGTTCTCCGGCGGCTGGGTCCGCTTCACCCGTGCGGAGTTCGCTACCGGCTGGGTCGGCTTCACCAGCGCCAGCGTCACCTTCAGTCGGGCGGAGTTCATCGGCGGCGCCTGTCTGGCGGAGCCGATCGTGTTGATGGCGTCCGCGAAGATCGCTTAACGCCGAGGTGCGGCAAGCAGACTTCTAAGGATCTCGTCAAGTAAACGCTTTCAGTCAAAGATCCGAACGATCTAGCGAAGCATCATCCTCTGCTGGTTGAGTACTCACAGCAACATCAACCGTACCCAACGTAAGGGGACATTCCATGCGCACCTCACGCACCATGAGGGCACTGGCAGTCGGTCTGATCGGCGCACTGATGGCGGTGGCCGGACCTGCCGTCGCTGACACGCAGTCGCCCCAGAGCGACGGTTGGGGGCAGCCGGTGCCGTTGTCGAAGGTCCTGGACGGCCACCGTCAGATTCAGGCCGCCACCGTCGGGATCGGGAACTTGAAGTCCGGGAAGTTCCTGCAAGCCTTAAGCACGGCCAACGGTGCCAAGGTCGTTCAGCAGCCGGGAAACCAGCTCAACGAACTGCAGAACTGGACGCCCATCAACGACAGTCCGAACACCAGCTTCGAGAACGCGGCCGCGGGCAGAAACCTCGGTATCGATGGCGCCAGCTCAAGCGCTGGCGCCGCGGCCATCATCGCGAACGGGGCCGGCGATGCCAACCAGGACTGGCGCCTCGAACCGGTCTCGGGTTACCCCACCAATTACTTCCGCATGAGGAACATGAAGAGCGGACTGTGTCTCGGCATCTCGGGCGCCAGCACGGCCAACGGCGCGCAGGCCGCCCAGTTCACGTGCGACGGCTCGGCCAACCAGGGCTGGGCACTCTTCAACCACTGACGGGGTTCGAGGGGAGCCGGCTCCGTCCATCAGAGCTTCCTGACAGAAGGGCAAGCCGTCCCTGCCTTCACAGCATGGCAGTTTTGCTGTGACTGGCCAGCCAACGGCGAGTGCCCCTGATCACGCGCCCTCACCTGCCAGTTCCTACCCTGCTCATCTAGCCATGACAGCACCTTTAAGGACTGGTCAAGAGCATTCTGATGGGCCGCTGGCCAATCGCTGGCCAGATGACCGGCGCCGGTGATCCAGCACCGCGATCTACAACTTCAACCAATCACACGAACATCAAGAGAGCGGAATATGAGCACGAGACAGGACTGTCATGACCGGGATTCTGGCCGGAGCACTGCTGGCGTCGGCCAGCCCTGCCTTCGCACACCCGCAGTTGTCACAGACCGACGACCTGGCGTCCTTACCGGTCTCGAGCCTGCGGGCCCCTACTACCGGAGCACTTGTGAACTACAACTCCAGGCTGGTCCTGCAGCCCTCCGGGGGTAGCACTGCCAACGGGGCCAGGATCGTCCAGCAGCCCCTCAACAGGAGCAGCATCCAGCTCTGGACCACAGTCGTGGACGGCAACTACCTCAGCTGGGAGAACGCTGGCTCGGGCAAAAACCTGGGCATCGACGGCGCCAGCACGTCAGCCGGCGCAACGGCCATCCAGGCCAACGGGTCCGGCGACGCCAATCAGGACTGGCTGCTCGTCTACGACGGCTACCCCACGAACATCTTCGCACTGAAGAACAAAAAGAGCGGCCTGTGTCTGGGCATCTCGGGCGCCAGCACGGCTAATGGCGGTCAGGCGGCCCAGTTCCCCTGCGATGGTTCGCAAAATCAAGGATGGGGACAGGTTGCGGTGTGACCAAGTGGTGATCACCAACCCAGCGCGTGTTCCTGGCCGTCATGGGTTCGAGCCGTTCGGCTGATCAACCCACCTGACGGTGCTTGCTGTTGCGAAGCCCCTGGAGCTTGCCGCTCCAGGGGCTTCGCCTCTCACACTGAAAAAGTTCGCGCACAAATGACACGGACGCTCCTCCCGGCAGCGTATGCATGATCATTCCTAAGGCGCTCAGGTGAACACTCGAGAGGTGCCGGACGTGAACATGGGTATGGAGCCTCCCACCCCAACTTCTCCGGCAGAGATGCGATCACCCTCCGTGCCTTCGCAGTTACCCCTGGCTGCAATGCCAGTTCGTACATCACGCCTGGGTTGGCTGGACGCCCTGCGCGGCATCGCGGCACTCGTCGTGGTCTTCGACCACTCCTCGTACTCCTTCATGGCCGAATTCCGGCAGGAGCTCATGCCGGAGTTCAACACCAGCCGGTACGGCATCATGGTGTTCTTCCTTGTGAGCGGCTACATCATCCCCGCCTCCCTTGAACGGCGAGGCAGCATCCGGGCCTTCTGGATCGGGCGTAGCTTCCGCATCTACCCGCTGTGGGCAGCCGTCGCGGTGGCCGTCCTTGCGGCCCATCTGTTCGGTATCGCCGAAATCCGTGACTTCAGTGGGGAGAGCACCGCTGCGGCCGTCATCGCCCACGTCACGTTGTTCCAGGAGCTGCTGGGCACTCCCAACCTTGTCCTTGTCCTGTGGACGCTCTCGTATGAGATGGCCTTCTACCTGCTGGTCGTCGCTCTTTTCTCGGTCCGGCTTCACCAGCGGTCAGCCACCTACGCTGTCACCTTGGCGGCACTGGCCGCCATCAGCGTGGCGGCAGGTGCTGCGCTACCCGTCTCGGCTCTGTCCGGAGCGGTAGGTGTCGGCCCGCTGGTAGGCGTTGCTGCGACCGCCATGGCGGTCGCCATCTGCTGCGCGAGCACTCGTTCTCCCGTCCTCCGAGTGTTCGGGGCCGTGCTGGGAGGCGTCCTGGCGCTTGTACTGGTCACATGCAACGGCACGATCCCCACGTGGGAGGGGCTGGTGATCCTTGCCGTGATGTTCCTCGGCACGGCTGTCTACCGGGCCGAGAGCGGTCAGAGCAGTTGGCGGTATGCGGCCGCCGCCGCGGCTGTGGTGATGGCCTGCGCTGTGGGGAGCGCATATCACTACGGGGGAGGATCCAACTTCACCCGGCGCGGCTGGATCGTGGCATTTTTGATGGCTCTGGCCACGTTCGGCGCCGGCCTCGCGTTCCGCCGCAGGCGGATTCCGCGGTGGCTGATCGGGTTGGGAACGATCAGCTACTCCGTCTACTTGGTGCACCCTGTACTGCTGGCGATTTCCGATGGCACGATCGGCCGCTGGGATCGGGACAACCTCATGTTGGAAATCGCGTTCTATGCCGTCCTGCTTCCCGTGAGCGTGTTGACCTACCGGTGCATCGAAGCCCCAGGCCAGGCGTGGGGCCGGAGACTGGCACGCCGTCTCCAGGCCCCCCGACGATGAAGGTCGGGCCCTGGGCACGGTGACGTCTGATGGCGGCCAGCTCACAATGAGCCTCTTCAGCGTTGCTGCTCCAGGGTGAGGATGGCCTTGGCGATTGACGTCATGCGGTTGGGGCTGCATCGGGATCTGTGGAAGATGCGCCAGGACTTCAGCCTGGCGACGCCGCGTTCGACGGGTGCCCGTGCTGCGGCCAGTGCCCGATTGCGGGTCTTGTCGGTGGAGGTGAGCTCCTGTAGGGGCCTGCGTTTGATGCCGGTGGTCAGCCACAGGCCGGCGCCCTGATAGGCGAGATCAGCCAGGATGGGAACGCCCTGGCGCTCGCAGATTCTGATGATCCGGTGGGTGCGGGCAGCGGTCAGGTCGTGCGTGCGGCCCGGCAGGGCGGGTGAGAGCCACAGCAGCCGGCCGTCGGGGTCGGTGACGACCTGCACGTTCACGCCGTGGCGGCGGTGTTTGTGGGAGTAGTCGGCCCGGCCGTCGCCGACCCGGTCGCATTCGGCGAGGGTGCCGTCGAGCAGGATGAAGTCGGGGTCGTGCTCGCGCAGCGTCTTCAGCAGCCCCGGTGCACGTGCCGCGAGCAGGTCGACGACCGCGCGGGTGTAGGCGTGGGCGGTGGACTCGCTGATCCCGAATCCGGCGGCGATCTTCGCCAGGGTGGTGTGTTCGCGCAGGTACACCAGTGCCACCATCGCGCGCTGGGACGGACGGAGCTTGCAGCGCCGGTCGCCCTCACGGGTGACGATCAGCATGGCCACCCACTCCACGAGTGCATGCGGCAGGTCGAGTGCGGCAGGATGGATGACCAACGAGGCCCCCGAGCAGCGTGATTGAGACGTCAGACATCTCGATCAACAGCCCAGGGGCCTCGCTCGTTGCGCTCACGGCTCATCCCCCGATCGGTGGCCAACTCGAAGAAGCTCAATGATCGAAAGCGTGAGGCCGTCGTGTGGGCCAGGCATCCTCAGTCGCTCCTCAACCGCCTAGTCGATGAGCCCGGCCGTCGTCCGCCATCATGGATCGGCTAGCGATCTTCGCTGCTGGCCTCGCAGTCATCTTGGCTTGATCCAGCACGCTGGCCCTCGCCGTGCTAGCGGACCGCATGCGGAACATACGCCGCGCAAGATCGCTTGTAATTCTTGCCGCGAACACGGGCTGCATGAAACACCGCAGTGACCTCTGATTGCTGGCCCATGTCCCGCAACAGGGAAGGACTCGACCGCTTGTCATACCGTCACCCGGTCGACGCCGGTGGGCCATTGACCTGGGCTTACAGCGACTTCGCCTCATCCGCCTCAACAGACGCATTTGGCGATCGCAGCCAATCTTCAGGCCGACGCAAGGGCGTCCGCTTCCGTCCCCTGCCCGTCCTCACGCGACAGGGCTGGCCGCCGCAGCCAGAGATCTCCGTAACGGTTGATGGGATCTGCCTGCAGCCGAGAAGGAACGCCGACGTCAAGAAAGAGCTTTCAGCCTAACTGATCGAACGATCTAGCAACTGCTCCATGTGTTTGGTTGAGTACTCGCGGCAACATCAACTAGCACGGACGGAGATGTCATGTCTGCGACACAAGTCAAGATCACGCTGGCAGCGGTCCTCACCGGAACACTGATAGCGGCCGGGCCGGCAATCGCTCACGCGCAGTCGGCACAGAACGGTGATCCGACGCCGACCAGCGAGGCCGCAGCAGCCGTTGCGCTCATCAATCTCAAGTCCGGAAAGGTCCTCCAGGCCGCGAGTACGGCCAACGGCGCCAGGGTCGTCCAGCAGACCAGAATCACCGGAACCAGCGACGCGCTCATTCAGCGCTGGTACACCGTCCTGGACGGCGATTACTACACCTCGGAGAACGCCAAGTCAGGATTGAACCTCGGCATCGACGGAGGCAGCGTCTTAGCCGGGGCGGCCGCCATCACGGCAAACGGGTCCAACGACGCAAACCAGGACTGGAAGAGGGATTACAGCGTGTACGACGGCAACTACTTCGCCATGGTCAATCGCAAGAGCGGCCTGTGCCTGGGCATTTCGGGGGCCAGCACCGCCAACGGCGCGCAGGCCGCCCAGTTCGTCTGTGACGGCAGTGCCAATCAGGGCTGGAATACTCTGTCGTGAAGACTTAGTGGCTGTCGCCCATGACGCCCTGTGCCCCAACCGGGTTTGGCTTCCAGGCGCGATCAGCACTGCGGCTCCAGGAATGCATGCGCGACGATGCCTCGGCCCTTCACGGTCCGGGGCATCGCCTGTTCCACGCCGGACCCGGCATGTCGCAGCCGAGGGCAGCTCAAGAACGACGGCGTGCGCAGCTACACCTGGGACGCCCTCAGTGGAGGCTACTTCCGTCCTTCCCTGCCGGCGACAGTTGGCCCGACGCGGTGACCTGAACAAGGGCCGTTGTCCACGCGGTCGTCGCTGGCGGAGACACCCTTGCGGCCGCGACCAGCGACAACGGTGTTGGCCTGTGGAGCATTGCGCAACTTGTCGACACCGAGGATCAGCAGCCCGTGGCCACGTACTCCGAGTACGCCGGTCCCATACGAGGGGTGGTCTTCAGCCGGGTCGGCCGGCGGTTGCCACGGTCGGCAGCGAGGGAACGGCCCAGCTGTGGGACGTCCACGAGCCGTTCTACCCCCGTCTCCTGATCCGCTTCACCGATCACAGGGACGCTGCCACATCGGTCGCCTTCGCACCGGACGGCCGTACGATTGCCACGGCTTCCGACGGCGGCGGGGCCCGCGGTGTGGGAGGCCGCGGCGTACACCCCCGACCGGCACTTGCTGACACTCACACAGGCGTACAACGAGCACGATCTGGACGGCCCGATGCTGCCGGCCGAGCTCTGGGACGCGACACGGCCCACGGCCCCCCAGGTGGTTGTGGTCCCTCGACACCGAGGACGTCTCCACGGCCGCGTTCAGCCGTGACGTACGTCTGCTGGCCACCGGCTCCCGGACGGGAACTATCCGGCTCTGGGACATCACCGCCCGCTAAAGCGGGTGTGTCCCTGCACCCCCACCGGCCTCAGCCGCGGCGTCTCATTCACCTGGTTTTGGGAGGCCACTCGTGGGCCCTACGCGTAGACACGCATGAACAGTCATGAACGGCGCTCAACGAGACAGACGGGATGGGAGGGGCGGGGCGAAGACGGTGTTGGTTCAACTTGCCGATGGTGTCAGTGCCGGCCCCACGCCTTGACCGCGGTTACGCGGCAGCTCGTTGGCGAAAAGCTGTGGTCCCCGGGGGACGCCTCTGGCACGCTGCGGCTGCGTGACAGACATCGACGACCTCACCATCACGACCTGCGCCGAGCGTCCCGAACTGGTCGACCGCGTCTATGAGATCCGGGAGAACTGGCCCGCGTTCATGCTGCACGACGCCGTCGGCAACGCCCTGTTCAACCGCGTTGCAGAGGACTTTCCGGACTACTGCGTCGTGGCCACCGACGGCGACCGTGTCGTCGCCCGTGGACGCAGCGCGCCCTTCAACGCGTCCTTGCCCGGCCGCGAAGAACCCCCTGCCCAGGGCTGGGACCGGGCGATGGTCTGGGCGTTCTCGGATCTCCATCGCAACCAGCCCACGACGACAGCCAGCGCCCTCGACATCACCATCGACACCGACTACCTCGGGCGGGGACTATCCCACCACATGCTCGTCGCACTGCGGGACGCTGTGGGCCGACAGGGGATCAGCACCTTGCTGGCTCCGGTTCGGCCTACCGCCAAGCACCTTCAGCCGTCCCTGCCCATGACCGACTACATCGGGCAACAGCGGGACGATGGCCTGCCCACCGACCCCTGGCTGCGGGTGCACATCAAGACAGGAGCAGTCATCGAAAAGGTCGCCGCGGCCTCCATGACCATCAGCGGATCTCTCGCCGAATGGCGCCAGTGGACTGGGCTCCCCTTCGACCGCGACGGTGACGTCGTGGTACCCGGCGCGCTGGTCCCCGTCCACTGCTCTACCGCGCACGACCATGCCGTCTATGTCGAGCCCAATGTATGGGTCCGCCACAGCATGACACCCGCCCCGAAGCGGGCCTGATCAACACCGTGGGCAGGCCGCGATCACCGTGCGCGCGGTAAGAGGGCATCTGATGTAGGTAGTTGGTGCTCTGGGATGTTTTTGTGACTGGTGCTGTTGGTGGTCGTTGGATCAGGCGTGAGTGCTCGTCGTCCGTACCGTAGTGACGTGTCCGACGCCCGCTGGGCCTTGATCGAACCGGTCTTTACCGCTTGGCGGGCGAGACGGACCGGCCCCGGAACGGCGGCCCGGGTGCATGATCTGCGAGAGATCGTCAACGCGATCCTCTACGTCAACCGCACCGGCATCCCATGGGAGTACCTGCCGCACGACTTCCCTCCCTACAAGACCGTCTACGACTACTACGCGAAGTGGGAAGCCGACGGCACCACCCAGCAAGTACACGACCTGTTACGCGACAAGACTCGCCGATTACACGGCCGCCGCGCGGAGCCCACAGCCGCCGTGGTCGACGCGCAGAGCGTGAAGACCTCGGCAAACGTCGCCGAAAGCAGTCAGGGCATCGACGCCGGCAAGAAGATCAAAGGCCGCAAGAGGCATCTGATTACAGACACGCTCGGCCTGGTGCTGGCCGTCCTGGTCACTGCCGCGAACGTGCACGACACGACCGGCGGCAAGCTCCTCCTTGAGGACCTGGCCGCGGCCCATCCCAGCGTCACCAAGGTCTGGGCCGACGGTGGTTACCAGAACAGCATCTTCAACCACGGCGCCGGCCTGGGCATCGACGTTGAGGTGGTGCAGCGGCCCCGGGCCAAGGGGTTCGAGCCGCTGCCGAAACGGTGGGTCATCGAGCGGACCTTCGGCTGGCTGATGCAGCATCGCCGCCTGGCCCGGGACTACGAAGCCCTCCCGCAGAGATCTCGGACGATGATCCACTGGGTCATGGCTAACAAAATGTCCCGCGAATTGACCGGAGAATCCACACCAACCTGGCGAATCGAAACAGACATCCCACTCACATCAGCGTGAACACTGATCAGATGCCCTCTAAGAGGTCGTTTTCATCTGCCTCGAACAGGTATGGGGCGATTCTCGGGGTGCGGGGTGGCGGTGCGGAAGGGGCTGTGGGTGTGGTCGGGTCCTGTGGGCCCTGCGGGGTGACGGGCGGGGCGGGATGCGACTCGTTCCTGTCTCATCCCAGGATGCCCCCGTCTTCGTGGCCGTGTGCTTCGGGCGCCGTTGCTTCGCGCCTGGCAACCCCCCGATCCGCGGCGATACGCCGGAAGCATGCCGTCGCGACGTCCGTATCCGAGTGATCTGTCCGATGCCCGCTGGGAGTTGATCGAGCCGGTGCTCTCGGCCTGGCGCTTCGAGCGCCGCGGCCGGGCTCTGGACTTCGGCCGGCCACCCGAGCACGACCTGCGCGACATCATGGACGCGATCTTGTATGTGGACCGCACCGGGATCCAGTGGCGCTATCTCCCGCACGACTTCCCGCACTGGAACACGGTCTATGGCTACTTCGCCAAGTGGCAGCAGGAAGGTGTGTTCGCCCATCTCAACGGCCTGCTCAGGCAACTGTTACGGGAGAAGGAAGGACGGAACAGCGAGCCGTCGGCCTGCGTGATCGACGCCCAGAGCGTCAAGACCTCCACCAGCGTTCATGTCTCCAGCCAGGGCATCGACGCCGGGAAAAAGATCGTGGGCAGGAAGCGGAACATCGTCACCGACACCCTCGGTCTCCTGCTGGCCGTGCTGGTCACCGCGGCGAGCGTGCAGGACTCCGTCGCCGGGACCTGGCTCCTGGACCAGGTCGCCGCCGACCACCCTGGCATCCGCAAAGTGTGGGTGGACGGCGGCTACCGCCAGCACCTCGTGGAGCACGCCGCCGCCCTCGGCATCGACATGGAAATCACCGCGCGCGCACCTGGGACCAGGGGCTTCACCCCGATCCCGAAGCGCTGGAGCGTCGAGCGGACCTACGGCTGGCTCATGCTCCACCGCCGTCTCGCCCGCGACTACGAGACCCTGACCGTCCGTTCCGAAGCCATGATCCACCTCGCCATGACCGATCTCATGGCCCGCCGCCTCACCAGCGAGAACACCATCTCCTGGCGCGATCCGACACGGCACACCAAACGGCAGATTCCGGGATGAAACAACGGGAGAAAACGACCTCTAAGGCGAGGGAGACGGCTGTTCCAGGCGTCGCACGTCCGTTGTTACTGGCGTCGGCGCTTCAGGGTGATGGTGGTGGGAGGCCGAGGGAGAGGCTGGTTCCCGTGAGGAATCCGTTGAGGAGGTCGCGGCCCACGCGGGCTTGGTTTGGGCCGTTTCCCTGCACCAGCATCTCTTGGCGGCGATCGGCGCCTCCCCGACCGCCGACCGGTGGGCCTGACAAGCGCCATGCCGCTGGTCTGACGGCCGCGGGTCTCAGGCGTCGATGCGTACCCAGGTACGGCCGGCGCGGAGCCATAGGGTTCCGTTGCGGCCCTGGCCGCACTTCATGACCACCCGCCCGGGCACCTCAAACGAGTGGTGTAACTGGTGGTAGTTGGGGCTACTGGCGGACTGCTGAGAGGCGGCCGTCGAAGGTGATGTCGAAAGTCAGAGCGGTCTTCCAGCGCATGGTCCAGCGGGCCTGGCCTCGGCCGGTGGGATCGAGCGACATGATCGCCATGTAGACGCACTTCAACGCGGCCTGCTCGTTGGGGAAGTGTCCACGGGCCTTGACCGCTCGCCGGATCCGCGCATTGACCGACTCGATCGCGTTGGTGGTGCAGACGATGCGCCGGATCTCGGTGTCGAACCGCAGGAACGGGGTGAACTCCTCCCAGGCGTTCTCCCACAGTTTCACGATCGCTGGATACTTCCTGCCCCATGCGTCGGCGAACTCAGCGAACCGGTCCAGGGCGGCTCCTTCGGTCGGCGCCGTGTAGACGGGCTTGAGCAGACGCGCGATCTTGTCCGAGTCCTGGCGGGCGGCATAGCGGAAGGAGTTCCGCAGCAGATGCACGACGCAGGTCTGCACAATCGTCCTGGACCAGACCGTCTCCACCGCTTCAGGCAGACCTTTCAGCCCGTCGCAGACCAGCATGAGCACGTCGCTGACGCCGCGGTTCTTGATCTCGGTGAGGATGTGCAGCCAGTGCTTGGCTCCCTCGCCGGCCCACAAGTCCAGGATCTCCCGCCGGCCTTCGGTGGTGACGGCCAGGGCCACGTAGATGGGCCGGTTGGCGACCGCGCCGTCGCGAATCTTCACGTGGATGGCGTCGATGAAGACCACCGGATAGACAGCGTCGAGGGGACGGCTCTGCCATTCGGCCATGCCCTCGAGGACGTGGTCGGTGATGGTCGAGATTGTCTGGCGGGAGACCTCGGCGCCATAGACCTCGGCCAGGTGGGCTTGCACCTCGCCGGTGGTCAGGCCCTTCGCGGCGAGGGAGATGACCATCTCGTCGACGCCGGTCAGGCGCTTCTGCCGCTTCTTGACGATCTTCGGCTCGAAGGCGCCTTCCCGGTCGCGCGGCACCGTTATCCTCACCGGGCCGACATCGGTCAGCACGGTCTTGGAGCGTTTGCCGTTGCGGGAGTTGCCGCCGTTCTTGCCGGCCGGGTCGTGCTTGTCATAGCCGAGATGGTCCGTGATCTCGCCTTCCAGGGCAGACTCCAGCAACCGCTTGGTCAACTGCTGCAGCAGCCCGCCCTCGCCGGTCAGCTGCAGTCCCTCCGCCTGGGCCCGGTGCACCAGCTCGTCGATCAACTGGTCGTCAACGGCCTTCGCCGACACCGCGCTTGAGGACTCGACACCCTCGGATAGGGGCACGTTCTCACTGGTCATCGATGCATCTTCCATGATCGGGAGTTACACCGAACGTCTTACAGTCCCGCGCCCCGTGGTGGTGGTCGCTTACATCGAGGTGTAGGCCGGCGGGGAAGCGCGGCTCCGGGGTGGATCATCGGAGTTCGGTGATTGTGGTGAGGGGGCGGGGTCGTGGCCGGGTGGGGGTGCCGGCGGCCGTGGCGCGTTGGGTGGCGTGTTTGCGCAAGAGGCGGGCACGGCCGTCTTCGACGGTCTGGTCTTCGGTGAGGACCTTGCTGAAGGTCTTGATGACGGCGTCCGCGCCGACGGGGGCAGGATCTGGGGGTGTCAGTGCGCCGGGGATGGTGAGGAGGAGGGGGGCGCTGTCGCCGGCTTCGTTGCGGGCGTCGTCCAGGAGTTGGGTGAAGTGGTCGGTGTCGCCGCCCAGGATCCGGACGAAGGTCTCGAGGACGTCGGGGTGGGGCAGGACGGTGGCCTCGAGGAGGGAGGCGACGGCGCTGGCGGGCAGGAGCCAGCGGCTGGCGACGGCGATGTCGGTGGGGGCGGGGCGTCCGGCGCGCAGGTGCAGGGTTTGGATGGCGCAGCGGAGCCGTTCGGCTGCCGGCGGGGGCTCTTCGTCGGGCTGGGGTTCGGGTTCGCGGTGTTTCTCGCTGAGTTTCTCGGATTCCCACACGGTGCGCAGGACCGCGGGGTCGGCGCCGCAGGCCTGGGCGAACTTGCGGGTGAGTGTCCAGGTGGGGACGCGTTCGCCGGACAGGATCCGGGACATGAAGGAGGGGGAGCAGCCGATGCGGGCGGCGACGTCCTTGTTGGTGAGCTGGGCGGTGCGGATCAGCATGGACAGGATGGGGGAGAGCCGGTTGTAGGCGGCGCCGGTGGACTCGACGGGTGCGGACTGCTGTTCGGGGCCATCACCGCGGTCGCCGCCCGCGTCACCGGCCTCTGCCGCGTTCTCGTTCTCGCCCGGGGTGTCGGGGGAGTCGGTGCTGCGGTAGAGGCCGGCGAGGGTGGTGAGGGTGGTGTCGGAGCGGTTGAAGCGGGCGAGGCGGCGCAGGATGTAGCGCTCGGTGTAGCGGTGGCGCGCGGTGTCCTCGCTGATGCCCAGGATGGAGCTGACGGTGGCCCAGGTCACCCGCCGGTATCGGGCGCGTCCCACGAGGGCCGCGGTCAAGCCGTTCAGTTGTTCCTGCAACTGGGCGATCCGCCGCAGGGGTTCCTCCCCGTCGAGCGACGGCAGCAGCCGGGCCAGGTCGCGGGCCCCGTCCTGGATGTCGCGGGCGATCTCGGTGCACAGGTCCTCGCCGGCCGACGGCCCGGGCGCGGGACGCGGGGCCGGATGGGTCCGCAGCGCCGGCCGGTCATCAACCGATGGCCCGGCGGGTGCGGGGGCCGGGCAGGCGGCCGCAGCCGGTGAGCTCCCCTCCTGCAGACGCCGCCGGTGAGCGGCCTGACGGCAGGCATCCCCGCAGTACTTCCGTGGCCGGCCCTTGCCCGGCCCGCCCGCGAGAGCGGAGCCGCAGTACTCGCATGTATCACGCACGGTTCGTCCATCCCGTAACGAAAAGGGTTCAGAGCGGGAAGTGCGGCGTTGATACAGCCGAATTTCCCCGGGTTTCGTCACACGTTGCCTACCGGCGGCCCGGTCCTGGTGGCGTCAGGACCGGACCGCCGGATGCGGGTGGCGAGAGGTGGATATATGCAGCCTCCGGCCGCCCGGCGGTATCCGTCAGCGCCGGTCGCGGCGGCTGCGGAAGGTCCTGAAGGCCGCGCCGGACAGCACCGCGCCGAAGGCATAGACAGCCTCGTGCGAGACCGTCACCTCGATGGGCGGCTGGAAAATCAGCAGATAGCCGGTGAACAGCAACGCGATGAACGCGACTGCCGCGCGCTTGCCAAACCGGTTCACGTAACGGAACTTTTCGTTACGCCCATTACGTTTGTCATGCGCGAACCGGCCGGACGGCTGTTTAGCCCGGCGGCGCCGAGGGGTAGATCGCCCCATAGGGCACTCCTTCGTGTGTGTCGCAAGCGTGCGGGACTTCGGACAATGTTTGGACGCGGCGTACGAAGCCCCGCACGCACCTGAGGGTGAAGCTAGCGACACACAGTGCGATAAGCGAATCGCCCCATAAGCCACGCGCACGGCTATATCGTCGGTCGCCCCAGGATGAACGACTTTCGTTTCGGTCAATTCAGAAATCTGCCCAGCTTCCGTAGCGCCGCGTGTCAGACACGGCTGATTTCCATCGCAGAGACTTTCCTGTCACATTCGATCGCCAAACGATAGGAATCGATCGTGAAAATTGTTCCCGTGTGAGCCGTACGCAACGATGCGGTCGTGAACGGGGTCGATCTGATCAGCATGCCGGGGTAACACACCCCGGAACATGCAATTGCGAGATCACGTGAAATTGCACGCCGACCGCGTGCAGGTGCCCCGCGAAGCCCCCGTCCACCGCGGGCAACGAGCACTCGGGCACTGCGGACTGCCCGCCCGTCTCCCGGTCAGGTAGACGTCCTGATCGGCACGGGCCCGCAGTCACGGAGGCGATCCACACGACGCGCGTCGGTTCGACAGGCTGCACGGCGCCAGCTCGCTGGAGGGCGACGGAGCCCGGCTCTGCGGGCACGCACTTGCTGCGGCGGATGGAACGAAGCACGGCAAGCGAGGCCGGGCAACCGAGCGATATCGAGGCGCCAGGAGCGTAGGAGTAGACGAAAGCGCTCTTGTGCGCCGTGCTCCGTACGGAGGGACGGTCCCGCGTGCCACGGGAGGGGACGCGGAGCGGTGGTCATGCTGCTGATGCCCCGATTTCTCTGGCGAAGGAGGCGGCTCATCGTGGCCGACCACGCACCAGCCGCAGCGGCAGCGGCGCCCGTTCGCACTGCCATCTACATCAACCGGCGATCTGTCCTGCGCATCGAGATCCCCATGGCGTACACCATGGCGGCGCACAACGACGGCTGGAAGATCACTTTCGACGCGCCGGGCAAGATTCGGCTCCTCATGAACGAGGGACACAACGACCAGATCGACGTCAAAGTCGGCGACTACATGCTGTCCAGCGGGGAAGACATGCTTCTCTCGCTGCAGCAGGCTGCTGTCGCAGGTGGGGTGGGCTGATGCCCGAACCTCAACAGCTTCTCGAATCCCTCGCGAAGACGCTGCAGGCGGTGGTCAAACCGCACCCGGGGGGCGCCCTTGTCGAAGCGACGATCGAACCTCTCCCCGGCCCGATCGACGTCACGGAGATCCTGCACGGGGCCCTCGACGCGACCTTCATCACGAAGGACGTCAGGTTCGCGGACTTCAAGCCCGAGAGCCAGCTGACCCCGGCCGGGCTGGGCACCTCGATCATTGGCGGACAGCCGCTGGCCGGCACGCCCACAGCCACCGGGGTCAACGGCCTGCTCGGTCAGCTGACCGGCTCGATCCCGATGCTCAGCCAGACCAAGGTGCCGGTCCAGCTGGAGGTGGTGTGGGTTGTCCAGGACCAGAACGGCCAGCCGCTCGCCCAAGAAAAGTGGAACGTCAGCAAAGGCGTTCCATTCACCGAAGGCGGTGTACCCAAGGTCAAGGGGACCGAGATCGCCATCGCCTTCCAGCCCGCCGTGGACGAACTCACCACGACCAATCCGGTACCTGCCCCGCTCCACTACCAGCTCGTCGCCACCGTCACGCTCAAGGCCCTCGACCTCACACATTCACTTCCGCTGCCGGCCGTCCCCGTGCTGATCCCCGCACTCCTGATCCCGAAGCTGCTCGCGGCCTTCAGGCACGCGGACTTCCAGCCCAAGGCCGGGGACGACGACGGATTCGTTTTCCTCATGGTCCCCGGGAACTCGCCGCTGCGAAGCCTCGAGCAGCTCAAGTCGACGCTGGCGACCCTCCAGGAGACGGTGACCACGCTGAAGGCGTTCGCCGACTTCGCAGCGTTCCTGCTGAACCTCGACAGCCTGATCAGCGGGGTCACCGCGAGCCCGTACTTCGCGTTCGCGGCAGCGGACGGGGTGCCGGTCCTCAACGACACGACGGTCATCCAGAACAACATCTTCACCAACGACATCGAGCTGGAGGACGAGATCAGCTCGATGATCCTCATCGGGCCGCCGAACAAGGTTGTCCACTGGTTCTGCGAGGACGACTACGACACTGAGGACGGCGACCTCACGGTGAAAATCGGACCGCAGTCCTACACCCTCATCCGAAACTTCGCAGGTGACAACCCCGCCTCCGACCCTACGGGTATGGTCCAGGTCCTCCACCAGCCGGACAACGGTGACGACACCTTCAACGACTTCATGTCGTCCGTGAGGTTCGAGTGACACCGACGCTACGCGTCGAAGTCCCCGGCCCGGCATCCTGCTGGACGCTCACCGTTGACGGGATCGTCCACCCCGTCAACGAGAGCGTGCCGGTAGTGCCGGGCCGGCGGCACGTCGACCTCCGCTGCGACCTGCTCTGGCCCACAGGGCAGGCACAAGGACACCTCGCCTGCACCGTCCATGTGCCGGCCGGAGCGAGGGTACGCCTCGCGGCCCCCGGTGCAGCCACCCGACCCTGACACCAGCATCCGGCACGGCCAGGAGCCGACACGCGAGCCAGGAGCAGGGCCTGGCCCACGGAAGGGGCAAGTCCACGCGACGAGCAAGGGCATTGGTGCTCCATGCATGACGGCGAAGCCTGCGAGCGGCCTGCCGGCAAGCACGTGTGCGCCGCGGACCAACCGCTCGGTCTCGAACCTCCCACGTTCGCGCCGGTCTGCCTGGCGCGGGGGTGTCACAGGGGCGATCCAGGCGGCGGATCACTACTCGCCAGACCAGGCAGAGCCGACTTGACGTCGGCCGCCACGGGCAGTCTCTGCTGTGGGCACGAGGTCAGCCGCCGCGATGGAGTTGCAACCACCCGGCGAGCGTCCCGGACCGCGACGGTGCCAGGCACCCGCTGTTGTGGACTCGCCTCGACCACCCCGGCGTGCGGAAGATTGGGCTGACCAGGGCTTTGTCGGCCGCCTGGTTGACTGGACCGCTCACACTCTCGGCCGCGAGTTGGAGATCGTCCGGAAGTACCCCGATCAGCGCGGTTTCCAAGCTCAGTCGAAGCGGTGGGCGGTGGAACGCACCTTCTCATGGCTCACCGCCCACCGAGCCTGGCCCGGGATTACGAGGCCAGGCCGGCCCGATCGGAGACCATGATCCGATGGGCAATGATTGGCGTCATGGTCCGCCGACTCACCCGCGGCCGTTCCGCCACGCGGCCGGGTCCCAAGCCATTGGTCCGGGTGTGGCCGGGCGAGGGTACGGTTCTGGCGTGACCAGTGACGCTGCTACCCCGAGGGGGACTTGGAACGGCGCCTCGGTGCGCTCGCGTGTTGCCGTGATGGCTCGGGAAGACCCCGAGCATCGCCGCTTCGGCGCCTCTCACCACCGGTACCGGCTTCACCCGCCTCTGGCGGAGGAGACGATCCGCTCATTCGAGCAGCTGCACCGCGTCACACTTCCCGCCTCCTACCGAAGTTTCCTGAGTTCGGTCGCTGGCGGCGGAGCGGGACCGGACTACGGACTCCTTCGCCTGGCAGAGGAAGTAGACGACGAAGAGGTCCTGCACGACCTTCGAGCCGAGTGTCTGCACGTGGGCTTCCTGGCGACCCCGTTCCCGCACTTCATGGACTGGCCGGGGCCGGGCAGGGGAGGCGACGCCGACTACTCGGTTACGGGGACCTTGGTCCTCGGCGAGATGGGCTGCGGTACCTTCTCCCGCTTGGTGATCACAGGAAGCAATGCCGGACAAGTGTGGCTCGACGACCGCTCCTGGGGTGGTCTGACCCCAGGACCAGACTTCGGCACTTGGTGCACCACATGGCTGGCATCCCGGTAGATCACGAACACGGTCTCAAGCAGGGTGGCTTGCTGGGGTGTGGAGCCCGAAGTCGTTGAAGGACTGGAGGTGTCCCTTGCTGTGCCGTGCTGGTGCTCGGCGCATGATGTCGAGCAGTTCTCCTGGCGTCTGACCGGAGAGAGCTCGGAAGTCTCGGTTCATGTGGGGCTGGTCGTGGTATCCCGCCTGGCTGGCCAAGTCGGCGAGCGAGTCCAGGCCGCTCGATGCCATGGCCAGGGCGCGGTGGAAGCGGATGATGCGGGAGAGTGTTTGAGCAGGCAGCCCGATGTGCTCCCGTAGCAGCCCTTGTATACGGCGCTGACCGAGGCCGGTGACCGCGGTCAGCTCGCGTAAGGATGCGGCGCCGCCACGATCACGCAGCAGGTTCCATGCATGGGTGGCGGCCGGTGAGGGGACCGTCGTTCCGTTGCTGAGCCGCCGGGTGAGCAAGATGTCGAGAATCTGCCAGCGTTGGGGCCAGTGCGGTGCGGCGGCCAGCTGTTCGGTGGCGTTCGCAGCCCAGCCGGCTCCCATGATGTGGTCCGGGTCGATGACCGTCTTGGCCAGGTAATGCAGAGGAAGGCACAGGAGCCGGTATGCGCCGAGCGGCGTGAGTTCGATCTCGACGGCAGATGCAGATCCACTGAAGCCCGCCAGCATCGGCGCGCTTTGCAGACCCGCGATCATCGCAGGCCACTGACCTGGTGACGCTCCTTGTCCTTGACCGCTGCGGATGGTCAGCGGCTCCCCCCACCCCAGGAGCACGGTGACGGCCGCCGAGGGAAGGGTTACCCGCGCGGGCCGCGCCCCGCCCATGCGGTGGCCTCGGTAGCGGATAACGACGCCGCGCAAGGAGGCCGACGGACGGCCGATGTACTCGCCGGGCCGGTCGATCAGTTCAGTCACTGTTGAAGTTTCCCCCGCCGTGATTGCGCCTTTGTACAAGACTCCTGCCGCTCAGGGTCGGAGGCTAGGGCCTGCTCGGCCACTTGAGAACCAACCCAGCCGCCGTCTCAAGAGTCGGTATCAGTCTTTTTCTCGCGGGCAGTGCACCGCGAACTCCTCGTGCGATGTCCCTAAACGAGAATCCGAAAAAGGAGAAAGCTCAATGCACTCGAGCAATCATGAATCTGCGCGAAAGGATGTCATGAGCTTCAGCAGAAAGATCAACCTCGGACTCGCCGCGAGCCTCCTGGCCATCGGAGCGACGCTCGGCACGGCGCAGGTGTCCGAAGCTCAACCCGCGACCATCTCCTGCGCTTACGGGCACGTCTGCGGCGTGGACTGGACTGGCAACCGCTTCGACTTCTACAAGTGCGGCCCCAAACAGCCCATCGGTCTCTCTGGCCCTGGGGAGTTCTTCAACAATCAGACACCTGGAACTACCGCTTACTGGTACGGGGCCGATGGATACGAAACGGGCTTCGCCCGCTCGGGAGTGTCGGGATACATCGACTGGACCCATATCTGGTATGTAAAAGCCTGCTGATCTGCTGCTGACCTCGATCGTGCATGAGGGCCCATCGATTCGCCGACGGGCCCTTCCCATTCACTCAGCGACTCAGGCTCCTTCGGACCGACGGGATGCGGCCTGGGGCGGCAGCAGGAGTGGATCCGCCGTGCCGGCCACCATCCCCGGTCACCTGCTCGTCACCCGTCCGGACGCGGAGCTGACGGCCTCGCCCGGCGGGTCCGGCAGCCGCATTACCCTCCACCGCACCTCGGTGGGCGATGGTTCCAGTGAGCCGGTCGTCGAGTACCGGCCCGGCCCGAAGGGAGAGTCGCCGACAAACCGTCTTCGCCAGGTGGGGCAGAGGTATGTTCAGGAGCCGGTATGCGCCGAGCGGAGTGAGTTCGATCTCGACGGCAGATGCGGATCCCCTAAAGCCCGCCAGCATGGGCGCGGTCTGCAGACCCGCGATCATCGCAGGCCACAGACCTGGTGAAACCCCTTGTTCCGGACCCCTGTGGACGGTCAGCGGCTGCCCCCATCCCAGGAGCACGGTGACGGCCGCCGAGGGAACGGCGACCTGCGTGGGCCGCGCCCCGCCATGCGGTGGCCTCGGTAGCGGATAACGATGCCGCGCAAGGAGGCCGACGGACGGCCGATGTACTCGCCGGGCCGGTCGATCAGTGCAGTCACTGTTGAAGCTTCCCCCGCCGTGATTGCGCCTTCGTACAAGACTCCCTCCGCGCGGTGCCGAAGGCTAGGGCCTGCTCGGTCACCCGAGCACCAACCCAGCCGCTGTCTCAAAGAACCGGATCAATCTTGCTCACGGGCAAGAGCCATCGAATGCTCCGCAAACTCCTCGCGCGATGTCCCTACACGAGCACCCGAACAAGGAGAAATCTGAATGCAGTTGATCAAACTCAGTAGAAAGCTCAACCTCGCTCTCGCCGCGAGTTTCCTGGCCATAGGAGCGACACTCGGCACGGCGCAGGTGTCCGAAGCCAAACCCGCGACCATCTCCTGCGCTTACGGGCACGTTTGCGGAGTGGACAACTACGGCCATCGGTTCGATTTCTCGGCATGCGGAAGGAACGAACCCATCGGACTCTCCGGGCCCGGAGAGTTCTTCAACAACCAGACACCTGGAACTTGGGTGAAGTGGTTGCGATCCGATGGAAGTACCTATGGAGCCGATGCCGCGGGACAGCACGGATACATCGACTGGACCCCCATCTGGTGGGTGAGAGCCTGCTAGCTGCGCCATCTCATGCTTAATGGCGAAGCTTAGGGCCGGCAGGAGCCGGTGCGGGTCGATGTAGCCGAAGCCGTGGATCGAGTAGATCACGTCGTAAGGTTCGGCCTGCTTCAGGTAATCGACGGCGTCGCCGTGGATCAGCTGGAGTCCCGGCATCGTGCCGTGCCGGCCGACGGCGCGTTCGTGCTGGGTAGGGGACGCCTCGACTGCGTCGACGATGGCGCCGATCTCGCGTACAAGGTGGGCGTCCTCGGTGTCGGGGGAAGGGTGAGGGGAGAGGCGGGGCCGCGCTGGCTGGCGCGGCCCCGTGATGAGACGCGATGTCCGTGGTGCTCAGCGGTCCTGGGCAAGGGCGTACAACTCGCCCAGCTGACTTCCCTCGGTCGCGATGAGCTCGTCGAAAGAACCCTGTTCGCGGATGCGCCCCTGGTCGAGGACAATGACCCGGTGAGCCATCCGCACGTTGTCGAGCCGGTGCGTGACCACCACGGTGATCCGGTCCGGAGCCATGGCCCGCAGTTCCCGGAAAGTGGTGTGTTTGCCGCGGGCGTCCATCTCACTGGTCGGCCGGCCGCAGACACCCAGGGCGTTCCGCTCGCGGTGTCCTTGACCGGCGGCATCTGCAATGACGTCATCCAGCTCCTGGCAACGCTGGACCGGGAGCCCTGACGTGGCCGGCCACGGCGAGGCGCCCCGGCCACACTGTTCGCCGACTGCGGCCACGGCCACGGCGTCGACCGGTGCCCGCTGTGACCGCGCGGCATTCGTCTCGTCGTCATCGGACGCAGTCGGCACCATCGCCCCAGCCTGGGCCGAACGATCTCTCAAGTGTCCAAGGTGGTTCGGGTCGCCCCAGCGGGACGCCGCTTCTGCAGGTCGATGAGATCGGACCGCACCCTCTTGTCGAGTGCGATGTCCGCCACGGTGAGTGCCAGTGCCTTTGCTCCGTCGAGTACAGCGGCGTCGGCCTGGGGGCTCGCGGCGGCGTCGGCGAACGCGGCCGTGTGGGGCACCGCGTCCGAGCCGAGCACTGAGACCCCGGGATGGATCGAGGGCACGACCTGGGAGACATTGCCCATGTCCGTGGAACCCCCTCCCGCCTGCTGCTGCCCGCGGTCCAGCACGCGGCCCAGACTCTCAAAGGCCCGATCCCAAGCCGCGGCGAGCTCAGGATGGTGCACCATCGGTGCGTAGAGATTCTCGGTTGTACGGTGCGTCCAGGTGCAGCCCGTAGCGATCGCGCCCGCCTCGAAGCACGCCAGGACACGACGGCGCAGATCGCGCCATTCCTCAAGATCGTAGGCACGGACCTCGAGGATGACCTCCGCCCGCTCCGGGATGATGTTGCTGGCCTCGCCGCCGTGTGAGACGTAGGCGTTCACGTTGACGTTCGGACTGAGCTGCTGTCGCAGCAGGCCCAAGGCGCTCAGAGCGATCGTCGCGGCTGCGCCCGCGTTGATCCCCTTGGTGGGCATTCCGGCCGCATGGGCCGCTCGACCGGTGAAGGTGACCTGGAGGCGTTCGGCGGCGGTGCTTCTGAATCCGTCGGCGGGCCTGTCAGGGCCGGTGGCACCGTGTGCCATCAGCGACAGCGTCGCATCCTCCCAGGCGCCTGCGCGCAGAAGGTCGACCTTGCCTCCCCCGTGCTCCTCGGCGGGCGTGCCGAGCAGTTTGACGCGAAGATCGAGGTCGGAGGCCACCTCGGCGAGGGCCACAGCCGCGCCCACGCTCATCGCAGTGATCATGTTGTGTCCGCAGGCATGCCCGATGGAAGGCAGCGCGTCGTACTCCGCGCATATCGTGGCGGTCAGCTCGCCCGCACCCGACACGGCCTCGATCGCTGTGGGCATACCGTACGCGCCGAGTTCGGTCGCGAACCCGGCGTTCTCCATCTCCTGGGCCACCTGGGCTGCCGCGGCATGTTCGGCGTAGCCGAGCTCGGGGTTGGCGTGAATTGCGTGACTGAGCGCGATGAGGCGATCGGCCCGCTCGTCCACTGCCCGGCGGATGAGGGTGAGCACCTCTTCGGCGTCGACGGAATGACTGCGGGTCGTTGTCATGTATGTCTCCCTCTATGGGAATCAGTGGTGCAGGAAACGGCGGGGCGATGATGAAGGAAACCGCCGACGGGTCGCGGAATTCGCTGGGCCTCAGGCCGGGATCGCACGACGTGAGCGGGTTACCGCGAGAGCGAGGAACCCGACCGTCACGGACAAGACGGCGCAGATGCTCCAGATGACGACGTAGGCCGATTCCGCCACTCCGGCCTGCCCCGAGGACAGCACTGTCACCATGGCCGACATCACGGCGGCGAAGACCGCTCCGGCGACCGAGCCCGCCGCGGTGCGGGAGGTGTTGTAAAGGCCCGACATGATGCCGACGGAGTCTTGCGGCGCCCGCGTCACCACGATGGCCGGCAGGATCGCCGCGACCAGTCCGCTGCCGATGCCGAGCCCGGCCTGCCAGACGAGGAACCAGGCGAGGTCGTGTCGGGTCAGGACGGTCAGGAGGTAGGCCCCGGCCGAAATCACCGCGCCGCCGACAAGTGTGGCGCTCTGGCCGACTTGTTCTGCCAGCCTGGCGGCGATCGCGGCGCTGAGGGTCATCGCGACCCCCATCACCGTCAAGGAAGCGCCCAGGGCGGTTCCGCTGAGCCCGAACCCGAAGCCGGCCGCGTGCGGGGAGGTGCCAAGGAAGGAAGCGGTGGGCGCCGAGCTTCCGAACAGATGGGCTCCGAAGACGAATGCGGTGAGCAGGGGTATCCGCTGCCCGCGGTGCCAGATGACGTCGAGCGGGACCATCGGGTTCGTGACGCGTCTTTCGATGGCCACCCAGATGACCAGCAGCGCCGCACCGCCGATCAACCCTGCCAGCGTCCGCGCCTCCGTCCAGCCCCAACGACTGCCGTTGCCGACCGTGGCGAGGAAGAGTGCCAGGCCGCCCCCGAGCAGGGCCGCGCCGGCCCAGTCGATGCCACCGGGGCGACGCGCGGTCGTCTCGGGAACGAGGCGGACGAGGAAGGGCACGATGACTACCATCATCACGGCCGGTATCCAGAGGGTGGCGGCGAGACTGAGGTGTTGGCGGGCCAACCCGGCCAGCAGCAGACCGAGACTCGCACCGACGGTCAACGAGCCGACGAGCAGTCCTATGGCTCGGTTAGCCTGCTCACCGGCCCGCTCACGCACGATCGCAAATTCCAGCGGGAGCAATGCTGAGATCGCCCCCTGCAGAGCCCGGCCGAGCAGCAGGACGGGGAAGGTGGGAGCGACCGCCACGATCACTGAGCCGACGACCACGGCCGAGACGACGACGAGCATGATGCGCTTATGGCCGTACACGTCTCCCAGCTTGGCCAACACTGGCACACAGATCAGGGTGGACAGCAGCGCCGTCGCGACGATCCAGTTCGCGTCAGCGGGACTACGGCCGTACCGCTCTACGAAACTGGGCAGCAACGGGATGACCCATCCCTGGGCGATGCCCGACGCCAGTTCCGTGAACACCAGGAAGCCGACGATTGAGGCGATCCGTGCCGGGTGGGGCGGCGGTGTGAGGCGATCTGGTCCGTCGACTTCTGAGGCGGAAGTACTACTGGACATAACGGCACTCTCCCTGTTCGATGGGGCGAATGAGACCGGCAAAGGATCGTTCGCTTGCCGCGATCCCCGCATCGCATTGCAGGATCTGATCCAGAGAGGCCGTCTTCGTGCAGCATTCCGCCCTCCTGGACGAACTCGATCAGCGAATCGTCCATGCGCTTCAGATCGACCCCAGGGCCTCCTGGACCCGCATCGGGACGGTGCTCGGGATCGACCCGGTCACGGCAGCGCGGCGGTGGGAACGCCTCCGAGGCGACGGCGTCGCCTGGACGTGCGCCTACACCTCAGCGGCGGCACGGCAGCAGGAACTTGCGATCGTCGAGATCGACGGCGCCGGCCAGCCGCTGCTGATCGCCGAACAACTCCTGGACGACCCGCAGTGCATCACCATCGACATCACCTCGGGCGGGCGCGACCTCCTGCTCACCGTCATCGCCCCGGACCTGCACAGCCTCACCAACTACCTCCTCGAACGCCTTGGCGGACTCGCCCACGTCCGCGGCATCCGGACACATCTGGTGTCCGAGATCATCGGAGAGGGATCGAACTGGCGCCTGAATGTATTGACCGATGCCGAACAGGCCAGGCTGCGCCCCATCACCCGCACCACGATCGAGGTGACCCGTCCGTTCACGTCCCATGAGAGCGCCGTGCTGTCCGCGCTCGTCAGCGATGCACGCGCAGCTACGACCTCGATCGCCGACCAGACCGGACTGAGCCCCCGCCGCGTCCGAGACCTGGTCCGGGAATTGCTGCAGACGGGCCGGGTGACGCTGCGCGCCGAGGTGCAGGCCGCCGCGATCGGGAGGCCCATCTACGCCTGGTTCTTCCTCCGCGTCCCTGCCGCGACGGCCGCCACCATCAGCCCACGGCTCAATTCCCTCCGGGACATTCGCGGGACTTTTCGGATCGCGGGGCCCAACAACGTCATCATCGCCCTCTGGCTGCGCGATCTCACTGAGGTCGGCCGGCTTGAAGCCGCCATTGAGAGCCACTTGCCCGACGTCGAAGTCGTCGACCGCAGCGTGGTGCTCCGCTGTGCCAAACGCATCGGCGTGATCTTCGACCAAGAAGGGCGCCTACTGCACAGGGCTTGAAACGGATTCCTCCGCCGTGACACATCGCCACCCGTGCCGGAGGACGGCCCGGGCAGCTCGCTTCTGGCCCGCCAAGCTGGAACACCCCAGGGCGGCGGCCCCAACCCACCAAGAGGGAGATCCTTTTGAAGGGGGCACCGCCTCGGCCGGATCCGGCCAGACAAGCAATGCGCTGATCGCATGGGATGCCGGTGGCTGGGCTTCAGCCGCGACCGTCGAGCAGGTCTACGGCCATGTCGACGTTCACGACTCCGTCTTCGCCGCGGCGCTGGAGCAGGTATGGGGGCAACGGCCGCGATCCCGCTGACGCTGCTGCCCGGCCGCGCCGACGCTCCCCGTATCGGCCGTGACCGCCTCGAACTGCTCACGGCCCTGATCGAGGCCCCCGGCTTCGACCCGCTCTTCCGCGACACCCTGATCTATGTCCCGGCGCAGCATCCGGTGTTCGCCTGGCAGTGCGCTGTCGAGGGCTGCGAGCGCATCCGCCGGGTGGGCCACAACCTGTGCGGCACCCAGTACCTGCAATGGGAACAGGCAGAACAGACCGGCCAGACCAAGCGCACCTTCATGAACACCGCAACGCCTCTCCTCGCCGCACGGGGGGTCGACTACGGGCGCTGCCGCATCTGCCCGGACCGCCCGGCCGGCAACCCCACGACCCGGCTATGCCTTCAGCACGACAACCGCTGGCAGCGCGGCGCGGCGGCACACCTTGACCGCACCCACCTCGACCAATGGGCCCTGGTCCAGCACGCCTTGCCCGGCTACGGCCCCTGCAAGGCCCGCTGTCCCTTCCTAGCCTGCACCTCGGTGGGACAGATCTTGCGCTGCTCACGGCGGCGGCCAGGGACTGCTTCGCCCCCCTGACCAACTCGGTGGGAGACGTCCGTGGCTGACCTGTCGACACACCTCGGCGCTTTGCGCCTGCGCAACCCGGTGATCGCCGCGTCATGCGAGTACACCATGACCGAAGACGGCATCAGAGCCTGCGTCGACGCGGGCGCGGGCGCGGTCGTCGCCAAGTCGGTTAACGAATCCCCGGCGGCGGCCCGGCAGCTGGACATCGCCGACTACACCCTGCTCGACGCGGCAGTGGTCCCGAGACCATGGGACGGGGCCGTCGGCGACGAAACCCTGTTCAACCGGTCGGGACTCGCCCAGACCGGCATCGATGACTGGGTCGCGATGCTGGACCGGACCCACCGCTACGCGGCGGAGCGCGGCTCGGCGGTGATCGGCAGCGTCACGGTGGCCTCCGCCGAGGGGGCGGCGGCACTGGCGGCCCGCATGGCCGAAGCCGTACCAGCCATCGAGATCAACGTCGGCGCACCGCACGGCAGGGAGGGCACGGCTGTCCGGCAGCTCACCGAGGCCGAAGGCGTCGGGCACTACGTTCGGACCGTACGGGCCGCATTGGACTGCCCCCTGATCGTCAAGCTGCCCGGACAGGCGAGCGACATCGTGGGGATGGCCCGCGCGGCGGCCGACAACGGTGCGGACACGGTGACCGTGATCGGCCGGCTGGGCGGCTTCGTACCCAACCTCGACATGTGGGAACCGGAACTCGGATCCTGGGGGGCCGTTGGCGGCCACTGGATGCTGCCGGTCAGCCTCTACTGGGTCAGCAAATGCTTCGCGGCGCTCGGGAGCGGGATCACGAGCGAAGGCGCGGACCCAGTCCCACCGATCCCGTCAGTCCCGGTCATCGGCACCAACGGCGCACGGGACGGCCTGGACGTGGTGAGGTTCCTGCTGTCGGGCGCACGCGCCGTGGAACTGGCCAGCCTGCTGCTCATGCGGGGCGCACCGGCCCTCGCCGATGTGGTCGAGTAGCTGAACACCTACCTGGACACCCACGGCGCGACCGGCCTCGACGATATCGTCGGCGCCTCCGTCAGCCGGGCAAAGGAGTACGCCCAGATCGAGCCGATCGTCCCACCACGACGCCCATGGCCACGTCCATGAGACCTCGCGATGTCGTGGACGCGATCACGCGCCGGGACACCACGGGCTCGGGCTCCGGAGATCTTCCAGGACCGTCGTCCAGGTCAGGTGAGCGCGGCTATCCTGCCGCCTCTTGGGAAGGAGGCCACCGTGACCACACCGTCACGGTGGTGTCCGGTAACCGCATCGTCTTCAGGGACTTCCAGGTCTCGGGCGGTGCGCTGCCCGGTACGGGGGACACGCTGCTTAACAGGGTCTTCGAGCAGCCGATCCGGATGCGGAACATCCCTAACGGCCTGCAGGTGCGCTCCGTCACGACCACGGCCGACGGTCTCACCGCCCGCTTCTCGGCTCGAGGGCGCGTCGCAGGGTGCCGCGGCGGAATCCAGCACCGCAGTGCGGAGCGCATGACTCTCCGGCGCCGGCTCGGTCAGCGGTGTTCGTTCCCCGTGCGCCGTCCGGGCGGCGGCGTTGGGGGCGAGCTGATGTCTAGGACCTGCCGCCTCAGCACGTACGACGACGCCGCGCTGCTCCCCGCCCGCACCCGCCTACTCGGTCCCCATCAGGTCGCCACTTGGGACCTGATCCCCCGCCTCCCGGACCTGGCCGGCATCGTCGAGCCCCTGGGCACTTGAAAAGCTCGACTGCACCGATCCGGCGCATCGTCTGCACCACCAACGCGATCGAGTCCGTCAACGCCCGCATCCGCCGGGCGGTCAAGGCCCGTGGACACTTCCCCAACGAGCAAGCTGCCCTGAAGTGCGTCTACATGGCAATCATGTCCGCGCCGTTCCTCTAAGATCGACGACGTCAACAACAACCGCATGACATCTGCCCGGTGACGGAGTCGGCGTGGGGTGCGCGTCCCCGCTCCACGCCACCACTGGACGGCTCCAGGCGCAGCCACGGGTCGGCACATCCGGACGCCGACGATCCCGTGTGGCGCGTCCCGCCGGGCGGCGAAAGGGATGCGCCGTGCCTTCGGCGTCGGCGAACTACCGCACCCTGCTGTGTACTTCGGGTGCTTGGGCCTTCTTCCTTCCCGCTGCTGTCGGGCGTCTAGGCATCGCCATGACGGGGATTGGCATCGTCTGGTTGGTGCACGCACGCACCGGGTCGTATGCCGCCGCGGGTCTCGTCACCGGCGGATTTGCTGTCGCGGACGCCGTCGCCGGGCCCCAAATCGGGCGCCTTGTCGACAGGTTCGGGCAGGCGCGAGTGCTTTACTGCGTGCTGAGCGCACATGCCGGGGCCATGGGGCTACTGCTCGCCGGCACCGTTCCGGACGTAGTCGCCGGGGTGCTCGTCGGGGCAACGCTGCCCCAGATTGGTGCCCTGTCCGCCGCTCGTTGGTCCGCCCTGCTGTCCGGCGAACGGGCTGCCGCGCTGCCCACCGCCTTCGCCCTGGAGGCCCTCGTCAACGGCGTCTCCTATATGGCGGGCCCGGCCCTGGTGAGCGTCCTGGGGGCGGCTGGCCGCCCGGGCGCCGGGGTCCTCCTTGCCGCCGCGCTCGTCGTCGGCGGCGGGCTCACCCTCGCCGCCCAGCGTCGTACTGTGCCGCCCATCGCTGGGCGCGCCGAGCGCCGGCACGCCGGACGCGCCCTGTTCCGCTCCGCATTCCTGCGGCAGGTCGCGCTCGGCCTCGCCCTCGGGGTGTTCTTCGGCGCGATGCAGGTGTCCGTTGCCGCGTACGCGGTCGGACACGGCACGCCGGACGTGGCAGCGCTGCTCTACTTCGCCTCCAACTGTTCGAATCTGGTGGGTGGTTGGGCCTACGGAGCGGGGAGCCACGGTGGCTCACCCCGGCGCCGCCAGGCCGCAGCCGCAGCCGTCCTCACCCTCTCGAGCGGCCCGCTGATCTTCCTCGATGCGCCCCTCGCGGTCGGCGCCACCCTCGCCCTCACCGGACTCGCCGTGCCTGTCCTCCTGATCCTCGCCTCCGTCCTCACCGAGTCGTCGGTCCCGCGCGCCGTCCTCACCCAGGCGTTCACCTGGGGCAATTCCGCAAGCGCGGCAGGAATAGCCGGCGCCGCGGCAGTCGCGGGGCGGGTGGTGGACACGGGCGGTGCGCACGCCGGTTTCGGCGTGGCGGCGGGGGCTGCGGTGGTGATGACGGTCCTGGCGCTCAGCGGCCTGCAGGACCCGTCACCGGACCTGCCGAAGTCGTCCGCACATCTCATGGGCTGACCAGCGATCACACTCAGTGCGCGCCTCGTATCGGTCACTCGCGCTGGCTCAGGGCTCGGGTCAGCTCTCGGTTAGCCGCGCGGGCAGCCTCCAGTTCATCGGCGCGTTCATCGAGCTGACCTTGGATGTCGGCAATGTTCTGCGTCAGGGGGCGTCTTCTCCTGATATTTCGTCCTGAGAAGCGGTTTTGACGAGGTATCAGAGTCCTCGCCAGGTTGGAGTGGATTCTCTGGTGAGGCGGCGGGCCATCAGGGCGATCATCGCAAGGTAGATCCTGGCGGTGGAGCGGGCCGGGAGGGTCTCGTAGTCACGGGCCAGGCGGCGGTGGTGCATGAGCCAGCCGAGCGTCCTTTCCACTGCCCACCTGCGCGGGAGGACCGTGAAGCCGCGGGCGCATCGGGGATATGCGTCGCATCGGAAGTCACTAGGGCCCGTCTTCAAAGGTTCCATTTGCCGTCCCGCGCCCTCTCGTAGGCGGCCAGTGCCTCTGCATTGCCGATGAAGGCTGGGCCGCAGCGTGGTGGTAGACGATCAATGACCATCGCTACTGCAGCTTGCGCGCTGTCTGTCTCGGCGATCCGCGGGCTGGTGCGGCTCGGCCCCTCGACGTAGTACCGGCCGTCTCCCAGGGTGCCGATGTAGGGGATGTCCCAGGTGTGGCGGATCTCCGTGCACCTGCTGAAGTGCAGCTCCCACATACCGGTCCAGGGGTAGAGCTGACGAAGCAACGGCTCGGCATGCGCCACCAGCACCAACTCGGCAAACGGAGCGGCAAGCGGCGATTCTTCAGGTCGGAGAGGTTCGCCCGCAGTGGTCAGGATCTTGTGCCAGGCTGCTTCGACAGTATTGGTCATGCCGTGATTGTGCAGGCGCTGCTGCCCCCGTCATCAAAAGATCACCCTCTGGCAGATCATGGCCTGATGCGCCGACATGAACTCAGCGACCAGGAGTGGGAATTACTCGCTCCGCTCATACCGCGGGCCGTGACTGGCCGGCCGAGGGCGGATGACCGGCAGGTCATCAACGGAATGATCTACAAGATCCGCACCGGCCTGCCGTGGCGTGACCTGCCCGACCGCTACGGGCCATGGCAAACGGTCTACACCCGCTTCCGTCGCTACGCGTTGAGCGGTGTCTGCACCCAGGCGCTCCAGCAGATCCAGGCCCAGGCTGATGCGGCCGGCGACATCGACTGGCTCGTCCAGATCGACTCCACCATCGTGCGAGCTCACCAGCATGCCGCCGCCACCGGACGAAAAGGGGGGTGCGTCGGCCGGACGAACCGGACGATCAGGCCCTCGGCCGATCACGCGGAGGCCTCACGACCAAGATCCACCTCGCCTGCGACGGCCGAGGCAGACCCCTGGCCCTCCTGATCACTCCCGGCCAACGCCATGACGGCATCTGTGCGCAGCCGCTGCTGAAACGCATCCGCGTCCCGCGCCTCGGTTTCGGCCGCCCGCGCTGCCGCCCCGCCCACGTGGTCGCAGACAAGGCATACAGCTCTCGCGGGTTCCGCGCCTACCTGCGCAAACGCGGGATCGGCCACACCATCCCCGAGAAGGCCGATCAACAGCAACACCGACACAACCGCGGCCGCCAGGGCGGCCGACCACCCGGCTTCGACCGCGAGACATACCGTCGACGCAACACCGTGGAGCGGTGCTTCAACAGACTGAAGCACTTCCGAGGCATCGCCACCAGGTACGACAAGACCGCCACCTCCTACGAGGCGGCGGTCAGCCTAGCGTCGTTCCTGCTCTGGGTGAGATCTGTTTGAAGACGGGGCCTAGGAGAGTGACAGGTCCGTCGTAATGGTTTCCCAGAGGGCGTCGAACCACATCTGCGATTGGTCGACGAAAACTGCCTCCCGCCTTCCTGCCTGACGTACGTAGGAGAAGAGGAGGGACGCGGCGCCGAGGGTGTCGTACGTCTCCAGGGTCTGGCCCTCCACCTCTTCCCTCCGCTTGGCAATCATGTAGTACCCCATCAGGGCCTCCGTCCCGTTGAGGAGGTACAGCTTCATGGGCGGGGTGAAGGGCAGCGCGCGGAAGGTCACACGGGCGTCGATGCCGTGCGTCGAGCGAAGTGCCACCAGATTGTGACGCAGGACTTGCCCTTGGACGTTGCGCAGCTCGAGCCAGCGCTGGTGGACCGGATCGCCGTCGAGGCTCCTCACAGAGGTGTCCCTGGGGCTCTTCACAGAGACCGGGAACGCCAGGTTGATCTGTCGGGAGGGCAGCAGGATCCGCACGTCGATCGACTGAGGGCGGATGCGGCCCTCGTGGATCAGCCGCAGCGGTTCAGCTAGCGCCAACATCAGCGTCTCAGCGGTCAGGCAGGCCGCGTCCACGCGGACTTCCGGCGCCGAGAACGCCTGCGCGAGCCTCGGTGGCAGCCCGACCATCGTCGGTTGCGGCTCGTCCGCAAGGCTCAGGGACGACGGTGTGGCGAGCGAGCTATCTGGTGGCGGCGGCGCCCCCCGGCTGGCTGCGGCTGCGTTGTCTTCTCCCACTGGTTGCGTGGCGGATGCGGGGAGTTCGTTCAGGAGGTCAAAGGTGCTGGGGCGCTGATGCCTGCCGGACCGCAAGAATGTGTCGTCGGGCTCAATACCCTCCACCAGGGAGGTGGCCGCAGCCGAGTCCGGGTCCGACGCGAGCACTCTTTCCGCGTCACCCGTCGAAAGTGCACGGCGGGCAGCGGCCCTGGCGCGTTCGAGCGTGTGCCAACGGTCCCTCCAGACCTGGAGTTCGGGATCACGCCGTTCGGGCGGTTTCACCTCTTCGCCGTCGTCATAGGAGAGCAGGACCCGCACCAGCCACAGCAGTCGGTCCAGGGAGGCCGGGCCCCGCCGTCCGGCGAACACCTCGCTCACTGAGGCTTTCGACATCGCATGCCGCTCGCCGCACACCTTCTTTCCGCGCACGAGGATGCGGTCGTAGGAGGGGGCTCCACGATCCCGCTTCAGCTCGGTGAACGCCGCAGCCAGCTCCTGCAGCGTTGCCGCGTAACTTCCTCCATCGTTGCCGCCACTGGTTGCCACGTCGTCCCCCCGGTGCGTGCTTTGTGGGCAGCAGAGTAGACCCGCCTGACAGGAACGGCACTGAACACGGCGAAACAAACCGGAACAGGACGGTGGTGTGTTCGGTAGTGGGCGGTCTTGATCGGCGTAGGACTCAGCTTGTTCGATTGGTGCAGGTCAGCGGCATGCTTGGGGTGATGCTGTTGGCATGACCCAGATGACACCGCCGCCGGCGCGGCCCGGCCGGAGCGGCTCTGAAACGGAGCCGCCGTTTCTGTCCCTGCACACCACCGTCGTTCTGCTCACCGCGCTCGTGCTCGGGCTGGTCGTCGGCGGTCTCGCCGCGCTGACGGAGGTCCCCCGCGCAGCCGCTGTGCTAGTTGGGCTGACCGCGGCCGGCTCTACGGTGCCGGTGCTGCGCTCGCTGATTGGCCAGCCTCGTGAGCGCTCCGGCCTATGAGCCTGCGATGGCGAGCACCAGGACGCCGACGTCGAGGGTGACGACTGAGACGAGTCACACTATTGAAGAGGCTGGTTGGACACGTGACATAAACAATAACGCTGGCGTATGCGATAAGGCGCAGAAATGCGTGGATGGGGGCGGAGGCGACGATCGACTTGGGCGTATTCGGTGGAGCCGTCCGCCATCGCCTGGCGGTACATTGATGCGTAGTCCATGGGTTCAGCTCTCGATCGGCCCGATGACCTGGACGTGGGTCCGGGCGGGGTTCGTGGGGTGGGGAACCGAGATGATCTGGGCCCCGCTCGGGAGGCGGGAGACCGTCAGCTCGGTGTCGTTGTTGTTGGCGTGACCTGTGCCAACAACAGGTCCAGGGCCCTCGGGGGAGGGGTTGGGAGAGGGGCTCGGAAGGGGGATGTCGGCGGCCTTCACGCCCGTGCTGACTCCCCGGCCCTTCATCCGCACGTCGGTGATGGGGACACCGGCCCAGGTGAGAACCTCCCGAACGTGGGCAGTGTCGGTGCCCAACGCCTGGGCACGGCGGAGAGGTGAGCGTGGGGCTCGGCGACCTTCCGGAGCGTCGCGAGGACCTCGGGGGAGTCGGCTTTTGGCTGGGCGAGACGGTGACCGGTGCCACCCGCATGGGGATACGTATCTATGACCCGACTACCGGACGCTTCCTGTCCGTCGACCCGGTACCCGGTGGTTCGGCAAGCGCCTACGAGTACTGCCGCGTCGATCCCGTCAACAACTACGACCTCGACGGCAAGAGCTGGTGGCGTGGGGCACTGAAGTACAGCGCTATCGGAGCCGGCATCGTCAGCGCAATCGCATGCGGTGCCACGATCGTCTGCGGCATCGCTGAGGGCGCGGCGGCAGGCGCTGGCGCCACGCTGCCTCGCACGCGGGATGGCGAAGCTGGAGATGGGGCGGGTTCGCCAGGGGTGCATGACCTTTGGAACCCTGACGAGTCGTAGGAGGCTCTGTCGCCCTGTCAGAAGGCCTAGCGTCACCGGCGACAGATGCTGTACCGGGCTGTCGGCGGGTGATCGCAGGGGGGTACGGTGTCCCTCAGGCACTAGACATAGAGAAAAGGCAAGGGCCCGCGAGTGCGACCTCGCGGACCCTGTGGGACCCCAGGAGTTGGCGCTCCGGATCCCGTGGCCGAGAACCTATCCAGGGAAGGTCTCGACGTGCACGAGAGTACCCGTACCCACTGCCAGGCACGCAACAAGGCATCCTCCGTAGCAGCGATGACGCTCCGGCTGGGTGCCTTCTTTGTCTTCCCGCGCTGTTTCGGCGGCGGGCACACCTGCGCTCCGAGAGGAGGAGCGATGGTGTGATCGATTGCGGCGGCGCCCGGTGAACGGGTTTGAGCCGCCGGGACGCCCGGCCATCGAGGTGATTAGCGGTCACCTTGGCGAGGGCGTCCGATCTGCCACCGGGCGGGTTTAGCGGGCCCTCCCGAAGGTTCTGTCCTTCCGGTTAGCGGCCGGTCGGACAGTTCGATCTTGGTTCTGGAGCGAACCACGAAGTGCCAAAGAGGCCTTCGTTATGCCCACCTCGAGGTTGAAGCGAGGCATGACCCAATGTTGCAGCATCGTGCTGCCCTTTGTCAGCCCATCCATGCCCGGTTGGCGCATTTTGCGCCGTCTATCCGGTCACAGTTTCCCCTTCGACCGACTCCTCCGCCACGTGAGCGGACTGGGACAATGTCCTTTGAACGGTCTGCCTGGGATGCCCGGAGCGCCGTTGATGCGGCAATCGACATCTGGACCGCAGTGCGGCTCGCCTCGCCTGCTCTTAAGGCGCGGGAATGAGTGGCGTTGCGGCGACAGCCGCGGTGCTGCCGGCGTTCACCAACTCCTCCTTGCTCGACGGGCCAGAGCCTCCTGCACGGCGGGATGGTCTGCGGTTGCTGCCCGGCGGAGGCCTGGATGACGCGCTGCGGCTGGGTCGGGGGATGCGACTGCGGTTGCTGAACGCGGTCCGGGCCCTGCTGGCGGACCCTTCTCTGGCTGGGCTCGGGGACGCTGCGCGGTTGGCGGCGGTCGCGCTGTACGCCAAGTCGCGAGCGCCTGAGGGGCGCAAGGATGACCTCCTGTCGTACATCTGGGGTGCGGAGCTGAGTCGGTGGCTGGGCATGACGGAGTCGACGGTCCATCACGACGTGCTGCCGGTGCTGCGAGAGGCCGACGCCCTGCACACCCGGGTGGTCACCAACGCTGAGGGACATCCGGTCGGGCTGGACTGCCTGGTCATGCCGCTGTGGCGGGCGCATCAGGACGGGGGAGCGGCGCACCCGCTGGCTCTGTCGAAGGTGGAGCTGGCGGTGCTGTTGCGCTTGCTGGAGGCCTTGTTCGGCCCTGGTTGGAGGCCGGAGGGCAAGGAACCGACACCGCCGGGGCTGCTGGCCGGCCGGACGGGCAAGGGGGCGGCGACCGACCGGCTCGGGCTGTTGTTGATGGTGCTGAACACGCGGGCGTCGGGCTGGCTGCAGCTGTGTGGCGGCTTGGTGCGGAAGAAGGAGGGGCGAGGGGCGGCGACGCTGTCGCGGCTGCTGGGGTGCTCGCCGTCGGGGGCGCGGAAGGTGTTGGCCCGGCTGACGGATGCCGGGGTCGTTGCCCGGGGGCGGAAGGCGACGGCGACGCGCATGAAGGGCCGTGGTCAGGTCATGCTGCTGCCGGTCGCCCGCGCGCACGGCCGGGTTCTGGCCCTTGCGGAGGCCGTTGAGGGCTCCGGAGCGGTGTTTTCGCAGCGTCCTGATGGTGCGTTCGGAGATCTTGCTCCTGGCCAGGATGCGAATTCCCTGGGTACGCCTGAGGTTTGTAGTGCCGAGCAGGTCGTGGAAGCGGGGGATCGGGAGCGTCCCGATGGTGCAGAGTTCCACGCAGACCACGCTCCTGTGGTTACTCCCGTCGTTCCCCTCCCGCTCTCTGAGGGTTTTTCCGGCGAAGGCCGCGGGGGTGAGGGCCGTCGGCCGGAGCGCGTGTGCGTGCGCGAGGATCAGGCCGCGGATGGCGAGCACACCGCTGTCGAGTCTGCGTTGCCGGTGGTGGAGGTCGGCCCGTTCCGCGGGGAAAAACCTGGCAAGTCCGCGGTCGATGAGCAGGGTGGGCAGCTTGCCGGCGGGACGCAGGCCGGTGGCTGGCCGAAGGCCGTGGTGGGTGGAAAGACGCGGCAGCAGGGGAGGCCGGACCTTCCTGACGATCTTGGTCTGCGGGTGGCGCTGGGACCGGTCGCGTGGCTGTGGGCGGGGCTAAACCGCTGGCAGCAGGACCAGGTCGTGGCGGCGGTGAAGGCTGAGCTGGAGCGGCTGAAGGACCTGTTGATGCAGCCGGAGGGTGCGCCGCGGCTGCTGGCCGACCGGCTCACCGACCGGCTGGAGGAGACCGGTGGCGAGGCGCGAGTGAGCAGACCGTTCGGCTGGATCACTAGGCGGGGCCTGGTGCAGCGGCCAGCGTGCTCGGACGTGCGCTGTGACGACGGGATCCGGCTGGACACCGGCGGCGACTGCGCGAACTGCGGGAACGTGATTCACTTTCGCCGTGCCCGTCGGGTGCGGATCTCGGCTGACATCGACCGGGAGCTGCCCGCCCTCGGTGTGACGGAGCGCCGTCGGGTTCTCGAGGACCGGCTGCGTGAGTACGCCGTGGCGGAGGCCGAGGACTTCGTGTGGCGCCGTGAACAGGCGCGGGCGGAGCAGGCCCGGCGGGAGGCGGCTCGTGGAGCTGCCCGGGAGCGGGGGGAGCGTGAGCGGCAGGAGGCGGCGGCCGCCGAAGCGGTGCGCCAGGAACTGCCGTGCGGGGAATGCGGGCGAGAACGGTCGGCCGGGCTGTGCGAGGCATGCGGTCTTCGGCGCCGGACCGAGGCAGCGATCGTGGAGGCCGGGCTGGTCGCGGCGACCTGGGCGGCAGACCTGGACGATGCCGCCGACGTCGCCGCGGTGGCCGCGCACGTCCGCTCGACGTTGGAAGCCGACATCGAGGCGACCCACCAGCAGTTCCTTGAGCTGGTGGAGCCGGGCGAGCTGGAGGCGGACCCTGTTGCGGCGGCCGCCGTGCTCGCATTCGACGCCTGGCAGACCGTGGAGCAGGCGCTGCCCGAGTACCGCAGCAGCGCTCTCGGGCGGCTGGGCAGGACTCCTGAGGCCGAGGAGGAAGCACGCCGGGCCTACAAGACCGAGCAGAACCGCCGCTGGTTCCGCGCGAACCCGAACGGCGCGGACGCCGTCGCCGCAGCGACGAAGGCCGCCGACACTGCCAGAGAGCGCACCGCCGAGTACCTGTGTACGGTGCGGCTGGAGCAGCTGCGCGAGCGCACCGCAGACCGTACCGAGCAGGCAGCGGCCGCGCCGTGGGCGGCCCGGCTGACCGCGCTGGCCGAGTGCCCGCTGGACGGAGAGACGGCTGGCGTGGTGATCGCGTGATCGGTGAGGTGAACCGGGGCGACCTCGCGCGCCAGGCCTTGGCCGCTGCCCGGGAGGCGGCGAAGAAGAGCGATTGCATCACGCAGAAGGCGAAGCCGAAGCAGTCCCGGACGCAGGTCGTGCGGCGTGACGACCGCGAGCCGCTCGGGCTCGGCACCGCGATCGTGAGTCGAGTGTCACTGCCTTCACAGCAGAGCAGCTGAAGGTTCCGCACGAGGGAGTTCAGGTGGCGGGGGATGGGAGCCCCCGCGTGAGGGAAGGGCAGGTGAAGTCGGTTCGCAATCACGGGTGTTCGCCTACCTGGCGGGCCGCATCAAGAATCCAACGGAGGGACAGACATGGGGCGGTTCACGCGGAGATCCGGGCAGGACGACGGTGCAAACGATCAGTCGCACTGGCTGGAGCAGGCTGTCGGGGCCGGCGACGCAGACTTCGACCAGGCCGAGTTACTCGACGACTATGCGGTGCTGCGGTGGCAGACCGCAGGAGGCGGAGTCGGTCTGGCGCACTCGCTGATCGACGGCAACGCCAGCCCCCAGGCAGTGATCCGGGCCCTGCGCCGGCTTCACGGCGAGCATCTGGCCGACCGGTACGCGTGTGTGGTGGCCGCCCAGACCGGCACCCAGGTGACAGACCCCGACGTGCCCCAGCTACTGGCCTGTGATCTCAACGGGACAGGCCGGCAGTACGAGACGACCTGGGCCCAGCTGTCGGCCGTACTCGGGCAGCCGGCCCCCTACTGGTTCCACAGTCTGCGTGACCGCGACGCGATCGCCGCCTGGCGCCCGGGCGCACCGCCCGCGGTCGTCCCCGCACGTGACATCCGCACCCCGATCACCGCACTCGTGGAACTCGCCGCCGATGAGCCCGACGGCTCCCCGGCAGCTGAACTGTGTTGGTACCTCGCGCGGGAGATCCGCCGTCGCGGCCACGCCTCTGCGACCCGCAACATCGCCGAACTGCGCAAGAACGCCGCTGACGGCGGCGACGGCGCTCACCTGGTCCTCGGCGCGGTTCCCGCCCCCATCAGCCGGCCCGCCCCGCAGGAACCCTCGGAGATGGTCCGCCGTGCTGGCTGGCTGACCATCACCGCACGCCGCGATGTCCTCGCGCACCGGGTCGCGGACTTCTCCCAGCGCTGGGACGGAGGCCAGGACTGGCACACCGGTGCCATGACCGCAGTGGAACCGGACGCCTGCCCAACGGCCCGCGAGTGGGCCGCGCGCCTGGTCCCCGCGCCGTCCGACAAGCCCCCCACGGTCGTGGAGAAAGTACTGCTCGACAACGCCCGCGACCCCGACAGCGACGTCCTCCTCGACGATCCTGTCGCCGGCGTCCCGGTTCTGCACCGCGCACTCCGCACCCGCAACGACGACCTGTTCACCTACACCCTCCAGCGCCTGCCCACCCAATCGCCGCTCGCCGAGCTCATCCTCAGCAACAACACGTCCTGGGTACGCACCCAGGACGGCACCCTGTGGCTCGCGCCCGAGAGGGACGGCTGGGGGATCGGATTCGGCTACTCGGGCAACGGCTGCCACACCCTCGCCCGCCTCGTCGACGTCCTCCTCGACGACATCTCCGCGCCCGCGGTCAAACCCCACGACCCTGAACCTCCACGGGGCCTGTTCCAGCTGCTGCGGAAAACACCCGCGGACGGCAGGACCCTGTACACCCGAACCCAGTTGCTTGCCGCCCGAGGCGCGTGACGCCACCCTCGGGCCGTGAAGCGACTACCTCATACGGGTGGCCGTTGGCCGGGGGAGTTCCGGCAGAACAGCACACGGGCCACGTTTGTCGTTGGGTTAGCCGACTGGGCGGCCCACGACGCCACTTGTTGCCTCCGTTGGTGGTGATGACAGGGATCCGTACTGCGATCCATGAAGCGAGCTCGCCAGGCATTGGCGCCGGAACAAAGGGCGTGCCCTCCCTCTCCGCCACACCACGCACAACGACTCTGGAGCCATCGCATACCCGCGTACGCGTCCCCCGCCGAGCTCGCCGAGCTCGCGGACGACCCTGCGCTTGACGCCTTCCGCCCCAAGCGGCCCACCGTTCTGTCCTATGGTCTGGGTGCCGACTCGACAGCGATCCTGGAGGAACGGGACGCCGAGTTGGAGGCGGCGCGGGCTGCCAACCGGGAGCTCACCAGGGCCCTGAACCATCGAGGGTGTCTGCAGACCGGCGTCGTGTACAACTGCACTACTCTGAGAGGTCATTCGGGCTTGGGGGGGAAACGTGTCGCAGGAGCCGTGGGCCGAGCTGGGCGAGACCGTGGCTGCCATCCGTACGCAGTTGCAGCAGGCCATTGATGAGGGCAGCAGCAAGGCACTGAGGTTCCGTACCGGACCGGTGGAGCTGGAGTTCACTGTGGAGGTCCGGAAGGAGGGCGAGGCCGGAACGAAGATCTTCGTGCTGCCGTGGTCCGCCCAGGCCCGCGGTGCGGCCAGCGCGAGCCGGGTCCACACCATCAGGCTCACCTTGCAGCCCATCGACGCCGAAGGCGAGGACGCTCGCGTCTCCCGCGACGTCGAGCAGCGTCCGTCCTGATCACCGGCGCTGACGAGCCATGGGAATGGAGGCGGAGGCTCTGCTGCGGGTCGTCGAGGTGTGGGTCCCCCTCACCCGGCGGGTGGGCAGCGGCTACCTGCTGGCGGACCACTTAGTGCTGACCGCTTACCACGTGGTGCGGGACCTGCCGCCAAACACGCCGGTGGAGGTTCGGCCGCTGGACCGGCATGCGCGCCACCGTTGGCTGGCGTCGCAGGTCTGCTGGCCGACCGCTCCGGTGGACCTCGACCGTTTCCCTGAACAGGACGTGGCACTGCTCGCCATCGAGGAATCCGCCTGGAGGGAGGAGAGACTGCCGGGCAGGATGCGATTCGGTGAGGTCACCGGCCAGGAGCGGGTGCCCTGCCAAGGCATCGGATTCCCGGACGCGGAAGCACGCCCCGGCAACCTGCGCGACACCATGGTCGTACGCGGCAGCGTAGACCCCCTGCAGGCGGTCAAGTCCCGGCTGATGACCGTCCACGTCGACGAGGGCATCGTGCCCCGGCAGCGGGCCGGCGGGTCGGGCTGGGCTGGCGCATCCGGCACCGCCCTGTTCTGTGGCCCGCTGCTCATCGGCGTACTGGTGACCGATCGCGCTGTCGCGGACGATGCCAGTGTCCTGGCTGCGGTGCCCATCACCGCTCCGGCGGGGCTGCCGGCATTCCGCGCCGCACTCGCTGCGCACGGCCTGTGCAACATGGTGATCGAACCCGCGCCAGTACCCGACACGGAGCGGCTGCTGGCCCCGTACCTAGCGGCCGTTGCCAGGGCCGTCCGTGACCACCCCTACCCCGCAGCCCTGCCTGGTCGGACCGCCAGCCGCCTTCCCCCGCTTGCCGACGTCTATTTGCGCCAAGACTTGCGTACCCACCATCGCTCGGAGCACCAACCGTCGGACGCGGACCGGCCTGCGGATAAGACGGTGGTGGCGGACACGCTTTCGCCGGACGACGTGCTTGCGCAGCCGCACAATGGAATCGTCGTGGCTGGCCCCGGGGGCGGCAAGTCAAGCCTGCTGCGCACATGGGCGGCCGAATTGACCCGCCGTGTAGTGGAGGGGACCTCAGCCCAGATCCCAGTGCTCGTCCAGGCCGCGTCCCTGACGCCCGCACCCGGGACGAAGGGTGTCCCGTTTCCGGAGGTGCTGGCCACTGCGGTCACGGACGAGCTCTCTCCCCACGGACTGAACGAAACTCTTACGCCCCATTTCTTTCGCACCCGGCCTCAGTACGCGGCCCGTTGGCTCGTCCTGGTGGACGGCTTGGACGAAGTCACCGCCGAGTATCCGAGAAGCAGGCTGATGAGTACCCTGGCGGCCCAGGATCCTCAGGTGTACCGATTCGTGGTGGCCACCCGCCCGGCGCCGGAGAGCGAACTAACCGCTCTCGGCGCGGACGTGTCCCGGTATACGTTGCAGCCCTTCTCCTCGTCGGATCTGCGCACCGTCGCCCGACGCTGGTTCGCGGCCTTGCCCGGAACCCGTCAAGATCCGGAACGGGCCACCGAAGCCTTCCTGCGTGCCCTCGACCGCGCACGGTTGCGGAGCCCTGCCGCCGTCCCGCTGATGGCCGCCATGCTGTGCCAGGTCTATGCCGAGAACCCCCGTCAGGCCCTACCCGAGAGTCGCGGCACTCTGTATGACCGATTTCTTCTGCTGCTCCGCGAGCACCATGATTCCTCCGGCTCAGGCGGTCTGGGCGCGCAGACCATGGCCTTCGTGGCCGGCCGGCGTGAGGTGGTTCAGAGGGCCGCCAACCGTGTCGTGGAGAAGCTGCCCGACCTCCTGGAGCACCTTGCCGCCGCCCGCCACGCGGGCAGTACCGCGCTCGCGCTGGACATCGTCGCCGCCCACCCCGACGCCCGCCTTTCCTCCGACGCCGCCCAGCATGTCCCCTCCGACACCTGGCGTCGGTTCTTGGACGCTACCTTGCGCCGCAGTGGCATGCTCAGCGCCAGCGCCGGGGACCTGGTCTTCCTGCATCAGACCTTCGAGGAGCACCTCGCGGCCCGCCATGCCGCCCGCGATCCCAGGACCTTTCACGAGCTTCTGCGCCGTCCCGGGAGATACGTTCCGAGCAGTGACGCACAGGGTGTCCGACCGCGAGTCTGGTTTCGCCGGTACTGGAAAGCTCCGTACGGAGACGACTCCTATGTCGGCTTCCTGCTCGACGTTGCGCTCCAGAAGGACCACGACACCTGCGTCCGCTATCTGAGCCGACTGGCGTCGCAGCGCGCGGGAACGTGGGGGTACAGATTCATCGCCAACCAGGCTCGCCTGGGCACCGGCATACCAGAGGAACTCGTTCGGCGAGCCGCCGCACTTCATTCCGACTACTACGCCGATCGCGCCAATGACCGCAGGTCCCCAGACTGGGCCAGACTGAGGGACACCGACGATCTCGCGAAGATCGATGAGCCCCGAGCCGCTCGCATCTACGCCTCATTTGCCCTGAACACGTCGGTTGAGCCCGAACGCCGGGTAGGGGCGGCCGCAGCACTGGCGCAGCTCGGAGGACCAGACTGCGACGACGTCTACGCCGCCTTCGCGATCGACGACATGGTGCCGCGGAGCGATCGCTTGGCGGTCTTGAAGAAACTGGCCCCGGGTACCGGGTCCCGGGCCGCCAACCTGTGCCTAGTTCACGCTGCGGACACCACTCTTGACGACCTCCAACGGCACGACGCCATCGAGGCGCTTGAGCGGTTGGGCGATCCCCGCGTCGCAGACCAGTTTCTCGCCCTGGCCACCGACACCGGCGTAGGCGACGGCATCCGGGTGGAGGCGGCTGCTGACCTGGCGCGGCTGGCCGATCCCCGCGCCGCCCAGCTGTGCCATGACTTCGCCACCGACACTGGCATGCCGGAACACGTCCGGGTCAGGGCCTGCAGAGCGCTCGCCGGTCTCGGCGACCCCCGGGCCAGGGAACTGTGCCACAGCTTCGCCGCCGATCACAGCCACATGATCCTCTACCGGTTGGACGCGGCCGGGGCGCTCGTAGGACTGGGAGACCCGCGCGGCGCCGAGCACTGCTACGGCGTTGCCATCGACACCGGTGTGGAGGACTGGATCCGCTCGTCAGCGGTGGGTCGCATGGCGGAGGGGGCAGATCCCCATAGCGCCGATCGCCTCGACGAGCTTGCCGGAAATATGGCGCTCGGAGCCTCCCTCCGACTGGATGCGGCCCAGGCACTTCACCGCCGAGCGGACGTTCGAGCTGCCAACCGCCTCAACGCTCTTGCCGACAGCACAGACCTTCAAGTCCACGAACGATTCAGCCTGGCCAACGTGCTCGTCGAGCTCGGTGACGCCCGCGCGGCTGACGTCTACGTGACAGTGAGCGCCGACGCCACACTCGACGGCTGGGGGCGGGTGGCCGTGGTGGAGAAGCTCCTAGAGCTCGACGACATGCGCGCCCCGGACGTCTACGCCCGCCTGGCCGGCGACGTGAGCCTTAAAGCGGAGGTCCGCAGGTACGCGGCGAAGCTGCTGAGCGGACTCGGCGACCCTCGCGCCGTGGACCTGCTTCAGGCGCTCGATGCCGACCCGAGCCACGCCGACTCCGACCGCAGGTGAGCCCCGCCACGTCATTCCCATGCGTCTGACCAAGCCCTGACTGCGGCAGTCATGTGCGCGCCCAGGCTGCCTGGCTCGGCGTTCTCGCGGCTCGCGACCTGGTTGCCCTGGGCGGCCGCACGTACGTCGACGCCGTCACCGCCGTACGGCCGGACGCCCTGCGTCCCCTGGACGGATGCCGCGGCATCGGCGAGCAGCGCTCCCGACTGGCCCGCCTGGCCGCGGCCGACGATCCGCTCGGCCTAGTAGGACTCCGTTAGGTCAGACCTTCGCTTCAGCGACAGCCGCGCGGAACTCCTGAGTCATCAGGGCGACCGAGCCGCGCTGCACAGGAACGTCGCCGGACTCGGACGACACCCTGGTCACCGCAGCGCTCATGCGCTCGTACATCGCGGCGTCCACGACGGGCCGATGCTCCTCGGGGACCTCCCGGGTGTCCCGAACGGCGACCATCGTGCCGAATCGCGTGCCGATCCACCCGATCGTCTCGGCTTTCCAGTCCAACTGCCGGGCCGCCTTGCGCATCGCAGCCCTGATCAGTTCGACTCCGCCGAGCCCGACGGCTTCCTCGTCGCCCAGGTTCACCTGGCAGGAGCCGCCGAAGCCGCCAGCGTTCTCGGGACTGGAGCGGCGCAGCAACGGGACCAGGGCCTCGGCCATGGCGATGCAGCGCGGATCCTTCGCGTAGGAAGCCATCGGCGACATCGTAGAACCGCCCGGACGTAACGAGATGCCGTTCTGTGGGTCTCCACTCAATGGGGGTGGTGGCTCCAAGCGCGACACCGGCAGACGGTGGCCGTTCGTTCCCAGCCCGCGACTGCTACCACCCTGCTACCATGAGGTGTGGCTACGAATAGGCAGACGCAGGTCCGACTGGACGAGGGCGTGTTGGAGGCTGGCAAGGCTGCCGCGCGCTCCCGTCGACTCGACTTCAACAAGTACGTGGAGCGGCTCATTATCGAGGACACCACCGGTGCTCGTGCCGCCGGCATGGCAGCTGCACAGCGGCTCATCGATGAGCACGGCACGTTCCTCGACGACCTGGAGCAGCGACTCGACGCCCCGTACGACCAGCAACAGCCTGGCGCGGCCGCGTGATCCTGCACGTCGACGAGTCCTGGGTTCTCGAAGTAGCGGAGCGTGCGGGGCACCGTGATCCGGCGGCCGACGACTACGGTGTGCCCATTGCTGCCGTCGCCCGCCACCGCGGAGAACTCCTCGACACTCCCGTCTACGACGGCGTCTTCGCCCGCGCTGCCGCCCTGGTGCACACCCTGGGCCGCTGCCGGTGGCTGGAGCGCTCCAACCTCACCGTCGCCTGCGCCGTCGCCGTGATGTACCTCGAGGCCAGCAACATTCCCGTCAACCCCACCCGGGAACAGCTCACCGCACTCGCCCACGAGCTCAACAACCCCCGCTGCACCGCCGAGCGGATCGCCTCATTCCTGCGCACCTGGAAACCCTGACCCGGACCAAGCGGTGATCACCTTCGGGCCCGGCAAGGTGAGCCAGCCGGGAGAGAACCCCGGTCGTCGACGTCGTTGAGGAGCGCCGCGATCTGCGCCAGGTCGCATCGCGGCGGCTTTTCTACCGGAGTACGGGATCAACGGCGTGACGTAGCACCTCACGCCGGCGCCTCGGCGACGGCCAGCACGCTTTGGGCCCACGTAAGTCGCTCCGCACTGAGCTGCTCGAACTTGTACCGGAATAGGCTCCGTTGGGTGCAGAAGTTCTGGATCATCGCGGCGGCAGTCCTGTGGGGTGCAGGCACCGGTCTGTTCATACCGCGCGCCGCCTACCGGCTTTCCGTTCCCCCCGAGGCGCCCTCGCGGACGACGTGTCCCGCCGGACACGCCTTCACCGGTCTCGCGAACGGCTGGCTGGGGCGGGCCCGCTGCACCGACGGCGACGCGTACGGCCCGAGCACGACCGCCCTCTCCGCTATCTCGGCCGCGGTCTGCGCGGTCCTGGCGGCCGCCGTCGGAGACCACCCGGAACTGGTGGTCTGGCTGCTGCTCATCCCGATCGGCGTGCTGCTCGCCACTGTGGACCTCATGGTCCAGCGACTGCCCGACGTGCTCACCCTGCCGCTCGCTGTGATCTCGCTGGTCCTGCTCGCCGTGGCGGCGCAGCTGCCCGGCGCCGACGGTGGCTGGAGGACAGCCCTGCTCGGCTCTGTCGTGCTCGGCTCCTTCTGCGTGATGTTGCTGCTGAGCAGCCCCGCCTCGTTCGGCTTCGGAGACGTGAAACTTGCCCTGACTATCGGTGCCGTCACCGGCTGGTACGGATGGGGCATCCTTTTGGCCGGCACCTTCGCGGGGTTCGTGCTCTTCACGCTGTACGGCCTCAGCCTCATGGCCGCGCGCCGTGCCCACCGCACGACGGCCCTCCCGCTCGGACCGTTTCTCCTGGCAGGAGCCGGGGTCGGCGTGCTCCTCGGCTCCGTCCACTAGGTGAGGGACGGCCTCACACCGTCAACCGCCATGGCGCACGAGCTTGACCAGCAGGTCGGTGTCCCTCAGATCGGGGAGGACCACCTCGGCGCCGGCGTCGCGGAGGGCTGCCTGGTCGCTTCGGCCGGTGGCTACGGCGATGACGCGCACGCTGTTGGTGTGGGCTCCCTCGATGTCGGCCGGGGTGTCTCCGATCAGCACGGCGGCGTCCGCGGTCGTGTGGGCGCGCTCCAGGGACAACTGGACGAGGTCGGCGCGTACGTCGTGGTCCTCCCCGTAAGCGCCCAGCTCCCACAGGATCGGGGCGTCCAGGCCGAAGACCTGCAGCTTGAGTTCGGCAACGGCGCGGATGTTCCCCGAGACCACGATCTGCCGTACGCCTACTTCGGTGAGCCCGTTGAGGGCCGCGGCCGCGCCCGGCAGGGCATGGCCGCGTTCTCGGAGTTCGGCGGCGCGCTCCAGGTGCGCGGCGGTCAGGGCGCGGGCGAACCGCTCGAAGTCGGCGCGGTCGGTGGTCAGTCCGTGGAGCTTCGCTGTCTCACGGAAGATCACCGGCTCGGTACTGGTCGCCGTCGTCTCCGACGCCCGCCGCCGCAACTGGCCGCAAGCCCGTTGGCGCCTGGAACAGCGAGCCCTCCCGCTCGCTCGGACCGCGGGGGAGGGCAGCGTCCAGCGGACGGTGTTCGGCCCCACCAACGTGGCGCTGCACGCGATGAGCATCGAGATGCTCGCCAGTGACGCGGCCGGAGGACTGCGGCTGGCCGACCAGGTCGACACCAGCCGACTGCCCAGCCGGGAGAGGCAGTTCACCTTCGGACTCGAGGTCGCCCGCTGCTACCACCAGCGCCACGACGCCGCCGCCATCCTGGTGCACCTGCTCAGCCTGGAAGAATTCGCCCCCAGGACCTCTCCCGCAGCCCCGCGGCCAACATCATGGTCCACGACCTGCAACAGCGGGTACGCCCCGCATTCCGCCGCCAGGTCGATGCCCTCGCCGGCCGCCTCCAGCTCGCCTGAGGATACGACGGCACGCAAGACGCAACGAGAGCCTCCCCTGGACTGACCTCTGGGCGAGCAGCGTGCCCGGATCTGCCTGTGCCGCTACCGAGACGGTCCCTACGGCCAACGCGAGGCCAGGCGTCACACATTCGCAGTGACACTGCGCCCGGTATGCGGGGCGTTGCTAATCCACTCACCGGCCTTGACGATGGACCCACTTCAAATCGTGTGAGTCACACGATTAGAAGCGGGGCTGAGGCCACCGCCGCAGGCTCCGTGTCTCTTGCGCGTGCGATCGCAGGGAACTGAGCAACCGTCACCGCGCCGTGAGTGAGGGAGAGGGGGATCCGCGATTTTTTGCGAACTACCAGTTCGCCCATGGCTCCCTGCCCGGTTCTACCTTCACGTGAGCCGCGGGTGGCGGAGGTAACCGGATGGGGTGCGACGGGACGGCTCGGGCGAGCGGCTGTGGCATGGCTACGGCCGGCGAGATCGGCGTCGTCACCATCTGCCGGTTCCTCGCATTGCAGGCGCTGGAGCGGCTGACTGAGCCCGGTGCGGACAGCGTGAATCCGATGCCGGGCGCGGCCACCTTGTCGTTCCTCGTCCCGGCGCATGCCGCCGGCTGCAGGCCGCCTCTGCCCGGCGCTCGCGGATCCGCGGCGGTGGTGTTGCCCCCGGGCGGTAAAGAGGCGCCGCCCGGACCGCACTGGCTCATGGAGCGCTCGCGAGGGCTGACGTTTGTGGCCGCGTTGTGCGAGTCCCTGGAGACCGTGGCGCAACTGTGCCCGGAGCGGGTGGCGGTGCCTGCCGATCTGGTGGGCGAGCTGCGGGTTCTGCGTCATGCGCGTAATGCGCCGTCCGTGCGGGAGGGGGTCCTCCGTGGCAGGGGCTGGTGAGATCGTGGCGCTCCGTACGGTGTTACCGGGCGTCCACCCCGAATTCGTACGCAATCTCCCAGCGGGCGTCAGGGACGGTGATGTCGGCGGTCTCCACCGCGCGGCCGTCGCCGTCGTAGTAGGTCCGCTCGATGACGAGGACCAGGTCCCCGCGGCCGATTCCGAGCAGGTTGGCCTGCTCCTGGGTGGCGCGGGCGGGGTGGGGGACTTCCAGCGCGGTGACGATGTCGACGCCGATGGAGCGCATCCGCTCGACGACGCCTTTCCCGGCGAGCGGGCCCATTTCGGGCAGCAGGATGGGTGTGTTGCCTGTGATTGCCATCGGTTCCCAGGACACGGAGAGTTGGGCGGGTCGTCCGTCGGCGAGGAACTCGTACTTTGTGCGGACGCACGGGTCGCCGGGCTCGATGCCCAGCCGCTGGGCGATGGGGTGCGGAGCGGGTGTGCGGGCCTCGGAGTGTGCCTCCCAGGTGCCCGTGCGGCCGAGTTCGGCCATGTCCGCGCGGAAGGGGCTGCCGCCGCGGTGTTCCCGGTGGCGGGAGCGGATCATGCGGCGGCGCCCGCGGAGCTCGGTGACGAAGGTTCCGGATCCTGCGCGGCCCTGAAGGCGTCCCTCGGCGATGAGCCTTTCCTGAGCCTTCTGCACGACGTTGGCGCCGACCTCGTACTCCTCGGCGAGCCGCGCACGGGAGGGCAGTCTTTCCCCAACCGCCCACTCGCCGTTGTCGAGTCGAAGACGCAGATCGTTGGCGACGACCTCGTGCTTCGGCGGCGGCGGTGGCTCCTCGTGGCCCATACGCGGACTCCGTACTGGTCAGCGGCTCCCTGAGTTTGGTGGGGGGTTGTTGGTGTGGGGGGTGGTGTGTGGGGTGGGGTGTTGTGGGTTGGTTGAGAGGGGTTGGGGGTGGTTGGGGGTAGTGGGGTGGGGGTGGGTGGGCTGGGGTTGTGTGGTGTTTGTTGAGTGAGGGGGTGGGGTGTTGGTGGTTGGGTGGGGGTGTTAAGGCTTGGTTGGTGTTTGTGCTGGTGAGAGGTGTTGGGGTGGGGTTGGGGCGGGGTGGTTCGTCTTCGCGTGGTGAGCGGGCTGGTCCTGGCTGGCGGGGAGGGCTGGCGTGGGGACGGGGACTGGGTTGCGGGGGGTGGTGTCTGGGGTCGTGGGTGACGGCCGCTGCCCTTTTTCGGTGTGCTCGGGATCGAGGTGGGGTTCAACTCTACGAGCTAGCCCGCTAGTTGAGGGGTTTTCGTGGGCCCTGTCTCCGTGAGGGTGTTACCGGTCGTGTGCGCTGGGTGATTGGATGGGGGTGTGGAAGAGGCCACCTTCTACCCGTGGGTGGCGGGGCGTTGTGCGGTCGGCAAGGCGATGGGGAACGCGTCTGTGGTGTCCGTGCCGCCGTCGTGCAGGTGGCATGGGTGTTGCGGGGTCGGTGAAGCAGGGGTGCGTGAGCGTGGCGTTCGTCCCGGCGAGGGATCACAGGTCTCTATCGCTGGTGCGCTCGGCTGGCTGGTGGACAGGGGTCGCGTCGATGTCTGGCTGAACGGGCTGCCGTGGGCGGCTGATGGGGTGGCTTGTCTCGGGTCTCACCGTTTGGTGCCGTTTGGAGAGAGGCTGAGTGAGCAGTGATGGAACGCCGTACCTTCCTGACGATCTCCGGCACTGCTCTGTCTGGTTGGGCTGTGGGCGGGGACGGCGGCCATGCAGGCGTGTTCGCCCGGGCCCACGGCGGTACACCCGTGGGTGAAGACCTCGTCGCCTCCTTGGAGGACTCCACCCGGCGCCTGGCGGGCCTGTCTACCGAGCAGCGCCAGCACACCCCCGCGCTCCTGGAGGCGCACCTGGCCGCGGTGACCGGGCTCCTCGCGACCGGCCGCTTTGCACCGGCCCTCGGGCTGCGCCTGCACACCCTGGCGGCTTCCCTCGCCCAGACCGTCGCCTGGCACGCCTTCGATGTGCGCCGCCACAGTCACGCGAGCCGGAGCTGGATTGCGGGTCTGCGCCATGCGCACGCGGCCGGGGACCGCGATTTGGGTGCTGGGCTGTTGGGTGACCTCGCCTATCAGGCTGCTTGGCGCCGTGATCACACCGCGGCGGCCGGCATCCTCCACTCCGCCCTGGCCCGCGCGCAGAGTCCTGCCGCCCGTTGCCTCATCCACTTGCGTCTGGCCCGCGCGCTCGCCGCGCGCGGGGACCGTAGTGACCGCGGTGCCGTGCTGCGATCCCTCGCGGCGGCCGAGCACCACCTCTCGGATGCCGGCGTCGACCGGCCGGCCTGGTGCGCGTGGGTGTCCGAGGCCGACCTCGCCGTCGACTCCGGACAGGCCCTCCTGGACCTGGGGGACACCCGCCGCGCCCACCAGTTGATCAGCGAGGGTGAACGTCTGCTGCCGCCCGCCCGCGACAAGACGAAGGGTGTTTTCCTCGCCTACCGCGCCGCGAGCTACCTCGATCTGAAAGAGCCCGAGCCCGCCGCGGCCGCCGCGGCCCAGTCCCTGCTCCTGGCCCGCCGTATCGGAGCACCGCGCTGCGCCCGCCTCGTCGACGACCTGCTCCCCCGCTTCAAGCCCTACGCCCGCGCGGACGGCGTACCGGAGCTCCTCCACCTCGCCGCCGCCTAGCTGCGCACGCGCAGCGATGGGCGCCGTGGTGCCGCGAGGTGGGGCTGGCTGTGGTGCCTGCCTGCGGGGGTGGGGTTAGGGGTTGGGGCGGGGGTGGTGGTGGGTTTCGGCGAGGTGGTCGAGGCGGATGGCGTCGAGGGCGGTTTTGGTGATGCGTTCGGTGCGGTCGGTGATGGCGGTGATGGCTGCTTGGCGGATGAGGCGGGTGAGGGATCCGATGCGGCCGGCGGTGCGGTGGTGGAGGTAGGGGGCGAGGCGGGGCAGGGTGCCGGGTTTGTGCTGCTGCAGGTCGAGGTGGTTTTCGATGTCGGTGATGACGTCGCGGAAGGGTTCGCGGGTGCCGTGGCGGGCGGGCAGGGGGCCGCAGGGGATGAGGCAGGCGCGGCCGGCGAGCTGGGCGCCGCGGACGCCGGAGAACAGGGGGGTGTCGGTGACGTTGATGCCGGCGTAGATGAAGGTGGCGGGCAGTTTTTCGGTGAGGTCTTTGAGGAGGTCGGCTGCCTGGGCGCCGTTGGTGGTGCGGGGGTTGAGGCGGTGGATTTCGTCGATGAGAACGAGTTGGACACCCGCAGCGGTGTAGGTGTGGCAGACGGCGTCGGTGATCTGGTTTTGGGTCATGCGGGCGGTCGTGGGGATGGCGAGGTAGCGGGCGAACTCGGTGATGAGGGTTTTCGCGGTGGCGCCGGGCGGGACCAGGACGTAGGCGACCGGGACTGGGGGGCGGCTTCGTCCGGGCGGGGGAGGGTTTTTGCGGGTGTGGGCGAGGTGGCAGGTGCGGCCCACGGACAGCAGAGCGGTCGTTTTCCCGGCGGCGGCGGGCCCGGTGACGATCAGTGAGGGACGTGCGGTGGCCTCCTGGTGGCGGCCCAGGACCATCAGGGTGCGGGTCTGTGCGGCCAGGTCGCTGATGGCGGGGGTGCGGATAGTCACGAAGCTGGAGTGGTAGGCCAGGCGTTCTGCACGGGGGCGCGGTGGTCCGCCCGGTGGGGGCGGGGCGGGCGGGTCGGTGGTCGCGAAGCGGTGCCAGCCCTGCCAGGTGGTCAGCGGCCAGGACGGTTCGGGTGGCTCGTCGCCTTCGGCGAGGGCGGGACGGGTGTTCACCAGGTGTCGGCTTCCTCGTGCGCGTTGTAAAGCCCGAACCCGGTGGTCGGGGCGGGCCGTTCGGGCGGGGTCGTACTGCCGGGCCGGTCATGGACGCCGTCGAGGCCGTGGTCCTCGTCGAGCTCATCGCCGTGGTCCTCGTCGAGGTCCTCGAGGAGGCCGTCCTCGTCGTCCTGGTCGAGGAGGTCGTCCTCGTCGGCTTCGTCGTCCTGGTCGTCCTGGTCGTCCTGGTCGTCCTGGTCGTCCTGGTCGAGGTCGTCGTCCTCGTCGGCTTCGTCGAAGTGGTCGAGGTCGTCGTGGTCGAGGTCGTCGAGGCTGTCGTCCTCTTCCCACGGTGCGAGATCCCCGGCCCCGGCCCCGGCCCCGGCCCCGGCCCCGGCCCCGGCCCCGGCCCCGGCCCGGGCCCCGGTGCCGGCCCCGGTCTCGGCACTGTCGCTGGTGCCGTGGCTGTGGCTGTGGTTGTGGTGTTCGGGGTGGCGGGGCAGGGGGAGCGGGGTGGTGCGGGCCATCACGGCTTGTTCGGTTCTGGTGGCGTGGCCGGTGTGGATGCGGCGCATGAGCTGGTCGACGGCGTCAGCAAGGGCGGCTTCCTCCTGCTCGCTGCCCCTGTCGTAGTGGTGGTGGGTGGTGGTGCGGATGTGCCGCCAGACGTCGCCCGTGAACGGTTCGTGGATGTGGTCGCGGTGGATCCACGGAACTTCGGTGAGCTTCCCGTTGGGCAGCCGTACCCAGACCTGGCGCACGTCGTGGGGGTTGTAGCGGATCTCCCACTTCCCGCCGCGGGCTGGGTGGGGGGAGCGCTGGCCGCGCCAGGGGGCCAGGAGGTCGGCGTCGTAGGTGCGGTGCTGGATGCGGATTCCGGCAGGGGTGATGGACCGCCAGTGCACCGGCAGCAGCTCGAGGTAGTCGTTGCGGGTGAGGGGGACGCGGACGTAGCCGGTGACCGCGAGCAGCGCGGCCCACATCTGGTTCGGGCTCAACGCCTTCTTGGGCATGAGCGGGTGGCGCAGGCTTCCGTGGGGCCGGTGGTGGTAGTGCACCAGCCACTCGTCGAGGAGGTCTTGCAGTTGGGGGACGCTGTAGCAGGCTTCGTGTTCGGCGTCGGGGCCACGTTGGGTGGTGTCGGATCCGGTGTAGCCGGGCAGGTGCTGGCCGAACAGGGCGTTGATGGTGTCAAAAGCGCGTTCGACGATGCCTTTGGCGGTGGGCGCGCGGGGCGGGGCGGGCTGGACGCTGATGCCGAGGTGTTCGCAGGCGGCGGTGAACGCGGCGGAGACGAAGACGTGGTCACGGTCGATGACGATCATCTCCGGCAGGACGACCGGCCGGGCCGCCGCCTGCTCAAGACGTTCATCGAGTGCGGCCAGCTCCTGGTGGGGCAGGGCCCCCTGCTGGTGGTCCATGCGCCAGATGTTTGGCCAGGTGGGGCGGGCGGGGTGCGGGACGGCCATCTCCGCCAGCAGCAGTGCCGCGTCCACGGCCTTGGTCGCGCTCGGACACAGCACGGCGGCCAGGATGGCGCGGGTGGCGACATCGACGGCGATCGTCAGAGCGGGACGTCTGGGGATGCCGTCGTCGAAGAGAGCGAAGACGTCCAGGCGGGTGGTGTCGATCTGGACCTGCTCGCCCGGCCGCAAAGCCGTGGCCGGAGTGAAAGCCCGCCCCTCGCAACTGGCCGGCACCTGCCGCACCCGCCCCGCCGGCAGTTCACCGGGGGCGGGCAAGAGCCGCCACCAGCCGGTACAAGGTGGCCTGCGACGGGACGGGCACCACCCCGGGGCCGTACCGGTCTTCGAGGATCTGCTGGATGAGGGGGAACACGCCGCTGACGGTGCCCTTGGAACGGCCACGCCGACGACGCAGCGCCTCACGGACAGCGGCCACCACCCGCTCATCGGCCCGCCCGGTAGGCCGGGTGGCGCGGGTGGCGCGGTGATCGACCAAACCCCACAAACCCTGCTTGCGGTAGGCGAGCCGCATCCGCTGCACCGTCGTACGCGAGACCCGGCCGAACCCCAGCGCGGTCAGCTCTGCGGCTTTGGCCCGCTCCCGTTCGGCCAGCGTGTGCCGCGCAGGGTCGTACTGCTCACGTACCGCATCGTCGCTG